>JASFER010000001.1:0-69147 GCA_050124755.1 Desulfobacteraceae bacterium
CCGAATTCCGGCGTTTTGCGAGGAAAGTAAACCTCAATTCCCTCATCATGCAGCCAGTGGGTGGCCGCCCAGTTTTTTAGGCCCTGGCCAGGGTCGAAAACACCGCGCACCCGCCGCCCGGCAGCGCGTAAAATGGCCATGGCATCGTCGATGCCGGATGACGTGGCAAACGTAAAAATGGAAAAGTCCAGGCGTCGTCGGCATTTGAGCATCTGCTTGACGATTTCCAACTCCGGCGAATCATCCGGAGAGAAGAGAATGCGTACTGGAACGTGGTTCAGGTTATAGGTCGACGGGATCTTGTTCTCTCTCAGATTCAATGCACCGAAGTTTCCGGAGCGGATCTCTTCAAACTCTAAAAGATAAGCTCTGCATATGCGGTAGTCGTTGAAAACCACAATGTGGTTGTAGTTCTTATGGGTGCCGGTGAAAGTGAAATTGGTCGATCCGGTAAGAACGGCCGACGTGGTCCGGCTTTTTCCCTCAAAATCACGAATGATAAATTTTTGATGGAAGATTTTAGGATTGTAATCCGCCTTGACATCAATGGCGTTGCGCAGCAACGCCGCCACAATATCCCGATTGGTTTTAACGTTTTTGGGTCGGCGGTATTCATTCCACTGGACGCGTTTAATAGCTTCGGATTTAGATTCGCCGTGCCTGGGGCTGGCCGGGGGGGGCTCATCCCTGGCAATATAATCCTGTTCGATGATCATTCGCACCGACACCCCCCTCCATCGAGCGTCGATGATGGCCTGGGCAATGGGTTCGGAATCCAGCTCTTGAACGGCGATAAACAGGGTGTGCCTGGCGTTTTTGATAAAATCTGTGATAACCGTTTCCAGATTGTCGGTGGCCCCCAGTTCGGCCGGTCCGGTATATGCTTGTATCTTGCCGTCTGCAAATGTGGCCATGGCTCCCCTCCGCGCAAGTGTTGTATGCCTGTAGCACTTTGTAAAACGGGTGTGGCTGCATGATAGCCGATACCGCAACCCCCCTTCAAATCCCAATGTCAAAGCCCAAATGCCAAATGAATGTATTCTGCCGATTTTATATTCAATCGGTCCCCATCCGCCATTTGACATTTGGATTTTGACATTTAATATCGATGTCGAAATTATTTCTGAAAAATATCGTCCATAGCGCCGGGGCTTAACATCAGGGTGTCGCCTTGGGAACCACTTTGGCCCAATAGGCCAAATGATCGGAGGCGTCCCAATATTTCCGGTCTACCAACCCAACATCCAGTACATGGAAATATTTCGGGTCCACCAGCACGTAGTCGATGCGGCCTATACCCAAAAAAGTACCTGTACTGCGGGCCTCTATAGCACTGACGCTCTCGATGCCTTCGGCGCTGTCCCGGAATCGCTTTTTTAAAATGTTCAGCCGCAAATCAAAGGGAGACATATTCAGATCGCCGATCAGCACCACCGGGCCCTTCACCGGTTCAATTTTTTGCATGATTTTTCTGAAAGAGCCGCCATCCTCAAGATCCCTGTCTTTGTGGATGCTTACAAAATGCATGGTGCGGCCGCCGATTTGTACGGCACATATCAATGCGGATTTTGTATTACCGGCGCCGGAGCTGATTTGAAAGCCTTGCGCTTTGGAAATGGGGTATTTGGACAGGATTGCCACTCCCCACCAGGGGCCGTAAGGACTGTATGTGGGATGATGGGCATAGGCTACATTCATATTCAATGCTTTGGCCAACCGGCGGGCCTGATCATGACCCAGCACCTCCTGCAAACCCACGATATCAGGCTCCACGGAACGGATAGCAGCGATAATAGGCCTCAACCTTTTGGGTTTGTTTTTGAGTTTGGTCGGGCTGACACCGCGATCATGGGCGCCATATCCCACACGGATATTTAAGCTGACCAGTGTCAGTGACTGCCGCCCGTCCAACGAGAAGGGCGGCGATGCATTGCGGGTTTCGGATATTGGATTACAACTTCCTGATATACTTGTAGAAAGCAGTATCCATGCCGATATCCATATGAAAGGCCGAATAGGGTTCATCAATTCCGTAGCCCATCAATTTCAGGGTGAACCGCCGATCGGATGATGATGGTTCAATTCGATGCAGGTGTTGTATGCACGGCAGGGTGGCTGCCATGTACCGTATTTAGAAAATAGCGGCAATCATCACAAAATACGAGTCCGCGGCCGTCCACGACAGCCCGAACATATCCCTGATATCCAAAACGGTTGGTTTCGCCTTTGCTCATGGGGCATAGGGCGCCATCGGGACCATAATGGAAGTCGGCGTGGTCGGTGAGACCCAAATTGTGGCCGATCTCATGCAGAGCCACCTTGAGGGTCCGTTTAATGAGCAGTTTATAGTCACTGTCGGAGACGATACGCGCCGGGCTGAGCCGCCGGGTGGAGACCACCGCCACATCGTTGCTGGGATTTTTACCGCCGATAATGGTGTTGTAGAATGCGTCATCGTCCTGTGTTTTAAGGTCGGCGTCGGTGATTCCCAAGGTGTGGCCGCCAAACTCCATTTCCAGGACCATGGTTAATAGATAGGCGTCGATGCTTTGGGTAACCGGCGTATCGTGATGGGACAATTGAACGTCGGTAATGATGCCGCCAAAGGCTTTCATAATATGGAGGCCGATCTCTTGCAGTGTGCTGTAGGTCAATACCGCTCCCAGGCGAACGATGTTCAATTGTTCGATATTGCCGATCATGGGCATGACTCCTTTGGCCGATCGTTTATTCAAGTATACTATCCTTGTTGGTGGATCGACAAGCCCAAACCCATTTATTGCATTATTTAAACCTGGTCCTTCTATGGGGCATATGGAATGTCCAATATCGAACAAGGAACCGCAGAATATCGAAGTAAGGTATTCTGTCATTTACAATCATAATGGCAGAGCGCAGCGATTCCACACTTCGGCACTCAACATTCCTTGTTCGATATTCTGCGGTTCACTGCCCTGGATGCTTTACTGGGCCAGATCGGCTATGTCGGCTTTTAGAATATCGATGATGTCGCCGGGGGCGATTTTGACCATGATGCCGCGTTGGCCGGCGTTGATCATGACGGCCTCATTGGGGGGCAGGGAGGCGTCCATGACGGCTTTGAGAGGGTTTTTTGTTCCAAATGGACTGATGCCGCCTACCAAATAACCGGTTAGACGCTGGGCAGTGGTCGTGTCGGCCATGGCGGCGCGTTTGGCGTTGCAGGCTTTGGCTACCTTTTTCATGGAGACTTGACGGTCTCCGGGCATCATGACCAATGCATATCGATGGCTGTCCAAGGCCACCACCAGGGTTTTAATGGTCTGACCCAGGGGAAAACCAACAGCCCGGGCTGCATACTCGGCGCCTTTTTCTTTGTGGTCGTACTTGACCGTTTGATGTGTAATGCGATTTTGTTTGAGAAATTGGATGCCCCGGGTCGTCATGTTTTCACCTTAACCCTTTAATCGCCATGCGCCGATTATGTTGGCGCTTTAAATAAAAACATCGAAATAAACCGCGGGTCCAAATCTTTCTTCTTCACCCTGCCCAATTCACTTTCGATATGGACGAACAATTGCTCCAATGCCGGAGCCATGCGTTCTGAAATATCATCGGCCGCCAACCCGCTGCTGGTCTCCAGCCAGCCAAGGAACAGTTCCCGCATGGTGTCGGTGATTTTTCGGGGTTCGGTATCCGGCACCCACAGCTCATCGAAGAGCCGGCGGAACTGGTCCATGGTCAGCGGCCGGGGAGCTTTTTTCTTTCCCTCAATATTCAGATGGTGGTTGGCCCACAAGGTTAGCAGGACGTTTTCGTAGGTGATCAGCCCCTCGTTTTGTTGAGGGCTGATTACCACGTTCATCAGCGAAAGCAGGTCGTCAAAGGCAATCACGTGGCTTAATCGGGTCTCGGTTTCCTGGATATCTTCCAGTGAGGCGAACTCACGATAGAGAACCCCTGTCACATAATTATCGTAGTAGAGTGGTTTTTTGATCAACAAGCCGCCCAGCACCCCCATCAATGTTTCACCCCAAAAGCTCAAGGGTAATCCTTCGTTCGCATACCAACTGGCGTGTTGCCATTTTTGGGCGCGCCACTTTAAAGCGAGGGCGCAGCCGTAGCCCACTCTGAAAATATCCGACAACAGGTGCTTTTGGATCAGGCTGGCATTGGCGTAGGGGGGCTTTCCCTCTGTTTCCATGGCCGTTTTTTCCAGTCCTATGGAGATATAGTCGCTGACTTTCTGGACAATCTTCGATAGCGCATGCTTGTCACGAATGTGATGCCGGTCGGCTGAAATGACTTGGTTGCAAAGTCCCGCAAATTCGGCTTGCAGTTTTTGCAGTGCCCCTTCGTCGTGGATCTGTGCCAGGGTTTGGGAAAACAGGTTGGCATCCTCTGAAGGCTCTTCCGGGAAGATGGGAAATGGGATGGTGTCCACGATACGGCCGTCATATGCCTCGGCCTTGGTTTTGCGATTCAGCAGGTCGGCCGCTTTGAGCGGTTGGTAAACCCCTATGGCTTCGTCAAAGGGCAGCAATCCTTTTTCTGCCAGGCGCACATTGCGCCGGCGAAATAGCTCTTCTTCGGCTTCGGAAGGTATGATGCTCGTGGATGTCAGCAGGAAATTGCGGTATAGCGTGAAATCATAAACACTGATGCGATTGAGCAGATCCTTGATAAAAAGATCTCGCTCTTCCTGGCTTTTTTTCTGCGCCTTGGGGTAGGGGCGCAGTCGGACGTAACAGGTTTGATCTTCGCTAAAGAAATCGTCACCGACCTCTCCCGGGTCCTCCTCGTATTCGCGGATGTGCAGCTCGACGTTCCGAGACAGGTACAAGGCCATCTCGTCCTGCTTATCATTGCAAATCCAGCGGGTGAACCGGTCGGCATCCGCTTTGCGCAGACGGTCCAACCATCGGGTCATCTGGTGGGTGTTCATCTGATCCCGGTCCCACCCCTCCATGTCCAGCATATACTCCCACTGTTCGTTTGAAGCCAGGCCCAGGACCGCAAGGGCATCTTCCGGACCGATGTGGTGCACGAGAAAATAGAGATCTTCCTCGGACATGGATTGAACCAAGGTCACCGGATAAGGATGCTCCGTAATGGCATCCAGCGCCTTCTCAGGCGGCAGGTTCAAAATAGTGCGCCGGTCTTGGGCCAGCGTTTTTTCACGTGTTTGTTTTTTTAGAGCGTTTGTTTCGTCATTCATCGGTTACGATCGCCGTTTGTTGTTTCAATAGGGCCTAATATAATGCAAATCTCAATGATCTCAATAGGAAAGGATGGTTTGTTTAAAAAGAAATCAACGATCCTTTGCTTGCCACGGCGCAAACTTTAAAAGCAGCAGCATTCCCGGAACCGCGATCAGGGTGCAGAAAATGAAAAAACCGGTCCATCCCATGAATTGCGCCATAAACCCTGTCCCGGATGAGGCCACCACTCTGGGGATGCCCATCAAGCTGGTCAAGAGCGCATACTGGGTAGCTGTGAACTTTTTGTTGGTGATACTGGCCATAAAAGCGGCATAGGCAGCCGTTCCCATGCCGGAGCTGAGGTTTTCAAAGCCGATGACCACGGCCAGCATGGAGATGTTATGTCCCATCCGGGCTAAAACGGCAAAGCCGGCTGTGGAAACGGCCTGCAACACCCCGAAGATCCACAAGCTTTTATTGATACCCAGTTTGAGCATCAGAAGTCCGCCGATGAACCCGCCGCTGATAATGGCCCAGAAACCAACCAGTTTAACCAGGGCGCCAACTTCGGTTTTTGTGAATTGAAGGTCCACATAAAAGGGGGCCGTCATCGAACTGGCCATGGTATCGCCGATTTTGTAAAGCAGAATGAAGGCCAGTATCCAAATCGCATTAGAGCGGCTGAAGTATTCCACAAAGGGTTCAATGACCGCCTCTTTCATGGTTTTGGGCGTGCCGAACGGCGTGGGGGGCTCGGGGGTGAGCAAGGTGGTGATCAATCCCGGCAGCAGGCACCCGGCCATCAAGGCATACACCCAGGCAAAAGGCATGTGATCGGCCAGAATCAGTCCCCCCCCGGCCGCCAGCAGCATGCCGATGCGGTAGCCGGCGATGTAAAGGGATGATCCCAGGCCCAGTTCTTCATCCGCCAGGTCTTCTCGACGGTAGGCATCGATGACGATGTCCTGGGAGGCGCTGAAGAGGGTGACAAAAAAAGCCGCCAGTGCCACCAGCCATGGAGCTTTTGCCGGGTTGGTCCGGCCTAGATAGAAGATGGACAGCATGAGGGACGACTGGAAAATGAGCATCCAGCCCCGTCGCCGGCCAAAGGCGGCCAGGCTGAAGCGGTCCAGCAGGGGGGCTTGCAGAAATTTAAGCGTGTATGGCAACCCCACCAAAGCAAACAAACCGATGACGGCCAAATCCACCCCTTCTTCACGCATCCAGGTTTTGAGGACAAAGCTGGTGAGTTCCAGAGGCAGGCCGGCTGCATAGCCCATGATCAGCGCCACCGCCATGCGACGGCTGAAGAGGACTTTTATGATGGACGTTTTGGGCATTATATTCGTTCATGGTTCATGGTTCAGAGTTCATGGTTCAGCGTCAGGGCCCAAGGCGTATGGAGCGTTTTTTTGTTTGAGGCTAGGACTCTAAAATTGATTATACAATTTAAATCGTTAGCGCTAACAACAAGTACCAGTTGATTAAACTTTGGAACAAGGGTTCTTTTCAAATGGTTGGTAAATGAGCGGCCCCAGAGATGGGACAACTGGGGCCGTTGATGCAAACATATTTTAATTCAGTTTAATAACCACGATAATACGAATTATTAGCTTTTTAAGCGAGTTCTGCAGACTCTTTATCCAGTGAAAAATCCACTGCAGAACTGATATAAAGATCATCGCGACTCCTTTCTGTCTGCGGCAATATCCTGAGTTGCCGCTTGACATAAGGCCCTCTGCTTGCTACGTGTAACAAGTTATAGAAAAGCTGGTCTGAAGCGTCAGGCCAGTTGCCCTTGATGGCCTTGGCCGAGGCCATTACAAGGAGTTTATTTAAGAGAGTCACCACAATTGCTGGTGACTCTTTTTTATGTGCAAGGCCCTCCGGCGCCTGTGGTTTCGGTTGCAACATATGGTTTCTAGTTGCCAGCCGCTCGAACCTCCAGTTGCGCGGGTGAAACGATGGGGCCGACCGTATCTTTCAAAGCCATCAAACCTTTCCTTTGTTCTTTCAGAATTTCAAAAAGCTTGGCCGGCAGGTTCTCCTCCTTGCCGTAGGCTTCCAGTTGCAGATCGATGCGGGCCACGATGTTGTCCACATAGAGGGAGAACTGTTTGTTGTAAAGCTCCTGGCTGTAATTTTTGTTGATAATCTCTTTGAACAGGGTTTTGAGATCGTCGTATTTGGGAAGATATCCGATGGGGGTGTCGATGGCCTCCACATCGTTGTGCGCCCTGCGCTCCAGCCAGGCCAGCCAGACCTTTACATCGCGTTTTTCCCCCAGTAATTTTTTGTCTTTTCCGCCCCGGGCCTCGTGGGTGAGAAAATAATTGAGGCCGGCCATGACCGGTCTTTTTTCAGGGGCGATTTTGTCACTGCCGAAGAAATTGAACTGGGCGTCCATGTAATCGCCCAAAGCACCGGGGATAAAGGGCGCATTGGCCCAGGGGGCGCGTTTGACGCCGGTGGCCCCCACTTCGGTGGCGGTGGCGGCGGATACAATGCAGGCGCCGATAACCACCCCCTGATCGGTGTCTTTGGCGGCCCATAGCGGCGGCATGGTATCGCTGTCCCGGCCGGAGTAGGTGATCACGCGGGTCTCCACCCCGGCCGGATTTTCCGCCTCTTCGGAGTAGTTTCCCAGGGACGAAGATGTCAAGGTGCAACGGGCGTTGGGATGGGACAGGGGCACGAGCTTGCCTTTTTCATCGGTTTTTCCTTTGAACCACTCGCCTTGAAAATTGCGTCCTTTTTCAGGCGGGGTTTCGCCGTTGCCGACCCAATGGGGCTTGCCCTCGTCGTCGATGAGGACATTGGACCAAATCACTTCGGTACCGGGTTCCCGCAGGCACTTCATCAGCAAAGGATCACCTTCCTGGTTGACGTCTTCCACGATACCGAAGATTCCGTTTTCCGGGTTGATGGAACGAACGGTGCCGTCCTGAGCGATCCACATCTGGGCCAGGTCGTCTCCCACAAAGTGGTTGCCGGCCATGGCCGTGGTGGTTTTGCCGCAGCCGCTGGGGGCGGCGCCGGTTACCCAGGTGACCCTGCCGTTGGGGCCGTCGATGCCGGTAATGAACATGTGCTCGGACAGCTCAAAGGCCCGTTTTTCGTAAACCGAGCGGTCCACGCTGAATCGGTGGTTGCCCTTTTTCAGCAGCAAGGTGTTGCCGGCATAGGTGCAGTTGAAACTGTAGGTGGTGCGCCAGGCCCGGTCCATCAATACCCTGGCATTGGGCAGGTCTTCGGGGCGATTGAGACCTTCGCTGTGGATGTTGGTGTAGCAATGACCGGCCCGTTCCACCTCTTTCTCGAAATCGGCGTAGATGTTGCGGTAGAGCAATTCGGCGCTGTGGGCGACATAGGCGGAACTGGTAATTTCGATGGCCGGATTGGCCACTTGGGCGCCCACCGGACCTCGGGAATAAAAACCCACAATCATTATCATGCCGGCCATGATGCCCCCCATGCCTTTTTGAACGGTCTCAAGGGCTTGCTTTCGGGACATGCGCAGGGCCAACGAACTCACCAGTTCATCATCGTTGGCGATATAATACGTACGATCGATGATGCGGCCCTGCTCTTCTTTGAGATCATAGTGAATGGTGTGCCCTTCCATGGCAAGTGGGGTTTCCTCATTTTTTTGGATGGCCAAATCACGCACGAACTGTTTGTCCTGATCCGAGCCGGTGTTGACGTAAACGCTGTCCGGTTGGCACATCACAACCGCATTGGCAATGATTCGCAATAAATGCCGGTCTTTAATGAATTGAATGCGTTGAAAATGTTCAGCGTCCGTTTTTTCTTTGAGCAGTGGTAAAGCAGCATCGGCCGTCCTGACCTTTCCGATCTCTTCAACGATGTGGATTCCTTGTCCAAATTTCATTTACGACTCCTTTATGAAAATCACTGTTAAACAGGGTGCGGTTCATCGAATTTACGGCAAATAGGATTGGATTTGATGGGATCAGCCATCATTTGCGCCTCCCATGCACCCCAAGGGTTCGGTGGGCGGCGTGTGGCGTTCAAGCCACACCATGACCTTTTCGAATTCTGAGCAGAATTCGAAAAGGGCTTTTCCGCGGTGGCTCACCCGGCTTTTTTCTTCCATGGTCAGTTCCGCAAACGTTTTGTTTAATTCAGGATAGAAAAAGATGGGATCATAACCGAATCCATTGGTGCCGGCCGGTTGACGGGCAATTAAGCCTTCGCATCGGGCTTCATAGGTAAGGGCCGGTCCGGTGGGGACAGCCAGTGAGATGACACATTCAAAACGGGCCTTTCGATTTTCCGTATCGCCAAGCGCATCCAGTAATTTTTGGCAACGTTGCTCGTCTGTCGCATCGTCACCCGCATAGCGCGCCGAAAGAACCCCTGGAGCGCCATCCAGCGCATCAACCACCAATCCGGAATCATCCGCCAAAGCCGGAAATCCAAGGTAACGTGCTGTTAAACTTGCCTTTTTGTAGGCATTGGCCTCGAACGTCTCCCCATCTTCAACGATGGGCGGAATGGGGCCGAAGTCATCGAGGTTGCGGATATCGACGGGGTAATCTTTCAGCAACCCTATGATTTCATTTGTTTTCCCATGATTATGGGTCGCCAGGACAAGGATGGTCCGTTGTGGCATGCCTACCTCTATGTATACGTTTATTTACGTTCTTATAAATAGGTTTGTGACGAAGGCTTATAAAGGATGGACAAAAAGTTGTAAAGACGAATTTGTGTTTTTTGTCGGGCGGATGGTGAAATGCGGTGGCCTCCAAAATGGCATCCGGCAATCCCCACAGACCCGGAAGATAAGCGCCGATGCCTGCGTGGGTCGTCCCGATGACGTTGACTTCCGCTTCCACCATGGAAATGACCTTTTTATTGCATCATTAAAACCTGGTCCTCAGGGTCAGGTCTGAGACCATTGGCTTTGCCTTCAAAGCAGGGTTCGGAGGGTATAACGTTATTGAACGATGAACATCGAACGTCCAACATCGAACGTCCAATGATGAGATCGCTTCGCTCCGCCATCTTATCAATCGGCAGAATACCTTTCTCGATGGGCCGTATGTAACTGCTTGCTTTTGCGGGGAACATGCATGAAAATGGTGCATAACTGATAACAAGTTATAAGATATCGGGTATTTTTTCAATAGGACAACGCATTGCTTGTAGCCGGCTTAACAGGTGGAATTGCATCAGGAAAATCAACTGTTTCCGCATTTTTTCAAAAAGCGGGGGCGCAAATTATCGATGCGGATATCATCGCCCGCCAGGTGGCGGCGCCGGGATTGCCTGCATGGAAAGCCATTCAATCAGCTTTCGGAGATGATGTGATCCATTCCGACGGCACCATAGATCGATCCTCGCTCGGGGAACTGGTTTTCAACGATAGGCGGCTGCGCCGGCAATTGGAAGGGATCATTCATCCCCATGTGCGATTGCAAATCAATCGGGAATTGTTAAGGTTGAGGAGAACCACACCCCATGCCGTGGTTATTCAAGACATCCCCCTATTGCTGGAGACGGGTATGACCGAAGGATTGGCGGAGATCATCGTTGTATATACCCCTCCTGAGCTTCAACTCAAGCGGTTGATGCTCAGAGACGGTATTGACTTGAACGCCGCCAGAGCGCGTTTGGACGCCCAAATGCCCATGGCGGAAAAATGCCGCCGCGCCACCATCGTGATAGACAACCGCGGCGCGCTTTCAGCGACCCGACAGCAGACTTTAAAGATATACGCGGACCTTGCTCGAAGAGCGCGTCATTCGTAAGATTTTAAAACTTAATACTCAATTTCAAATTGACAGAAGCCATTTGTTTCTCTATAGAAGAAAGCTGTTTAAGATTGGCATAGGTGTTCGATGCTGTTCTAACAACTAGTTGTTGACCCGCTCAATCGAGAGGAAACTCCCCATGGCTCAGGCTGCAGAGGCGTTGACGGTTCCCACCCCCACTTTTGGCAACGATACACGCGCTCTATTGCTCATGGCATCTGCGTTGGGACTGAAAGATAAGTATACCCATGCCCATGCCCACCGTGTGGCGGCCTATTCTAAAAGATTGGCCATTCGCGCAGGTCTTCCCATGCAGGAAGTGATGCAGGTGACCATGGGTGGAATGCTGCACGACGTAGGCAAACTGGCGTTGAGTGATCGGATTTTCAGCAACCAAAAGGCGGCGCTGTCTCAAGAGATGCTTTGGGAGGTGCGCCATCATCCCATCATTGGTGCTGCGCTGCTGAAAAAAGTCGCCTGCGGCAAGACCATATCCGATGCCGTGCTCTTTCATCATGAGCGCATGGATGGCCGGGGCTACCCTTTTGGCCTTAAAGGGAATGCCATTCCACTGAGCGCCAAAATCGTCAGTATTGCCGATTGCTTCGACGCCATGACCACAGACCGCCCTTATCAAAAGCGAAAAGAATGCAACGTGGCTATTTCAATGTTGGACGAGGCCTCGGGAACGAGTTTCTGCCAAGATCTAGTTGCTTTGTTTATCGACGAGATTCGATATAAGGGTATGGTTCATCATTTTATACCCTGATTCTAATATTATCGATCAATCGCGTGCCGCTCAGTTTTACGGCTATAGCGATCAGGATTTCGCCATCCAACCAAGAGACGTCTGACAGGGTTTGCGCATCCACAATGGCGATGTAATCGATGACGGCGTCCGGCACTGCACGAATGTTTGCTTCGATGTGCCGGAGAATCGCTTCAGCTTGGCGTTCACCTTTACTGATCATATCCCGTGCTTTAAAGAGCGATTGGGAGAGCACCACTGCATCGGCTCGATGTTGAGGAGACAAGTAGGTGTTGCGTGAACTCATGGCCAAACCGTCGGCTTCTCGAACGATAGGGCATACAACCACTTCCAGGTCGAAGTCCAGGTCTTTGACCATTTGTTGGATGATGGCTACTTGCTGGGCATCTTTTTGACCGAAATAGGCCCTGTCCGGAGACACCAAATGAAATAGTTTTGTGACGATGGTGGTGACACCGCGAAAATGGACGGGCCTTGATCTTCCGCACAACACCTGGCTCATGGGGCCTTCAACGTTCACATAAGTGGTATAACCTTCCGGATAAAGCTGCTCAATGCTTGGAAAATAGGCCAAGTCCACATTCTCCGCGGCCATCAGCGCTTTGTCTCGCGCGAAATCCCGGGGATAGGCATCAAGATCTTCATTGGGGCCGAATTGGGTGGGATTGACAAAAATGCTCACCACAACCACGTCATTGTCCTGCCGGGCTTGGCGCATCAATGACAGGTGACCCTCGTGAAGGTATCCCATGGTGGGTACAAATCCAATGGACTGCCCTTTCCGGCGGGCTTTTTTAACGGCCTTGCGCAGTTCACTATTTGCTTCAATGATCTCCATTCAACCAAGCTCCATTCTCTTAGACGGCAATTAAACCTAATTTAGGGGGTTAACGCAATTTTGCCAGCAATTCTTCATCCATGTGGAACGTGTGCTCTTCGGCAGGAAAGGTACTTTTGCGGACTTCATCGATATATTGTTTAACAGCGGAAACAGTTGCGTCGCCGCCGGAGGTGTACGTTTTGACAAACTTGGGTCTCATCTGGCGAAACATACCCAGCAAATCCTGAATCACCAATACCTGACCGTCGCACTGGGCACCGGCACCGATACCAATGGTAGGGATATCGAGTTTTTCAGTAATGATGCGGGCCAGACCGTCGGGGACGCACTCCAGCACGATACCAAAAACACCGGCATCCTGCAGCAATAAGGCATCATCGATAATTTTACGGGCGGTTTCCAGATCTTTGCCCTGCAGCCTGAAACCTCCCATGGCGTTCACAGATTGAGGGGTTAGCCCTAGATGACCCAGAACGGGGATCTGCGCTTTGAGAATAGCTCTGGTTTTATCGATAATCGATTGGCCGCCCTCTAATTTGACGGCTTGTGCGCCGCCCTCTTGCACCAAGCGGCCGGCATTGCGCACGGCCTCTTCCGTGCTGACATGATAGGAGAGAAAAGGCATGTCTCCGATCAAAAAAGCGTTAGAAGTACCACGGGCCACTGCTTTGGTGTGGTGGATCATGTCATCCATGGTTACCTTGAGCGTATTCTCGTATCCCAACATCACCATGCCCAGCGAGTCACCCACCAACAGGCAATCCACACCTGCTTCATCCAGCAGTGAGGCGGTTGTGTAATCGTAAGCGGTCAGCATGGTGATGCGTTCGCCCTTTTCTTTGGCGGATTTGAAGGATTGGATCGTAAATTGGGTTCCAGCCATGATAGCATTCCTTTCTATTTCTTTTTCAACAATTGTTTGATCGCAGCCGCCTGATCCGTTGCTTGCAGCGTTTCTTTAGTGGCTAGATCAAGGGTTTTCAACCCTAAAAACACATAGATCGATTTAATATCGTCCAAGCCCTGCCTGTTTAGGGCTTCCAAGTGCTTTTCAATAGTACCCCTATCGCCACGGGCGATGGGGCCGGTGAGGGCGCGGGCCGGCCCCAATTGGGCAATGTTGGCCAGTGTGCCGTCAATGAGCGGACGCATGGCCTGAAAGCCTTCCTGGGGATCGATGCCGGCGTTTTCTAAAGCACAGATGCCGCTCGCCATAAGGGTCACCAAATAGTTGGATAAAACACAGGCAGACAGATGGTAAAGGCTTTTGTATTCAGCGGATAGGGTAAAATATGGATTGCCGATTTGGGAGAGTAGCTCCAATATGGGTTCCAGACCGGTTTTATCTCCTTCGATGCTGAAGTAGGTATTGGGCAGATCGGCCAAAGCTTTTTCTTCATCGGCAAAGGCCTGCAGCGGATGCAGGCTGAAGACTTTCGCCCCTCGATGCCGGGCTTCGGCTAATATGCTTGAGCTATGTGACCCGCTCATGTGCCCCACCAGATGCCGGGGTCCGATGCAATTTTGCCGGCATAGCTCACGGCACATGTCGGCGATTTGATCGTCCCGCGTGGTGATGAGTAAGATGTCGCTTTGGGTTGCCACCGCAGCGCCGTTTGGAAAGGATCGGCTTTGGGTGCTGCCGGCGGCATGGGCCACTTTTTCCGGATGGCGGTCGAAGTATCCGCTGATAAATAGGCCTTTGCTGTGCAGATAGCGGCCAAAAGCCGTGGCCACCTTTCCGGCACCGATGAAACCAATGCGCATTGTTTGTTCTCCGTAGAATAATCGATAATCAGTAGGATAGTCATGGTGGGTCGACGGCGTCAAGCAATAGAACCGGCAGGAATTGAAAAAATCGGGTTTCGTGTCCAAGTTGATGGCGTTTAACCTTTTCCTGTATCACCGGTGGTGATATAATCTTTTGAAATTTCGACCTTCTTGATTGTTCAAGAAAATTCAAGTGGCAATTGCCGACTTTTGTAGCGGTCATGTGCGATTAGCAGAGAGTTTTCGTTTAGGCGATGGATGATTATACCCTCAGATTCGATGCACCATCCGGATTCCATGTCATCGGAAAGGGATCTCTTGGAGGAAAAGCCAGGGGCTTGGCCTTTCTCCATGGATTGTTGCACACATCCTCCCAATTAAAAGATGATTTCCCGGATGTGAAAATCGGCATTCCCAAAACATTGGTTATTGCCAGTTCGGTATTTGTTGCTTTTGTTTCAGAAAATGGCTTGGCATCTTTGAGCCGTGAAGATATTGCCGATGAACTTGTGGCTTCGGAATTCTTGAAGGGGCATTTGCCGCTCCAGCTTAAAACCGCTCTTCGCAGCTACTTGGAAGATCATCAATATCCTCTGGCAGTGCGCTCTTCGGGAATGTTTGAGGATGCCCGCAACCATTCATATGCAGGTTTATACCACACATATATGCTTTCCAATGATCAGCCTGACACCGATATTCGTCTGGACAACCTGGTGCAAGCCATCAAGCTGGTTTTTGCATCCACATTTTATCAAGGACCCAAGGCCTATGCCAAGCGGGTTGGACATCGATTAGAAACCGGCCGGATGGCTGTGATCATTCAACAAGTCGCGGGCACGTCCCATGGGAATTATTACTACCCGGCTATCTCAGGAGTGGCTCAGTCCCGCAATTACTACCCCCCGGTGGGTATGAAGCCGGAGGAGGGGGTCGCCACCATTGCCTTGGGATTGGGAAAGCAGGTGGTGTCAGGAGAGAGGGCCTTACGATTTTGTCCGAAATATCCAAAACGCTTGCTCCAAAGAAGCAGTGTGGAACAGATGTTGGCGTATTCCCAGCGTCGTTTTTATGCTTTACAGATGAATGCACCAAATGCATTGGGTACCAACGGCAGCGACCATGTCGTTCGGCGATTGATCAATGATGCCGTTGATGATGCTCCCGTTAAACAGTTGGCTGGAACGTATGTGTTGGCTGAACACCGCATTAAGGACACCGCTCAAATCGAAGGGCCAAAGGTGCTGACATTTGCCGGTGTGCTCAAATATGATCTTTTCCCGTTATCAAATATTTTGATTGAATTTCTCGCATTGGGAGAAGCCTCTTTGAATGTGCCGGTAGAAATGGAGTTTGCCGCGGATATAGCTTCATCAAAAGACAATGCTTCCCGGTTTTATCTGCTTCAAATGCGCCCGATGACGGCTTCCAAGGCAAACGTCAAGGTCACCATCAGCCCGGAAGAGCAAAGCGCGTCGCTTTGCTACACCCGGCATGCCATGGGAAATCATGACCGTCAGCACATCTCAGAGATTGTATACGTCAAGCCCGATGATTTCGATCCTGCAAAAACCCGCGCTATCGCCAGACAGGTGGCGGAGATCAACGCTCATGTCGAAGGCCGGTTTCGCCGATATCTACTGGTGGGGCCGGGGCGATGGGGCTCTGCAGATCCATGGCTGGGGATTCCGGTCCGCTGGGCGGATATTTCCAATGTGGCGGCGATCATAGAGACGGTATCGGAGAAACTCAACGTGGAACCTTCCATCGGCACCCATTTTTTTCACAATCTGGTTTCATTGGGCATCAGTTATTTGAGTGTAACCGTGGGGGAACCCGATCATTTTAACTGGGATTGGTTAATCCGGCAGAAGGTGAAGCAGGAGACGGAATTCGTCGCCCGTGTAGAATTGGTCGAATCCATTTCGCTAAAAGTTGATGGAAGAACTTCAACCGGAGTAATACTGGTAGCGCAATGAAGCTGTTTTAAGCATATATTGCATAAAATAACGGTATGTTTCGTATTATTAAAGGTAGTTCTTAATTTTTTTGGAAAGGACATCTCCATGAACCAGATTATTCAGCTCGTTAAAGACAAAGACCCTGAGCAAAGAGAATTTCATCAGGCCGTAACCGAGGTCGTCGAGACGATATCGGCGGTGATGGACCAGAATCCGGAATACCGAAGCGCCAAGATACTGGAACGTCTGGTGGAACCGGAACGGGTCATTCACTTCCGTGTCCCATGGGTTGATGACCAAGGTGATATCCATGTCAACCGGGGGTTCCGCGTAGAGATGAACAGTGCTATTGGGCCTTACAAAGGTGGTTTGCGGTTCCATCCCTCCGTTAATTTGGGCATCCTCAAATTCCTGGCATTTGAACAAGTGTTCAAGAATGCCTTGACGACTTTGCCCATGGGCGGCGGCAAAGGTGGATCGGATTTCGACCCCAAGGGTAAATCAGACAATGAAGTGATGCGTTTTTGCCAGAGTTTCATGGCCGAGTTGTTTCGCCATATCGGGCCAGATACCGATGTACCGGCCGGTGATATAGGCGTGGGAGCCAGGGAAATCGGCTATCTGTTCGGCATGTATAAGAAACTGCGTAATGAGTTTACCGGTGTGCTGACCGGCAAGAGCCTCAATTGGGGCGGCAGCTTGATACGGCCGGAGGCCACGGGGTACGGATCGGTATACTTTGCCGCCGAGATGCTGAACACACAGCAGAAAAGTTTTGAAGGCCTGACCTGCCTGGTATCCGGAGCCGGCAATGTGGCCCAGCATACTATGGAGAAACTGATAGCGATGGGTGCTATCCCGGTAACTTTTTCAGACTCCACCGGTTACATTTATGATGAGGCCGGCGTTGATGAGGAAAAGCTGGCCTATATCAAAGAACTGAAGAACATGCGGCGCGGTCGGGTCAGCGAATACGTTGATCAATATGCGGATGCCGTATACACAGATCTGGATCTCCAGGCGGATAAAAATCCATTATGGAATCATAAGGCGGACTGCGCCTTTCCCAGCGCAACACAAAATGAAATTAGCGCCGTTGACGCTCAGAATATGGTGAATAACGGTGTTTTTTTGGTCTGCGAGGGCGCCAATATGCCCACCGTACCCGAAGGCATTGATATCTTTTTGGACAACAACGTGCTTTTCGGACCGGGTAAAGCGGCCAATGCCGGCGGCGTTTCCGTTTCAGGCCTGGAGATGACACAGAACAGCATGCGTCTGTCCTGGACCCGTGAAGAGGTGGACCAGCGCCTCCGGATGATCATGAAGAGCATCCACCAGACCTGCATCGATGCATCGATGCAGTATAACATGCCGGGTAATTATGTGGCTGGGGCCAATATTGCGGGATTTGTTAAAGTGGTGGATGCCATGATCGATCAGGGTGTGGTCTAATATAGTATTATTCATTTTCCCGGTTATCCATAAAGCTCAAGTTGCAGGTATCGGATTTTATGCCAGGCCGGCGCAGAGGCCGGCCCTACGCTAATCACTCCGATCCCTGGCGTTTTGAGGGTTCCCGCGCAGGGTCGGGCTCTGTCCCGACCGGTGGGGATAAACCCTGCTTGCTTAATCTTTCAAGATAACCGCGTTCATTTTTTCAATTGAATGGCATGATCAGCCATGTCGCATATTTCGCCAAACTGGAAGCGGGCGGCCAGCTTTTTCAATAAACCGCCAATGGATGGATGGGTGGATTGAATCTGATAGATGCAATCGTTGATTTTTTTCATGTCAAGCATTAAAGCGCTCTGTCTTAACTGATTGAGAAGGGGGGGGGATATTTCAGACAAAGCCTCTATTGTCACATGGGAATCATTCAATAACGGCTGAGAGTCTCTTTGGGGTGATTTATCTGAGAAGAATTTCAGGTTCAGATGCCTGGCCATGGCTGCAAATAGGGCGTCCTCCTCAAAAGGCTTGCGGATGAAGTCATCGCATCCCGCCGAAAGAATTTCCTTGCGTTCTTCTTTATAAGCATGTGCGGTCAGGGCGATGATCGGAACTTTTCTTCCTTTTTCAGTGGCCTTGATAATTTTGGTGGCAGCCTTTCCGTCCATGATCGGCATGCGGATGTCCATAAATATCAGGTGGGGCATCCACTTCAAAAAAAGCGCCACCGCTTTGCGGCCATCTTCTGCCTCCTTCACCTCGAATCCGACATCAAGCAACAGCCTGGTCAGCAGCAGTCGGCTGGTTTGATTATCATCAACGACCAGTATTCTTTTGGTGTCCTTTTCCGGATAAAAACCGATCATATGATGGGGTGAACCTTGGTCCCGTACATCAGCTTCAGTGGCCTGCCCGGCTAAGATGTGGAATGCAAAGCTGGCTCCTTTGCCTTGGCGATTGGCCGCTGAAATCTGGCCTCCCATCAGGTGCACAAAGTTACGGCTGATGGTCAATCCCAAACCTGAACCGCTGTCATCGGGTCCATCTGTGCGCCCTTTGACAAAAGGTTCAAAAATTTTTTCCAGGAGCTTTGTTTCAATCCCCGGCCCAGTGTCCTGGACTTCAAAGAAAAGCTTGATGGGGTGGCGAACACCTAGCAGATTATCCGATTTTTGTTTTGTATCGACCGGGCGCGACCAAACCCTGATTTCAATGGATCCGCTCTCAACAAATTTCAGACTGTTGCCCACTAAATTGATGAGTATTTGTCTGAGCTTGCCCTCATCGCATTGGATATGGCTCGGTGTGTCCGGAGCCATTTTCAGCGAAAACGTCAGCCCTCGGGCAAGGGCCTTGCTTTTGAACATTTCAGCGGTCCTCCGCATAAAGCGGCAAAGGTCGATAACCGTGAGATTTAATGATTCCCGCCCCGCGTCGATTTTGGACATGTCCAGCACATCATTGATCAAGGTTAGCAGGTGCTTGCCGCTTTGATGAATCAACTCCAGGTTCTCAGCCTGTTTTTCAGTCAGGTTGGGGTCACGGTCCATTAGCTGGCTAAAGCCCAATATGGCGTTGAGGGGGGTGCGCAGTTCATGGGACATGTGAGACAGGAACGTCCCTTTGGCTTCGTTGGCGGCCTCAGCCTGTTCTTTGGTTTGAGTCAGCTCCGCCGTTCGTTCTCTTACGATTTCTTCAAGTGTATCGAGTATATCGCCCAAATCGCGGTCGCTGATGTCCTCATCCGGAAATAAAATCGACTCCAGTCTCAGCCGCAAAAGCTTTTCACTTTTGTGTATCCATTGAAGATCCAGGAAGGTTCTCACTTTTGATAGAAGTTCGATTTCCTGGATCGGCTTTGCAATGAAGTCGACGCCACCGGCTTGAAAAGCCCGAACTCGGGTGGCCTTTTTTTCATAGGGCCCAATAAAGATGATGGGGATATCCTTACGGTCGCTTCTGCATTTGAGGTGTTGCCACACTTCAAATCCATCCACCGGCGGCATGTGTATATTGAGAATGATTAATTGCGGAGCGATTTGCCGAGCCGCTTGAAGCGCCGATTGGCTGTTATGGGCTGAACGTGCCCGGTAGCCGTGGCTTGTCAGCAACTTGGTCAGCCGATCCAGGTCATCCGATTCATTGTCCACCACTAGAATATTAGCACCGCCGAGGCTGGTTGGTAACGCTTTTTGTTCGACTGATCCTGGATGCATGATTAAGATCTCCTCAAACACGATTGCAGCGAGCCGAACCGCGTGTGGCCATTTTTGCGAATACTACAAAAACCATCTTTTTTCTGCAAGTTTTCGTCAGTTCCACGTCATGAGTTAATCAATTTGTCATATGCTGCTTGAATCTCTTTAAAGCGTTGTTCAGCGAGCTTTTGGAATTCATCGCCCAAATGGGCCACTTTATCAGGGTGGTATTGGCTGGCCAGTTTGCGGTATGCCGCACGGATTTCCTTTTGATCGGCATCAGGAGGAATATTTAAAATTTCAAATGGTGTACGCACCGTTTTTTCGGCAGCCTGGCTGCTATTGGTATGTGATTGGTCGTCCGTATATTGCCGATCGCCAAAAGGAGGGGGGCCGGGGGTGCGGAATTGGCCGATTTTGGATAAGTACCTGAAGAGCAGTGCGATGATGACAAGATCGTCCAACCAGCCAAGCGCATGCAGGCCTGGAATGAGGTCCCACGGCGAAAGCAGATAGATCAGGGCGAGTATGATCCAAATCCATTTCATGGCTATCCATCCGTGAGTTACTCCCAGCGGTTTCCACCCTTATGGCGGAGGTCAATCACATCAACCTCCCCGCGATCGTTAATCAACATATTGAGGAGCCAGCTGACCAAACTGATGATCAAAGCGCCGAAAACAGCTGGCCAGAAGCCGTTCACCTCAAACCCGCCAATGACGCCGGAGGCCATTTTGAGCATGACGGCGTTGATCACAAATGTGAATAATCCCAAGGAAAGTATATTGATGGGTAGCGTCAGGATTAATGCAATGGGCCGGAAGAAAGCGTTTAATATACCCAATATCGCCGCGGCACTGACGGCAGACATGAAGCCGCTGACCTGTATGCCTTCCAGCATGTATGAAGCCAACAATATGGCACCGGTCAATGTTAACCAGCGCAGCGCAATTCCGCGCATTTATATCCTCCTTGGGTTTGGGTTCCAATCTACTATAAATACGATTACAGGCAAACCGCTCTTAAGATAGGTTGTCAGGGGCGGGTTGGCAAGCTGTCAAAAGACGGATCATGTTTAAAAGCATCGCTAATCAATCAGTTGTTTTACGGCATCCAGTAAATGATTTCGATCGACAGGCTTGATAAAGGTGCGTAAGGCGCCTAATTTCTTTGCCAGATGAAGGTAGTCATCCGGGCGGTTGCGCCCTCCTCCAGAGATGGCAATGACTTTGACATCCGGATATTCCGCGCGCAGTTTTAAAATGGTCTCAATGCCTTCCATATCAGGCATGATCAGGTCTGTAACTACCACATCAAACGGTTTGCACTTGTAAAGTTGAATGCCGATACGGCCATTGGATGCGGTGCCAACCTCATAGCCGGCGCGTTCAAATGTTTGCTTGAGCATATTCATCACAAATTCATCATCTTCGATAATCAAGATGCTATACATGGCCGGCTCCCCCATGGTGACAAATTAGACAATGAAGGTATAATTCGCAAAAAGTTGGTTTTAACTGTAGGTGCTATATCTTGATTGTAGGCTGAATAATGATCAACTATATACCTGCTTGACATTTGTTTCGTCAATAAGAAGTGTGGTTAAAAACGCATATGGTAACGTCATCCCCTTCAAGGCCGGATCCTCTGGACCCGGATGCATCACTATCCCCACCCGCCGGACTTAGGATGGGATGAGGATCCTGGTGTGGCAGTCCGGATCTTTTTTATTGTGGGGGATGGTGTTCAAGGCTATGAGGATGATGTTGTTTTTTCCCGTATTTTTAATGGCATGAGCGGTACCGGGGGGAAATGTAAATTTCCAAACCGCTTTCGAGGGAACATTGACATCCCTGATCTGGTTGTCTTGCTCATATCTGACCAGGGCGGGACCTTCAACAGCCACAAGTTCCTTGCCCAAGTAGTGACTGTGGTTACCGCGTATGGCACCGGGCTGAGAGATAACCACATGAAGATTGCGATAAACATTCAAGTCATCTTGCACCAGGGGCTCAAATACGACACCCCGCTGATCTTCATGAAGGACAATGGATTCAATGTCAACCTGTGTCATTTTCCACTTTCCTCCTTTGAATGGGGCCTCCCGGCGCTACGAACGCCATCATCATAGCTCTTTCCGGCATACCAGTTGATTTGGCGGCAGATGCCGCGGATGATACTCACTTCCCCGGCCCGGAGCTGCATTCTGGTGAAAAAAAGCCTGAGCTTATTCATCCAATAATCAGGATTGTCGGGTTGGATATAATTGATTCGGACCAAAATTTCTTTGACTTGTGCATACATGCCATCCAATTCATGACGGCTGGCCAGGCGGGGCTTAAAAGGTTTGGGTTCAGGCAAGGTGGCCTTGAATAGCTCATAACATAGCACCATCACCGCATGGGCTAAATTGAGCGAGGTGAACTGTGATGTGGGAATGTTGACCAATAGATGACATTGCCGAATTTCCACATTGCTCAAACCGCGATCTTCAGGCCCAAACAGCAGCGCCACCTGATTGTTTTTCGAGATGGGGATGATCGTTTGGGCCATTTGGATCGGTGAGCAGACCGATTGGCGCTCGCCTCCCAACCTTGCGGTAGTGCCTACGACATAGTTGAAAGGTGCCAGTGCTTTTGGCAGGGCGTCGAATCGGGTGATGCCTTCGACCACCTTCTTTGCGGCATGGGTGGCCAGGGTTAAGATCCGCTCCATGTCAAAGTTTTCCGGGTCCACCACAATCAAACGATCGATGCCCATGTTACAAGCCGCACGGGCGGCTGACCCGATATTTTCAGGGTACCGGGGTTTGTTTAAAATAATGGCAACGTTCTTCAGGTGGATCCGGTTGGACATTATACCCGCTCAAAAGCGTTAAAGAAATAACCGGTCTCAAAAGCAGCCGTTTCCGGCGCGTCCGAGCCGTGGACCACATTTTTTTCAATGTCAGTGGCAAAGTCGCGCCGAATGGTGCCTTCGGCCGCTTCTTTGTAATTGGTGGCACCCATCATTTCACGCCAGCGGCTGATGGCATTTTCGCCTTCAAGGATCACCACCACCACTGGACCGGAGGTCATAAAGTCGGTCAGACTGTCAAAGAAGGGTCGCTCCTTGTGAACAGCATAAAAGCCCTGGGCCTGGGGTTTGGTCATTTGGATCATTTTCATGGCCTTGATTTTCAGGCCGTTGCCCTCGATGCGCTTGACAACATCGCCGATGAGACCGCGGGATACGCCATCGGGTTTTACGATAGCCAACGTTGTTTCCATGGGTAGGTGTTCCTTTCGTTATAAATAATAATAGGATGTCAATTTGGCCGCTGGTGTAACAGAAGGATTATGGCAAGTCAACTCGTGTACAATCCGCAAGCGTATTAAATCATTAAACGATGAACATCGAACGTTCAACATCGAACGTCCAATGATAAGATCGATTCGCTCCACCATCTTATCAATCGACAGAATACCTTGTTGGACGTTGAACGTTGGACGTTCGATGTTCAATCTTAGCGCTTATGGGATTTATCCCCGCCCCGCGTTTGCTTCACCGAGAATCGCCGCCTTGGTGGCGTTAGGGTTGACATCAAGTCTGTCGGGATTTAATAATTCCGTCATATTAGACACCTATGATCGTTTGTCCGGTCTTATACCAGTATAAGAATGAGGTACACTATGCCCATATATGAATTCTATTGCGACGATTGCAATACCATTTTCAATTTCTTTTCCAAAACCATCAATACGACCAAACGCCCCAAGTGCCCTCAATGCCGCACCAAAACTTTAAGCCGCCAAATGTCGGCTTTTGCCATCGCCGGAAAGACCAAGGAAGGTGGTGACATGGATGATTTGCCCATTGACGAGAGCAAAATGGAACAGGCCATGCAAATGCTGGCCGGCGAAGCCGAAAGCATCAATGAAGATGATCCCAGACAGGCCGCCAACCTTATGCGCAAGTTGACCCAAATGACCGGATTGGAGTTGGGCTCCGGAATGGAGGAGGCCTTGCAGCGCATGGAGGGTGGTGAGGACCCGGAACAGATCGAGGCTGAGATGGGGGAGATACTTGAAAATGAAGACCCTTTTCAGCTGGCGTCCAAAAAGGGAGGCAGAGTGTCAAAGCGCCCGGCGCCTAAAAAAGACGATACCCTGTATGATTTATAAAAAAGGAGAATAACCATGGACCCATCGATTCGATCCAAAATCGAGATCCGGCAGGGGGATATTACCCGGCTTTGCGTAGATGCCATCGTCAATGCCGCCAACACCAGTCTTTTGGGCGGTGGCGGCGTAGACGGCGCCATCCATCGGGCGGCCGGACCTGAGCTTTTAGCCGAGTGCCGCACCATCGGCGGATGTCCCACTGGAGAGGCACGCATTACCAAAGGGTATGGGCTGCCGGCCAAATACGTGATTCACACGGTAGGGCCGGTCTATAGCGGCCGCCCTCAGGATCCGCAGCTGCTCCAATCGTGTTATATGAACAGCCTTCAGTTGGCCTTGGACCGCAACGTTCAGAGTATTGCCTTTCCGGCCATCAGTTGCGGTGTTTATGGATACCCCATCGCCGATGCCGCCAAAATTGCCTTGAGAACGGCTATCGCTTTTTTAAGTGAGAACCCGGCGGTGACACGCATCGTTTTTGTCCTGTTTTCCAAATCGGATCAGGCGGTTTATGAGGAGGTTTTTGAATCTTTGCACTAAAAATGACTTGCTGCTTTGGAGAGGCCCTTGACATTGCGTGAGCTTTCAGATAACCGCATCATCTTGTCGTTCAGTTTTTTTGAACTGAATTGACAATCGCGCTGCGGTGGTTAGCTTGGAAACTCAATGAGCCTAAATTGTTTCTATTCCGGCATTGGGACTCAGCGCCATTATGCATCGAAAGCTCGTCGGCTGGTGATGACATGCAGCTCAATTTTTTTTAAGGAGGATATCATGCTCGAAGTAACACCTGCGGCCACTGAACAAATCGCAGCCTATTTTAGTGACAAAGAGGTTCGCCCCGTTCGAATCTTTTTGAACGAAGGCGGATGAGGCGGCCCCGGCCTGGCCATGGCTCTGGATGAGCCCAATGACGCAGACGAACAATTTGAAGTGGACGGTTATCAGTACATCGTCAACAAAGAGTTCCTTGAACGTGCGAAGCCCATTAAAGTCGATTTCCACATGTATGGGTTTAAACTCGACTGCGGTATCGATTTCAACACCGGTGGTGGTTGCTCCTGCAGTTCCGCCCAAAAAAGCCAATGCGGCTGCTGATTGTAAAAAAGATTTAGATTCTGTGAGGCGGTATCCGGCACGGCCCGATACCGCCTCTTTCTCTTTACGGCTGTGAAATAATCGCTTTTCCGCTCCCCCACATGACATAAGGAGGTATCTCCATGGCATTGGTGGATTTTCAGGTGGAGGGCCATGTCGCCCTGGTAAGCCTGAACGACGGCGAAAACCGGTTCAATCCGACCTTTTTGGATGCGCTCTTAAGCGCCATGGATGAAATTGAGCACGGCACCCAAGCGACCACCATGGTGGTTCGCAGCTCCCATGAAAAAATATTTTGCAACGGGATCGATCTTGAGTGGCTCCTCCAGATCATGCAGCAGCAAGATATGGCAACCGCCAAACGCTTTTTTTACCAACTCAATGTATTGCTCAAACGCATGGTAACCTACCCGTTGGTCACCGTTGCCGCCATCACCGGGCACGCTTTTGCCGGCGGGGCGATTTTCAGCAGCACATTCGATTTTCGCTTTATGCGTTCGGACCGGGGTTACTTTTGTCTACCCGAAATCGATCTGGGCATGCCGTTTCTGCCGGGCATGAATGCCATCTTGCGCAGCGCCATTCCGGAGACCGTGTTGCGTGAAATGCAGTTGACCGGCGTACGGCTCACCGCCCAGATGTGTCAAGGCCACCAGATTGTCAAGGGGGCGTTTCATATAGATGAGTTGATGGATGAAGCGCTTCAGTTTGCCCGGCAGGTCAATAAAAAGCGTCCCATCATCAAAGAGACCAAAGCCAGATTGAACAAAACCATCGTGCACGCCATTGACGTGGAGGATCCGCCCTATATCGAATCCGGACAATACCATTTAGGATAACGTTCGTTTGCACCGTAAAGGAGGTTGGGATGAAGGTTGTCGTCACCGGAGGATCCGGCTTTGTCGGGACCCATTTAAGCCGCCAATTGTTGGACGCCGGACACGAGGTGCTTTCCTTTGGAACGCGTGCCATCTATCAGCGCATCGATCATCCCGCATTTACCTATCAATCGGCAGACACCACCCGGCCGGGTGATTGGCAACAGGGCATCGCCGATGCGGATGTGATCTACAATCTGGCCGGTGGGACCATTTTTCAGCGCTGGACCAAACGATACAAGCAACAAATTTACAATAGCCGTATTTTAACCACGCGCCATCTGGTGGCGGCTCTGACGCAGGCCTCCCGGAAGGTCCTTGTCAGCACGTCGGCTGTTGGGTATTATGGCGACTGCGGCGATACCGAGTTGACGGAAGCGTCCCCCCTGGGGGACGATTTTCTGGCCGAAGTTTCACGCGATTGGGAGGCCGAGGCCATGGGGGCGGAAGCCAAAGGTGCACGTGTGGCCATTGCCCGTTTTGGTGTCGTGTTGGGAACCGGCGGCGGGGCTTTGGCGAAAATGATTCCCGCGTTCCGCTTCTTTGTGGGCGGGCCGTTGGGGACCGGCCGACAGTGGTTCCCGTGGATTCATATGCATGATCTCGTAGGAGCCCTTGAATTCTTAGCATTCACCGAAAGCTTAAGCGGGCCTTTTAACCTAACGGCCCCCAACCCCGTGCGCAACAAAGAGATGGCTGCAATCCTCGGTAAAGTGCTGGGGCGTCCTGCAGTGTTGGCTGCACCAGCATTTATGCTCAAATTGGCGATGGGCGAATTTTCCGGCGTATTGCTGGGGAGTCAGCGGGCATTGCCGTCCCAACTGCTTAAGGCCGGTTATGACTTCGCTTTTCCAAACATTGAAGCTGCTTTGGAGAACTTGTTCCATTGAGTCGATATACCTAGACGATGACAGTATCCGCTTACGAAACCATTGTGGCCTATCATGAGGCCACCAAGCACCATTTTCACCGCTATGCCCGATCGGCCGGCTATATGGATTGGGCCAACCAGCCCAACCCTTTCAGGTACTATGAGGGCGCGGAACAAGTTTCGCTTGGGATCCCTGATACGGATCCCGCCTTATCTTATACTGATCTTTACACACCTGCGTATAAAGCCGGCAAGCCTTTAAATGTAAATACACTATCCACCTTCTTGGCATTGTCTCTGGGCCTATCGGCCTGGAAAAAGGCCGGCACCAGCCGCTGGTCTTTGCGCATCAATCCCTCTTCAGGGAACCTTCACCCCACTGAGGCCTATTTGATTCTTCCGACGGTCCCGGACATGGAGGGGGGTGTTTTCCACTACTTCTCCTATGCGCACGCCTTGGAGCGGCGAGCGGATTTGCCCAAGGGACATTGGCCCCGTGTTATTGATCACCTCGGAGGTTCAGGTTTCATGGTGGCTTTGAGCACCATTTTCTGGCGAGAGTCCTGGAAGTACGGCGAACGCGCCTATCGTTATTGCAACCTGGACGCCGGGCACGCCGTGGCGGCCTTGTCCTTTGCGGCACGACTTCACAACTGGACATTGACCTGCCTGAACGGTGCAGGGGATGGCCAGATTGGCGACTTGCTGGGCTTTGATCAAACAGCGTGGCGCCCTTTGGAAGAAGAAGTCCCTGAACTGATATGCTGGGTGTCCAAAAATAGTCCTGATTCCCATATGTCGCGAGCACTCCCGGACGAACTAGTGCGCCCCTTTGCGGATCAGAAGTATTTCGGTGTTCCTAACCAACTCAGTCGACAGCCTGTGGATTGGTCCATCATTACCCGGGCCTCCAACGCCATTGAAAAACCGAGGACAGCACCTGTATCAGAAGATTTTGCGGCTGCTTATCAGTCCACTTATCTATTCAAAGAGACACCGGCAGCCCAAGTTATCCGACAGCGGCGCAGCGCAGTAAACTATGATCCGCAACAATCCATTTCCCTGGAAGTATTTCAATCCATCCTGAGCCATACCTTGTCCCGAACCGGTGTTCCCCCTTTCAGCGTTGACGTGATGCCCTCCAGTGTCCATTTACTCCTGTTCGTTCATCGCGTGGATGATTTGGTCCCGGGGCTCTATCTATTGGCCCGCCGGTCTGACCATGTGAATTTCATGAGATCCAATTGGCGGAAAGATTTCCTTTGGCAGCGCGTGTGGTTCGACTTTCCGCTTTACTGTTTAATAGAGATGGATGCCACTGCAGTTGCCATGGACTTGAGCTGCCGTCAGGAGATCGCCGGTGACAGCGCTTTTGCCGTGGCCATGATAGCGAATTTTAAAGAACATCTGCGCCAGGCGCCATATAAATACCGTCACTTGCACTGGGAGTGCGGCATGATCGGCCAAGTACTCTACCTGGAAGCCGAGGCCCACGGCATACGGGGAACGGGTATCGGTTGCTTTTTTGACGATCCGGTCCATCAATTGTTGGGCATAACGGATAGCGCTTTTCAAACGCTTTACCACTTCACTGTGGGGCATCCCATAGAAGATACACGGCTGGAGACCCTGCCGGCCTACCACCATTTGGATATGGCGGGCAGTTGAATGGAAACAGGCTACTCGCTAAACCTGTTTAAGCTCAGATTCTGTTTTAATGCAATTTTTACCGCTGTTTTTTGCTAAATACATAGCTCTATCGGCACGGGTTAACAGGACTTCAATCTTGTCAGCCTGCCGAAATTGAGCCACACCCCCAGATACGGTCACGGCCAAAGAAGGTGCTACATCCTTGAAATCAATCGCCTCAACCACCTTTCGGACTCTTTCAGCTGCGATTTTTGCGCCTTCAAGATTGGTCCCCATGGCCAGGAGAATGAACTCCTCCCCGCCAAATCGGGCAAAAAGATCCGAAGCTCTCAACTGTGACTGGATCGTCGATGAAAACCGTTTAAGAACGATATCACCGATGTGATGTCCCCTTTTGTCGTTTATATCTTTAAAATCATCCAGATCAAAAAAACAGATGCAAAAGCCCATATTGATGCGGTTTGCTATCGCTTTTTGTCGATTAAGCATCATGATCATATGCCGTCTGTTGAGCAATCCGGTAAGCTCATCGGTGGTAGCCATCCGCTCCATTTTTTCCATGGCTTGGGCCAGTTCCGCATTTCGTTGGTGGAGCCGGCGCTGCACGAGACTGACTTCATTGCTTACCAGGGAAAAAGCGACAATGATGAGCACGAACGCCATGGCAACAACAATTTCGTTTTCAAGGGAAATTGAATTCGGATACTGCAGATGCACTAAATATATGACGAAGAGGTAGCCTGTAACGGTGAGCATAGCAGTAGCGATATATTGACGCGCGGTCATTCTGAAAGCACCGTAAATCAGGATAATCGGAAAGAACATCATCATCAGAGGACGAAAATGATCCATAAAGAAAAGTGTTATGAGCAGCGCAAAATTAGACCAGATCACCTGCTCCCGGGTCATGCTGGGATCAGCGAATCGCAGGTTGAAGCCTGTGCGAATAGCCAAATATATAGTTATATGACCGGTCCACAAAGCGACCATTAAAATAGTGAAGCCTGGAATTTCCAACCTAAATCCATCTGCAAGGAACACAATGAGTGCAACGATGGACTGGATTACACCCCCGCCCATCGCCTGAAGAACGCGCTTGACGCGCAGTTGTTGATGAGGGTCTATTTTGTGAATGAACATATCTGAAATCAGCCCAAATCCTGGATTGGGTTTGTTAATCCAAATTTTACGACCTTCCGATTAAGCGGTAGCTTCAATCTGGAGTTCCGGTGCAGCTGGAAGCCGGTCGAAGGATAGATCTGCCAGTTCTTTTTCAAACAGATAGATCAGATGAAACGCTGTACCTTTCTGATTGTAAAAAACGCCGTATTGGGGTGATTCGGCCATCAAACGGATACCGTTTCCGACGGATGTGAGATAGCGTCTCTTCTTGCGGTAGTGTTTATACAATTTTTGTACGTTAAATCCTTTGCCGCAATCAGTGACCCGGATCATAAGCCCCTGGCTCCCCAAAAGAAAACGGACGGTGATCGGCTTGAGGGTATTGCGATGATGGGCGTGACCAAAAGCATTGGACATGGCCTCGTGGAAAAGGCTTTTTTCGCCAATCAGATCGGAAGGAAGAGATGGCAGCCGCGATTCCAGAAACGCCGCGATCTTGAGCTCGTAGCGGTAAAGCCAATCATATCCGGGCCCATATGGGGATTTCGGACACGGGCGAAAATGACCGGGAATGACCTGATCCTCCCGAATGATTTCAGTAGACTCCAAAACATCGCAGGCTTGATCTAAGTTTAAGTCAAAGAGCATGTTCCTTCCATTCCTATGGGGTTTAGTTTATATTAAAAAAGGTACCTGACCTTTCATCGGCCATGCGCCCGATAACTTTATACAGAATAACGGAATGGGGTATCCCCCAGAAGGCAAAACGCAACAAACCAACAGGCCACCCGCCTAGCGGGTGGCTTGTTGAAATTAGGATCAGGCCACCTCTTCAAAATCCGCATCGACAACATCATCGTCGTTGGCGGAACGGCTGCCAGCCGCGCCTGGGCCGTTGCCGGCTTGGTATCCGGCTCCGCTGCCGGGATTGTTACGGCTGTATGCCGCCTGGGCCATGGTGTGGGCGATCCGGGTCAGCTGCTCGGTGAGCTGGCGCATACGGTCGCCGTCTTCTCCCTGCATGGCGGTTTTGAGCTCAGACACTGCAGCCTCTGCCCGGCTGCGGCTTGCGGCATCCAGATGCGTGCCCATTTCCGCCATGGCTTTTTCCACGGCATAGATTTGTGCGTCGGCTGCGTTGCGGGCTTCCACCAGCTCCTTTTTCTTCCGGTCTTCAGAAGCGTGAACTTGCGCATCGCTGATCAGCCGGTCGATCTCATCCTGGGTCAGGCCGCTGGAAGCGGTGATTTGAATCGATTGAGCCCTGCCGGTGGCCGTGTCCTTGGCCGAAACGTTGACGATTCCGTTGGCATCGATGTCGAAGGTCACTTCGATTTGGGGAACCCCGCGAGGGGCCGGCTGTATGCCCACCAACTCGAAACGCCCCAGGGTCTTGTTGTCCGCGGCCATTTCCCGCTCCCCTTGAAGCACGTGAACGGTAACCGAGGGCTGATTGTCTTCGGCCGTTGAAAAGACCTCGCTTTTCTTCGCCGGGATGGTGGTGTTTTTTTCAATCAGACGGGTCATCACCCCCCCCAGGGTTTCGATGCCCAGTGAGAGGGGGGTCACATCCAGAAGCAGCACATCTTTCAGGTCGCCTTTGAGTACGGCGCCCTGGATAGCGGCGCCCATGGCCACCACCTCGTCGGGATTGACACCTTTATCGGGCTCCTTGCCAAAGATTGCGCGAACGCGCTGCTGAACGGCGGGCATGCGCGTCATGCCCCCCACCAGGATCACATCGTCGATCCGGTCTGCATTGAGCCCGGCATCCTTCAGCGCCGTTCTGCAAGGTCCTTCCAAACGGTCCAGCAGACCGGCGACCAGGCCTTCCAGCCGGCTGCGCGTGATTTTGATGTTCAGGTGCTTGGGGCCCGTGGCGTCCGCGGTGATAAAAGGCAGGTTCACCTCGGTCTCCATGGTGGTGGAGAGCTCCATCTTGGCTTTTTCGGCGGCCTCTTTCAGGCGCTGGAGGGCCATGGGATCTTTGCGCAGATCAACCCCCTGATCCCTTTTGAACGCGTCGGCAAGGTCGTCGATCAGGCGCAGGTCAAAATCCTCCCCCCCCAGGTGGGTGTCGCCGTTGGTGGATTTGACCTCGAATACACCATCGCCGATTTCCAGAATGGAGACGTCGAAGGTGCCGCCCCCCAGATCGAAAACCGCCACCTTGCCTTCGGTGCGCTTATCCAGACCATAAGCCAAAGCGGCGGCCGTGGGTTCGTTGATGATCCGCCGGACGTTCAGTCCGGCAATTTTGCCGGCGTCTTTGGTCGCCTGGCGCTGGCTGTCGTCAAAATAGGCCGGCACGGTGATGACCGCGTCGGTCACCTTTTCCCCCAGATACGCTTCGGCCGCTTTGCGCAAGGCCGATAGAATCTGGGCCGAAATCTCGGCCGGGCTGTAAGATTTGCCGTTGAGATGGATGTGGGCATCACCGTTGGCCGCCGCTTCGATCTTATAGGGCAAAATTTCGCGGTCATTGCGGACCTGGGATGAATCGTACTTGCGCCCGATCAGCCGTTTTACGCCGAATACGGTGTTCTCGGGATTGGTGACCGCCTGGCGTTTGGCGATCTGACCCACCAGCCGTTCACCACTGTTTGAAATGGCGTAAATGGATGGCGTGGTCCGCCCGCCCTCAGGATTGGTGATCACCTTGGCTTCACCATTATCCATGATGGCCACACAAGAATTGGTGGTTCCCAAATCAATTCCAATAATCTTTCCCATCGTTGTGTCTCCCTTTAAAAAAAGTTGTTTATGCTGCTGTTGGCTGTCTTTTATCAAGCCAGTCTATTACTAAAAATCATACATTTAAATAGTAATGCATTAATTAATCATGTAAAGATGGCGGGGCCACTTTATTGCATAAAAAAACCTGGTCTTCAGGGCCAGGTCTGATGCCATTGGTTTTGCCTTCTAATCAGGGTTCGGGGCGTATAACCTTATTGAAAGATGAACATCGAACGCCCAACGTCGAACATCCAATGATGAGATCGCTTCGCTCCGCCATCTTATCAATCGACAGAATACCATGTTGGACGTTGGACGTTGGACGTTCGATGTTCAAGGTTTACCCAAGATATCACCCATCCCCTTACAGGGGTTCAATCAAAGCCGGGTCCTTGGGACCCGGCTTTTTACTCTTGGTTTGATGAGATTGAGATGGCTGGCCGGAGGGGCTTAGTCTTGGGGCACGGTGCGGCAGTGGGGGCAGAATCGCCAATCGTCGACCATGAATTTGCCGCACTTTTTGCACAGTCTGGTCACCGAAGCACCGCAATACGGGCAATAGGGATAGCGTTCTTCGAGAATGCTGTCGCAGTGCTCACAGGGAATTTCTATGGTGTTCTGGGGGCCGAATACCCGCAGCACTTCCTCACACGTGGTCATGCCGGCTTCAACCTTTCGAATGGCATCGTCCAGCAAGGTGGTCATGCCTGATTGCCGGGCTGAGCGCATCAGCTCGGTTTCCGATGCATTGCTCCTGATCATGCGGCGCATCTCACTGTCCACAAGGAAGATTTCAAAGATGCCCAGGCGTCCTTTGTAGCCGCTGTCATGGCATTTTCGACATCCCGCGCCTTTTTGAGCTTTGATTTCGCGGTTATAAATTTTCAAGGCGTGGCGAACATGGGGCGGGGGCTCATCGTCGGTTTTGCAATGGGGACAAATGCGGCGAACCAATCGTTGGGCGATAATGCCGATCATGGCATCGGCGATCACATAGGATTTAATGCCCATGTCCAGCAGCCTGGTAATGGAAGCAATGGCGCTGTTGGTGTGCAACGTGCTTAGCACCAGGTGGCCGGTCAAGGCTGCGTGAAAGGCCACCTCAGCGGTTTCAAAGTCGCGGATTTCACCCAGCATGATCACATTGGGATCCTGCCTCAAAATGGAACGCAACACCATGGAAAAGCTGAGACCGATCTTGTCTTTGACACTAACCTGCTCAGCCATGTTCATGTAATATTCCACCGGATCTTCGATGGTGGTAAAATTTTTGGTAATCTTGGCGCCTTTGCGCAACAGCGAATACAGCGTGCTGGTTTTGCCGCTGCCTGTCGGGCCGGTGGTGAGTACGATGCCCTGGGGCATGTCGATGATGCGCATGGCTTTTTTAAGGTCTGCTTCTACGAGTCCGATATCGGCGACATCCCGAATGGCGGCGTTCTTATCCAGAATGCGAAAGACCACTTTTTCGCCGTTGATGGTGGGAAGGGTGGAGATGCGCATATCCACCATGCGCGAGGAGGTTTTGACGGTGATGCGCCCGTCCTGGGGCCGCCGTCGTTCGGCAATATCCAGGTCGCTCATGATTTTGATGCGCGATACCATGGGCATGTGTATATGCACGGGGATATGCAGTTTGTCTTCCAGTAAGTCATCAATGCGATAGCGCACCATGGTATACTTGGTTTTGGGCTCGATATGGACATCAGAGGCCCCGTGCCGCAACGCATCGGAGATGATGGCGTTGACGATACGAATTGCAGGCGGTTGTTCCGTTGCTTTGAGGAGATCACCCAGGTCGGTGTGCTCATCATCTTCTTCAATGATGATTTCAATGGTCTCGGTGGGGTCATCGATATCGATTTCTCCAACGACCTGTTCGAGTTGATCCTCTTCGCCGTAGATATCGGTCAATTTTTGGATGATCTCCTTTTGTGTCGCCACAACCGGTTGAACGGTCAGGCCGGTGATAAATTTGAGATCATCCAGCTTATTAAAGTCCGTGGGATCGGCCATGGCAACAATCAGCGTGCTGCCGGTCTTTTTGAGCGGCACCAAAATGTTCTTCTCGCAGACTTCTTTGGGGATCAATGCCGCCAGTGCTTCGGATACATTGAATTCATTTGGAGAAACGCGATGGATGCGACATGCGTTCTCGATCACTTTCAGTATGGTGGCTTCGTCCACCGCATCCATGTCCGCTAAAATTTTGGGCAACACTTTGTGGGTGCTTTTTTGAATACGCAACGCTTTATCCAACGCCTGTTGTTGAATATGGCCCTGGCGTACCAGGTGATTGCCCAGATGACTGTGGTGCGCATTGAGGAACCGGCTCAGGCGCTTGAGCTCATTCTTCTGAGCGGATGTTTTCTGTTTCAGGGCTTTGTTCTCCTGAATCAGGTCGTACTGTTCCAAAGCCAGGCTCACAGTTAATCGCAGGTCTTCGTCGTTCCAGGGTTTGGTAATAAATTTATAGACAGCGCCGTCGTTCACCGCCCCCATCACCGCATTCACATCCGCATAGCCGGTGAGCATGATACGAATGGTGGCCGGGTAGCGCTTTTTGACTTCCCGAAGCAAATCCGTACCGTTCATACCGGGCATGCGATGGTCGGAGATGACCACCTGAACCGGGTTTTCAGCCATAACGGACAGCGCTTGTGGTGCTGATTCGGCGGTCAGCAATCCATAGTTTTCCTGGCGGAAAATGCGCAGCATGGCCCTGAGAACGTGGGGTTCATCATCGACAAACAGAATCTGATATTTTTTGGGGGCAGCACCGGTCTGATCTTCATCCGAAACCGCCGGGGCGTCATGATCTTTATTTAAAAATAATGCGGCTAATCGCGACATATTTACCCCTTTGCCGCCGGCAGGTGAACCGTAAAGCGGCTGCCTTTGCCGGATTCGCTCTGCACCTTGATTTGTCCTGCATGCTTTGCAATCAGCTGATAGACCAAGTGGAGTCCCAGACCCGTCCCTTGCCCCACGGCTTTGGTTGTGAAAAAAGGATCAAATATTTTGGCCATGTTTTCCGCGGCAATTCCGGTGCCTGTATCTATAATGCCGACAGCCACGCGGTCATTGGCGGTTCGGGTAGTGATCTCCAAGGTCCCCTCAGCGTCCATGGCCTCGAGTGCGTTGACAATGAGGTTGAACCACACCTGGCTGATCTCTTGCGGGTATCCGATGATCATGGGGACCGGATGAAAGACCCTGTTGACCGAAATTCCGGGGGCCACGCGATTTTGAACGATGGTCAAGACAGCATCAATGCTTTCATGGACATTGATGGGTTCTTGCTGGTATTCGCCGGGACGTGCCGCCGTTTTTAAATCCTGAACGATTTTTTGGATGCGCTTGGCGCCGGTGAGGGACTCGGATATCAGGACGGGCAGGTCGGCCAGCAAGAACGCTCCATCCAGTTCGTTTTCTTTGGCTTCAATGGTTTTGCATTGGGATCGAATGGCCGATAAACATCCATTGTGGGCGTCATCGCCGCAAAGCGCCGTCAGATGCCGGTATTGTTGCATCAGGGCGTCAAGGTCATCCCCGTAATCCTTCAACGTGTTCAGGTTGCTGAGAATAAAGCCCAATGGATTGTTGATTTCATGAGCCATACCGGCCGACAATTGACCGATGGCGGCCATCTTCTCCTGTTGCATCATATGGGCGTGGGCGATTCGAATCTCTTCGGTTTTGTTTTGAACTTCAATTTCAAGATTAGCGGACAGGTTGCGGTATTTCTCTTCAGATCGGGCAAGCTGTTCCGCCTTGTTTTTAATTTCCGCATAAGATTCTTCCACCACTAAGCCGTGCAGGCCGGATGTCAGCATGGTCTGATGTTTCAGGCGTATCAGCTGTTTGAGTAAATTTGCGCCGGCGCGGCTCTTTTCAATGATTCGCTCTTGAGCGTTGTCTGGAACGCGGACAGCCATGTACCCCATTACTTCCAACTCATATTCTATGGGAAGGAGCAGGAAGCGCACACCGTTACCCATTTTGATGGTCGTTTGGCCTTCCGGCCGGTCTTGCATAATTTTGGTTTCGAGTTTATCGGTCTGGCCGTGGCGCCAGGGTCCGAATTGATCGTGTATCGTGCCGTTTGCGGTATATAGCGCCCATTGCTCCGGCAGCAGCGGCGACAATTCATGGGTGATGCGCTCCAGCAAATCCTTGGGCAGCAGTTCACTGATTTGATACTCGCGATCAAAAGGCTCGACCTCGATATGTTCACTTACAAAAGACGTCATCTTTATCACTCTGACGGTTATGGCTGCGGCGCAATGACGGACAGGAACTTTTCTTCCGTCAGTCCGTGCCGATCAGCCAGATCATAGCTTTGATCAAGTATTTTAAACATGCTTTTCAATGCCTGTACGAATGTCTGTCGCACACCACGGCCGTAAAGGGCGCTGCCGAACACCAGCGGGAGCCCCGTCGGTTTCCAGCGGCTGAGCACTTCGTCTTCGCTGACGATATGATTCAGATCCCGCTTATTGAATTGGATCACCAGCGGCAGGTTCAAGAAATCAAGTCCCACCCGTCCGGCATTTTTTTCCAGGTTGTCAAAGCTCTCAAAGTTGCTGATGGCTTGATTGATCTGAGAATCGGCAACAAAAATGACGCCGTCCGCTCTGGACAGCACCGCTTTGCGCGTGGCGTCATGGGCCACCTGTCCAGGCACGGTGTATAATTTGATTTTAACCTTCAGCCCGTTGTTGCCTTTTATCAGCAGCGGCAGAAAATCGAAAAACAGCGTCCGGTCCCCCTTGGTTTCGAAAGCCATGAAGTCCCCGCAATGTTCGGCCTTCAGCATGTCGTGCAGTCGCATCAGGTTTGTGGTTTTGCCGCTAAGCGCAGGGCCGTAATACACGATCTTTGCCGTCAGACGATTTGCTTTGGAATCAAATTCGGCCATTTGTATTCTTTCCACTTTTCTTGTGGGCCGGAACTGTTTTTCAGGTCGTAGGCAATTAAGGCATTTTTCACAAGGATGCATCAGGTTCGCTGTTTCCGCCCGCGGTAGCGATCTTCATACATCTATATTGGTCGTTCACGGTAAAGACTTTAACAATGAACTTGAAATAGACGGCCTGCGGTTTTGAAATCAGTGCTTAAGATTTGCCGCAAGGAGACGATGATATTGAAAGACAATTATTTACTTTTTACAGACTTCAGAAATAAAACAGCAGGAGTTATGGCGCATGCATCTTCACTCAATACTCATCGTGGATGACGAGCGTATGATTCTTAAGGCGATACAACGCACTTTACGTCATGAAAAGTATAATCTCATAACTGCCGACAGCCCGCAAGAGGGGCTCAGGTTGCTGGAAGGTCGTGATTTTGACATGGTGATCAGCGATCACAACATGCCGCAGATGACCGGCTTGGAGTTTTTGAAAAGAGTCAAGGCCGATCACCCCGGCACCCTGACGATCATGCTCACGGGACAGAAGGAGATTGAAGTCGCCGTACAGGCCATCAACCTGGCCGGGGTTTACAAATTCATTATGAAGCCTTGGGATGACGATGATCTTAAAATTACGATCCGGCGGGCTTTAGAGTCGTTGGATTTGGTGCGTGAACGCGACACCTTGACCGAACGCATTAAAGAGCGCGACGCCATCTTGCGCAATTTGGAAAAAGCGCATCCGGGAATCACGCAAGTGGACAAGGATGAAGAAGGCTATCTGATCTTGGAGTAAAAGATGAGAATACACTAGGGCATCAGCGTTATGATAACGCCTTTCCCGTTGAATTTTCCCGACAAAGGTACGATCGTTGCGTTGTAATCTGATGCCTGTCGGGTTTTACCTTCATGCAGGACTTGTTGTCCTGTGTCCATGGCTTTTGATACGGCTCCCATCACATCCGACTCAAAATATTGGCTGAGCGGTACACCGATTTTCATGCTTGTGCCGTTCACGATGCTTTTGGCCATCTCGTTGGCCAGCACAATAACACCGTCATTGTCAACGCCCAGTACGGCAATCGGCATTTTCTCAAGAATCGCATCCGATAACTCCAAGGCGTGGTTTTTGATTGCGATTTCCCTTGTTCGCGCTGCAACCGCATCTTCGAGTTTGTCATTGATCTGTCGCAGCTCCCGGTTCTGCCGAATGACGGTTTCATCCAGATGCCGGTTGGCTTTGATCAAATCGTACTGGTCCAACGCCTGTCGAATTTCTAGTTTAAGATTATGGTCATTCCAAGGTTTGAGAAAAAACTTGTAAATATGGCCTTTATTGATCGATTCGGTGATCGTATCCACTTCCGTGTAACCGGTTAAAATAACGCGCAGCATATCCGGATACTTCTCTTTCACTGCAGCCATAAGTTCGGTGCCGCTCATCTCAGGCATGCGTTGATCCGAAATAATCAGATGAACTTCATTTTCCTCAAGCAGCTTAAAGGCCTCCTCCGTGCTGGAGGTCAATAACAAATGATAGTTCTCTTTGCGCAGCAGGCGTCTCAGCGCCTGCAAAATACTGGGTTCATCATCTACGCAGAGGATGGTGTGTCGAATCTCGCCCATTGTTGATTATTCCTCCATCAGTATTTGACACGCCTGTTTGATATCATCCTTTAATTCGGGGATCCATTGATCGGCTGAAGTGATTTGGTGCTTCAGCAGCCGACGCGCGCCGACGCTGATCGGTGGCCATTCCTTGGCTGGTGAACCGTTTTCCAAATAGACATGCGACAGCGCATCCGCCGCGTGTACGATGTACACCAGGTTGTCCGCGGAACCATTTGAGGTGCATGTGTGATGGCCGCCGATAACGCTGGGCATGGGATCGGGCAGATGCCATCGTCTGGCCAGTTGGGCGCCGAGATCCGTATGATTCAATGGAAAGTGGCGATGTTCGGCTTCCCAGAAAGTGAGTTGCTGGCCAAGCATTGTTTCCCACACCGCCTGAAACCGGTCGCTAAAATAGTGGGCCATGACGATTTTGCCGATATCATGAATGATTCCGGCGGTGAATACTTCTTCACGATAGTGGTGGCCGGTCTGCTGATCCAGATATTTGCTGATCACGGCAACACCGATGGCATGGCGCCAAAACTCCCATATATCGAATCCTTTTATTGTCTTATTCATTTTCAGAGCATTGATCACATCAATGGATAGGACAGCGTTGCGCACCGTATTGAAGCCGAGCAGCATCAAGGCGTGTTGCACACTGGAAACCCTGGAATTTAAGCCGAAAAAGGCTGAATTGACCAGCTTCAACATCTTGGTCACAATCGATTGATCATATTGGATGATTTCAGCCACATCCTGGGCAGGCATGTTGATGTCCTGCAGGGTGCGGCTGAGTTTCATGGCCACTGTGGAAAGGGTGGGCAACTCGTGAACCGCATCGAGTTGCCGCAGGAATTTTTCTGCGCTTAACGCCTTTTCGCTTGCAGCGGCATCGTGGATATTGCTGATCCCGGTTTGAGGTGTCATTTGGTTTTCTCCGTCGTTTCGTTCCCTGCGGGTATGGAAACCACCAGTTTATCGGGAAGCATGCCTCTTTCGCCGATGCTTTGAATGGTTTGGGCCGTTGTTTCTTTCAGCCTTGTGCCTTTGGTGAGCAACAAGCGTCCGTCATTGAGACGCAGATCTTCCATCAAGACCATCCCGGCTTTAATTGCTTTCAGGCTGATGGCATGGGAAGGATCGATATTCCTGGATTTACGAATCACCTTTATCAAGGCGGTCACCACGTCCATATCGTATTTGCGGTTGCTTTCGATAAGCAGTTTTTTCTCCGCCGCCTCTTCGATGGTCACCTCCGGATCATCGGTGACGGTAAAACTTTTCCAAACGGAAGCATCAAAATGCCGGCGGGTATAACGGACGAGTTTGCGCGCATCCCGCGGCCAGGTTGACGTGATACCCAGATAATCCGAAACGGCTAAAATAATTCTGGAACCCAGCGGTATCTGGGATTTTTTGAGGCCGTTCGGAAATCCTTGGCCATTGACATATTCATGGTGGAAAAGAACGATTTCTCCCACGTCGGCCAGCTTATCCACGCTGTCAAGGATAACCGATCCAATAACCGGATGTTCTCTGAACAAGCGGTACTGCGCGTCACTCATTTGTTTGACGTCTTTGCCCTGCAACTCGTCAGGCAACCCGAGCAATCCGATATCATGGATCATGCCGGCCATTTCGATCTTATCCAGTTCGGCTGCGCTCAGAGGGAACTCCTCCGCCACCTTGCGCGACAGTTGGGCAACCTGCCGCATCTGTTTACCCAGAGCCGGTTTTACGCTTTCTACAAGGGCCGTCAGCAACCGAATGGAATCCATGAAGCTGGCTTCCAGCATGCGGTTGATTCTTTCCAAGGCCTTGTTTTGTGCAATGACTTGGGTGGTGCGCTCTTTGACTTTGCATTCCAGATTTTTATTGAGGTCACTCAGTTTTGCATTTTGCGCCGCGGTCAGCGCCGTCAGACGCTTGTTCTCAGATACCAGTTCATAATGCTCCAAAGATTGCGCCACCTGAAGCAACAGATCGTTATCGTTCCAGGGCTTGGTCAAATAGCGGTGAATTTCACCTTTGTTGACCGCCTGTATGACGGCCTCCAAATCAGAGTATCCCGTCAGCAAATAACGGATGGCCTCCGGGCAGATGGCTTTGGATTTTTCCAGGAACTGGGCCCCGTTCATTTCGGGCATGCGCTGATCCGAAATGATCATTGAAACCGGTTTTTCAAGCTGGTGGAGTTTTTCAAGGCCTTTCAGGCCGCTTTCGGCTGTCAGAATGTGATACCCTTCTTTGCGAAACAAGCGGTGCAGGGCTCTGGTGATGGCTTTTTCGTCATCGACCAGCAATAAAGTATGTTCTTTTTGTAATGCCAAAATATCACTCCACGACCATCAGGGCTGTGCACCTGAAATACATTAAGTTGGATATTATAGCGACCGCTGCCGTATGTCTCATCATCAGCAATCTTCCAGCCTGTCGAAAGCGTCTGTCGGTATTTTTATGGTAAAGGTGGTCCCCTTGCCCACCGTGCTGTCCGCTTCTATGTTACCGTTATGTTTTTTCACGATATTATAGGCAATATTCATCCCCAAACCGGTCCCTTTGCCCACGTCTTTGGTGGTAAAAAAGGGATCGAAGATTTTACGCAGATTCTCTTTTGGTATGCCGCAACCGGTGTCGCTGATCTTGATTTCCACATGGCCGTTCAACTGTTGTGTTTTGACGACAATCTCTCCCTTTTTTTCGATAGCCTGGGCGGCATTAACCAAAATGTTCATAAATACTTGATTGAGTTGTTGTGGATAACCTTTCACCGGCGGAATGTCGCCAAGATCCTTCTTCACTTTGGCTTTATATTTGATTTCGTTGTTGACCACATTTAATGTGGACTCCAGCCCTTTATTGATATCAATAGATTTAATTTTGTCTTCGCCGGGATGGGCGAAATCTTTCAGATCCATGACGATTTTTTTGATACGGTCGGTGCCTTCCCGACAATCGCCGATCAGATCGTTGATATCGTCCAGCAAAAATTCCAGATCGATATCATTTTCAACGGCAGATATCTTTTGAGCACTTTGCATTAAAGGTTCAGGAATCCGGTCGTTAAATTCAACACTGCCCAGATCGGTTATCAATTGACGATATTTTTCAATCAAATGGGCGATGTCGCTTTGATAATCCACGAGCGTTTTTAAATTGCTGCTGATAAAACCTGTGGGATTATTGATTTCGTGGGCTACACCGGCCGCAAGTTGACCGATGGAAGCCATTTTTTCGGAATGAAGCATCTGGGCCTGTGTATTTTCCAGTTGTTTCAGGGTGTTTTTCAGTTCGGTGTTCTGGTTTTCGATCTTGGCCGTGTTGGCCATCAATTGTTCATTCAACAAATGGATTTGTTCGGTCTTGCGCCGGTCCTCGCTGACATCCTGGGCAAGCACGACCACCTTAAATAGATCATCCAACTCATTTCGTACGGGCTGGCAGCTGACTTTTAGAAATGTCTCTTCGCCATTGCCACTTTTGACGACAACCAGCTCGTTTGCCTCGGAGCCGTTTTCAAAAACATGGCTCACCAAAGACTGAAGACCTTCATCCCGAAGGAAATTGTTTTCCGAGATGGCGTGATCTAAACAATGTTTGCCCACGACCTCTTGCGGACGGCATTTCAGTCGATTGGTAAACGCTTTATTGACAGTGACAATCTTCATATCCCGGTCCAGGGAGACGATCTCCTCGCCAAGAGAATCAATGACAATCCGCAACTTGTTGCGGCTTTCGATAATCGTTTTGGCCATGCTATGATAGCGCTCCTCAAGATCGATCACACGTATGCCGTTCATCACACGGGCCTTGAATTCTTCAAGGTCGAATGGTTTTGGGATGTAGTCATCGGCGCCGGCCCTGAATACATCCACAATGTCTTCCTTGCGGTTTTTGGCCGTCAGCATGATGAAATAGATATATCTTTTAAAGGCTTCTGAACGAATCTTTTTGCACAGCTCCAATCCATTCAGTCCCGGCATCACCCAATCGCAGATGACAATCTTGGTCTTTTTGGCATTGAGGATTTCCCAGGCCTGTTGCCCGTCTTCAGCTTCGATTATCGTATGGCCCATTGCCTCCAGTGCATTTTTCAGCATGAGGCGGAAAATATTTTCATCTTCGACAATTAAAATTTCCATAGACGCTTCCATTAAAAAGCAATCTTATAAATGTGTTGCACCAATAAGTAGAATACTATTCAAATTTCAGGGCTTGGGATTCAATTCGGGAGAGGAGATGTTCAGAAAGATTTGCAGATTCAAGTTGACTGATTGTTTTTTCGTATAGCTTTGTACTCAACTAGTGAACACAAAATTATCACAACTTCTGTTTCCTAACATCGACCTTTTTTGCGTTAACTTTAGCGCATTCTGTTATCTGTTATGAAACCGGTTATCGATGGGCTCAAGCCGCCGAGCGCTTGTCCAACGCTCCGCGAATGGCGGCAGACAGCTTATCCCGGACCAAAGGTTTGTACATCAAAGCCCGGGCGCCGATATTTGAAGCCATCTGTTCGCTGATATTTGCACTATATCCGGTACATAAGAGAACAGGCAGGTCGGGACGAATTTTCATCATCTCCTTGGCCATATCAGGGCCGGCCATCTGAGGCATGGTGACATCGGAAATAACCAGATCAAATTGTTCCGGAGCATTGCGGAACTGTTCCAGCGCCGCGACGGGATTGTTGTTAGTCGTCACATGGTATCCCATTTTGGAGAGCAATTGAGATATCATGCGCGTTAGAAGCGATTCATCATCAACAAAAAGAATGTGTTCGCCTCCTCCGACAATGGCGTTTGGCTGTTGTTGGACCTGTAAATTCTTTATTTTAACGGCCGGCAGGTAAATGTTGAAAGTTGATCCCTGTCCGACAACACTGTCGACACAAACGGCCCCGTTTAAACTTCTGACGATACCCTGGACCACCGAAAGCCCCATTCCGGATCCTTCGCCCTGGGCTTTAGTGGTAAAGTAAGGATCAAAGATGCGCTCCAAGGTTTCCGCCGACATGCCGTGCCCGGAGTCCGCGACCTTGAGCAATGCATAGTGACCTTCTTTCAGACTTGTCTCACAAGGCGCATTGCCGGGAGTAATATCGATCATTGAAAGAGCGATGGTCAGGACACCGCCGCTATCTCGCATGGCATGGCTGGCATTGGTGCAAAGATTGACGATGATCTGATGCACTTGCGTCGGATCGGCAAGAACAGTGGGATTGGCATCCAACTCGGTTCGGATCTCGATGTTCGTGGGCAGCGTTGCGCGCATTAGATTGCGGCTCTCTTTTACGATGTTGGTCAAGTTCAGTGGATGTTTTTTAATTTCGGTTTGGCGGGCAAAAGTCAATATTTGGCGCACAAGCTCGGCCGCGCGCTGGGCGCCCGCGATAGCCTGTTGAAGGTTATCTTGCTGGCTGGTATCCGTGATCGCATCTTCCAGGGCCAATTCACAATATCCAATGATGGCATAAAGAATATTGTTAAAATCATGTGCAATTCCTCCGGCCAGCGTGCCCAGAGCCTCCATTTTGTGGGCTTGCCGCAGCTGGGTCTCCAATTTATGTTTTTCATCCTCAATCTTTTTGCGATCGGTGATGTCAATAAGGGCGCCGTCAATATAAGCGGTCCCTGTTTTTTGGTCCACAGTGCGATTCAGATGGACGGCGCCCCATATGGGCGTGCCGTCTTGGCGTTTAAAACGAAGTTCCAGGCGTTGTATGTTATCCGATGCCTTAAACCAGTCCATCATATAATCGTATTGTTCCGGATGGTCATATAACCGGCAAATGGGCACATTCATCATCTCATCCTGGGAATCGTAACCGAAAATGGAAACCATTTTGGGATTGGCAAACAGAAAGCGCCCATCAATGGTTCTTCGGAACAGACCAATGGGAATATTGTCCTGCAGCGAACGCAGTTGGGCCTCGCTCTTCTGCAGCGCATCGGCCATTTGCCGGCGTTCTTCGATCTGTTCTTGCAGATTTTCATTGGCATTTTTCAAATCCCTGGTGCGCCGGCGGACTTTGGACAAAACCTTATTGAAAGCCTGGGCGAAGTAGAGAAATTCGGCGTGCCGGACCTCGGCGGTGTCCAGATCCGAGTGCCCATCGGTGGCAGCGATATGATGGGCATTTTTAGCCAGGGCATCCAGTGCACAAGTGACTCTTTTCAGAATCAAAAAAGAGATCGTAAAGGTCAAAATCAAAAGCGGTATGCACAGCAAAACCAGTTTTGTCACCATTGACCACCGATGATGTCGGTATTGTTGGTTGTCAACGATAAAATACACAGACGGAAATTCCTGCATGCCCATAAGCTGGGGATAGCGCCCATCCGAAGCGTGCTGATGTTGATTTCGGGTCAGTTCGGAAGTGATCCAGTGCGATGTCATGTACAACGGCCGATGGGTGAACACGTCTGTTAAGTGCTCCTCTTGCCTGTAAACAAGGGATAGATCGCTGAACGCCGCCAACAGTTCCAAACAATGCGGGTCCTTGCTCAGATCATAAACCCCCACGGCATGTCCTTCAACCCGGTCTTGATGGATGATGGGCGTAAAATAGACAAAGGTATGCTGATTAACCGCCTTCTGGGTTACGCCACCCGGCTGCAGTGCAAGCAGCTGCGTATCATTTAGAAATCCATGATCGTCACCGGGTTGCGGATAATAGCGGCCCTCCGGGCTGCGCACGTAAAAGGTGCTGCCCATGGACTGGGGGTAGAACGCATTGATGCTTTCGGCAATTTTAGAGTGCATCCCGAGAAACAGCGCAATCCTGATATTGTTGTTGAACCGGATCTCTTCGACCCTGGAATGGGTGTAATTCAGCCTGTTGGTTAAATGCAGGCGCAATTCCGCTTGTTGCGCATTGATCCGACCGATCTGCTCCTGTTGCATGGACTGGTCCAGCATTGCGAACAAAAAACCGATCACAACGGCCAAGGAGAGGCCTTCCAGGAGAAAGACCATGACGAGTAAAAAACGTCTGAAAGTCGGCGGTCTTTTCATTTTTAACGGTTTGTTGCTCCTGCTTCGGCCAAATCAGTTGATGCCACGTTTTGGTATAAATTGTCCGCCCCGCTGATCAACTCGAAGGGCGGCTCAAAACCCACCAGTTCCGCCGCCTTAAGGTTGACATCCACGGAGAGCTTGACACCCACATCCATGGGCAGGGCGGCAGGCGGGGTTCCTTCAAGGATTTTAACGGCATATTGGGCGCACTGGCGGCCGAAGCGTTCGGCATCTTTGCCGATCCCCATCACCAGGCCCTTTTGGATATTGGTGGGATCTCCTGCACTGACAATCCGGTGTTCCAAAAACGCCGCCATAAACACGTCAAATTCTTTGGTAAAAGTGTTGGAGGTCTGAACAAAAAAGGCATCTACCCGGGGGCAGACCGCCGCCAGGGCCGATTGCATATTGCTGCGGATTTGATCCCGCGGAAAGCGAACCCGGTTCTCATCCCTGAGGGGGAATCCCTCGTGGATGAATTTAAAACCAATTTCTTTGGATAATTTGCGAATCTGGCGGATTCCGGCTTCATGACTGGGCGAACCTTTCAGATAGATCATGCCCAGGCTTTTGAACGAGACAAAATGATGCATCAGGCGAACGACTTTGGTGTAATATTCGGGGGTTTCCACGCCTGTATAATTGGCTCCGGAACTCTTCCAGTCTTTGACGATACCGGCATTTTGAGGATCGCCGACAATGGTATACACGATGGGCGTTTTTTTCTCGGCTTTGACCATTCGTTTGGTGGAATGGGTGCCGATGGTAAAAATCAGATCGATATCCGATCTTGCGGCCAGTTCGTTGATCTTGGATTCCAAGGCGCCGATATCGCTGCGGGCATTAAAATCATCCACAATGTCAAAATCGGCCTTATTACCTAATATGCTCAAATTACTGATAAAAGCGTCATGGGCCTGCTGAAAGGGCAAAAATTGCTGATGTTGAACAACAGCAATCGTGTAACGGGGGCCCGCTTGCACCGCTCCTGCAATTAAAACCAGGATCAGCGTTAGAAGGATGTAAAATGGACGGTGTCTTCCTTTTTCCATAGCATGTCTCCAATTTCATGAATACTAAAGTAAATCTGACACATATGGGATGAGACCCAAGTCTCTCCACAATATGGCGTCGATAATGAATCCGTGTGAAGTGTGGCCGGTGGAGTGTGATATGCGTCAACTGCCAATCGAAAGGAGATGCGATTCAACTGTTTTTATTTTACAACCAAGCCATCGGCCATCAATGGTTTTTTCTTAAGTTTTTTTACTAACCCACGAAAAGTCCGGCAGCAGGCGTTCGGTCAAATGATTAAGTTTGTAACATTATAAAAATTTTTAAAGTAACATGATTTATGATCGATAGTTCTATCAAGTTGGTTTAAGTGATCTATTCGGCTTGAAGCTCTATGTGTTTTGCCACTCAAATGCCCTATCCGCAGTTATTTTGAAATTGAGCACAGATCAACTTTCTACTGGTTAAGCCGATTCAGCCGCCATAAAACGGCTAATAATAACGCCATAGGAGAAGTCTATGCCTAATATCTTGATCGTGGATGACAATCTGCTGGGACAAAATATGATGTGCCGGGTTTTAAGTCGAAAAGGCTATGATACAATGTCGGCATCCGACGGGCAGACTGCTCTGGATATAATAATTGCCAAAACACCGGATTTGGTCCTGTTGGACATTAATATGCCGGGTATGGACGGATTTGAAGTTACCAGCCGGATAAAAAGCAATCCCGAAACAAGCAGCATACCGGTTATCTTGATCACCGGCCTTGACACCGTCGACAACCACGTCAGGGCATTGGATATGGGCGCGGACGATTTTATTTCGAAAACCGCCGCCCATGCCGAAATCATTGCCAGGGTGCGCGCGCATCTCAGAATCAAGGAATTGAACGACCGGATAAAAGCATACCAGCAAAATCTTGAAACACAGGTTGCGCTCAGAACCAAGCAGTTGAACCACGCCTTGGAACAACTCAGAGATGCATCGCTGGATACCATTTTCAAACTGACCGCGGCCTCTGAATATCGGGACAACGAAACCGGTGCCCATATCAAGCGCATGAGCCATTACTCGGCCCTTATCGCCCAAAAAATGGAATTGAACGGCAAGACGGTGGAAACCATTCTTTATGCCGCCCCCATGCATGATATCGGCAAAATCGGAATACCCGACAAGATCCTGTTAAAGCCCGGCAAACTGGACACCGAGGAGTGGGAGGTCATGAAAAAGCACACCACCATCGGGGCCGATATTTTGAAAGGATCCAATATCGGATTTGTCCGAATGGGTGAAACCATCGCGCGCACCCATCATGAAAAATGGGACGGCAGCGGTTACCCGTATGGCTTGAAGGGGAGACAGATCCCATTGGCCGGACGCATCGTCGCACTGGCGGATGTTTTCGATGCCTTGACATCCAAACGGCCATACAAAGAGGCCTTTTCCATCGAAAAATCCAACCGGATCATTTTGGAAGGTCGCGGCAGGCACTTTGACCCGGACGTCGTAGATGCGTTTTTCTCCGTTCAGGATGCGATCTTGAGGATTAAAGAGACCTATAAAGATGACCTGGAAAGCTTAATGTTAAAAATGAATCATTTGTCGGAGGCCATTTTCAAGGAATTGCCTCACGGCCAAGCCAATTCAGAAAGAGTATCCATATGACCCGGACCATTCTTTTTGTGGATGAAGAAAAATTCGTTCACAAAGCCCTCAAACGCAGTTTCCGAAAGATGCGCCAGGAGTGGGACATGCGTTTTGCCGCCGGCCCTTCAGAGGCCTTGGAGATTCTGGGCAATGAACCCATGGAGGTGATTGTCACCGAAACGGTTTTTCAAAACCAGAGCGGCTTGGATTTCTTGAAAATGGTCCGCCAGGGGCACCCTAACAGCGTACGCATCATCCTTTCCGGTTATTCGGACCAGGATGTGGTGCTGAAATCCGTTGATCTGGCCCATCAATACCTGGCCAAGCCATGTGAGGATGATGACCTCAAAGCGACCATCAGCAGGGCCTTTATGATTAAAAAGTTGATAAGCCACCAAGGTCTCAGAGAAATTGTATCCCGAATCGATTCATTGCCCACCCTGCCGGCGGTCTACATCGAATTGATGGAAGAACTCAAAACCGAAGATGCCTCCATTGAAAAGATCGGTGATATCATCTCAAAGGATATTGGGCTTACCGCCAAGATATTGAAGATGGTGAACTCATCCTTTTTCGGCCTGCGCCAACAGATCACCTATCCAGCCAAAGCCGTAAGCATGCTGGGGCTCGACCTGGTCAAAGCCATGGCGCTGACGTCCGGGACTTTCGACAAATTCAAGCATTTGAAAGTCCCCGGATTCTCATTGGAGCGGATGTGGGAGCACGCCATGCTCACCAGTGCTTTTGCCAAAATTATCGCACAAGAAGGCGGGATCGACCGCCGGGGCGCCGATACGGTCTTTATGGCCGGCCTGCTGCATGACATCGGTAAATTGTTAATCGCCGCGCATCTTCCGGACAGCTTTGCCGTTATCAACAAACTGGCCGAAAAAATATCGATCCCCATCGTTGAGGCCGAAGAAAAGGTCATCGGTACAAACCATTCATGCATCGGCGCTTACCTCCTTGGCTTGTGGGGATTACCTGAGGCCATTCTCGATGCGACGGCATTTCACCACAGTCATCATAACTGGTCGGAGGTAAAACTGAACCCAGCCGTCATCATCCATATCGCCGATGCATTGGCCGAATCCGGCGATAATCTCCATCAACCCCAGGGAGTTATAGAAGGACTGAACTATGAATACATAGAAAAAGCCGGACTTCTGGCAGACCTGGAAGAGTGGAAAGCTAAATGCGTTAACTTTGTAACAAATGGTACGATCTGATAATCTCGATTTGCCAACATGCCAACTGATTCTTACGTTACTTTTTATAATTTCGCCATAGCGGTTTTCTTGGTCATAAGCGTTGCCCCGTCAAAGCGGCATTTCAGGCGCGGAGGGAGAATATGCCCAATCGACTAATACATGAAAAGAGCCCATATCTGTTGCAGCATGCAAACAATCCGGTGAATTGGTTCCCCTGGGGAGAAGAGGCTTTTGCTACGGCGCGCAAGGAGAATAAGCCGGTTTTTCTCTCAGTGGGATATGCCACCTGCCATTGGTGTCATGTGATGGAGCGCGAGTCCTTTGAAGATGAAGAGGCCGCCGCCGCACTCAATAATGCCTTTGTGTGCATCAAGGTTGATCGTGAGGAGCGTCCCGACATTGATGCCCTGTACATGACAGCCTGCCAGATGATTTCCGGCTCTGGTGGATGGCCGTTGAATGTCATCATGACACCGGATAAAAAACCCTTTTTTGCGGGTACTTATATGCCCAGGCGCAGCCGGTTCGGCCGTCCAGGCCTCATGGAGGTGTGCCGGCAAATTCAGTCTCTCTGGCAAAACGATCCCAAACGCGTATTGGACGCTGCCGACGGGATCACCGGCCACTTGGATCAAGCCTTAACCATTGCGTCGGACGACGGGGCTGATCTCACCATGGATCATTTGGATCAGGCCTTTGCCCAGATATCCCAAAGTTTTGACTCCCAATACGGGGGGTTTGATCCGGCACCTAAGTTTCCCACGCCCCACCGCCTGCTGTTTTTGTTGAAGCACCGCTTTCGCACCGGTAATGACCACGCCCTGAAGATGGTCACCCACACCCTCACTGCCATGCGCCGGGGTGGATTGTGGGATCATGTGGGCTTCGGTTTTCACCGCTATTCCACAGACGCGCGTTGGCTTTTGCCCCATTTTGAGAAAATGCTCTATGATCAGGCCCTGTTGGCCAATGCCTATCTGGAGACTTACCATGTGACCTGCAACGCGTTCTTTGCCCGAACCGCCGAAGAGATCTTCACCTATGTCTTACGGGAGATGACCCATCCCCAGGGTGGTTTTTACACGGCCGAAGATGCCGACAGCGAAGGCGAAGAAGGAAAATTCTATGTCTGGTCCTGGGATGAGTTTGACAAGATTTCGAGAGCGGCTGCGGAACGCATTCCTTGGTACGAGATTTTCAATCTGCGGCCCGAAGGCAATTTCACCGATCAGGTCACCCATCAAAAGAGCGGGGACAACATTCCTCATCTGACGCGGTCTTGGGAGCGATGGGCAAACACCCTGGATGTTGCGCCCCAATGGCTGACCGATCGGTGGGAAGTATTTCGTGACAAGCTGTTCCACCATCGCAAACAGCGGGTGCCGCCCTTGAAGGACGACAAGGTGTTGACGGACTGGAACGGCTTGATGGTGGCAGCCTTGGCACTGGGGGCGCGGGTGCTGGGACGGCAACACTACGCCGTCGCCGCTGAGAAAGCCGTCACCTTTATTCAATCCCGGTTGACAGATGATAACGGCCGCCTGCAGCATCGCTATCGGGACGGCCAGGCCGCCATTGACGGGCAGGCCGGAGATTATGCCTTTTTGATCATGGGATTGATCGAATTGTACCGCACCACTTTCAAGACCCACCATCTGGCCTATGCCATTGCGTTGCAGCAAAAGATGGATACCGACTTTTGGGACAGCGACCGGGGCGGTTATTATTTGATTGATGCAGGAAATACAGAACTGCCTGTTCGACCCAAAGAGCTCTACGACGGCGCCATGCCTTCGGCCAACTCCGTAGCCCTTTCCAATCTGATGCTGCTTGCCCGCCTGACCGGCAACCCGGATTGGGAAGCGCGCGCCCATCGGTTGACCCGCGCCTTTGCTTCAACCGTCGCACGTCAGCCGGCGGCATTTACCCATTTTTTAAACGGATTGGACTTGGCCTTGCGTCCGGGCAGGGAAGTGGTGGCGACCGGGAACGAAGCAGGTGCCGACACCCGTGTCATTTAAGAGACGTTGCAGACCGCCTGCGTGCCCCATTTGTCTACTAATTTCAAATAAGGACCGCTTCATGCGTATCAAAGACCTCAGCCCTGAAGCACTGCGTCAATTCATCCAGGACCATCACGAAAAAGAGTATGCCCTCATCGATGTCCGCCAGCCCGGGGAGTACGAACATGGGCATATTCCCGGCGCTCGCCTGATTCCCCTGCCGGAATTGGTCCAAACCATGGAGGCGCTTCCCAGGGATAAAAAAATGGTGTTTTACTGCCACAGCGGTGCCAGATCCATGGCGGCTGCATCCATGGTGGCCGAAGAAAACATTGGCTCGGGCGATCTTCTCAATTTAGCCGGCGGCATGCTGGCATGGGATGGTGGGGTTGCCGAGGATTATCCCAATGCCCGGCTGTTTCCTTGGCAGGCAGCGCCTTCGGAGATGCTGAAAACAGCCATGAACCTGGAAAAAGGTGCACTTCACTTTTACACCCACGTGAGTGAGCAATATCAAGATCAGCCATGGGTAAAGGTTTTTGTCCACCTGGCCAAGGAAGAACTGGGGCATGCCAGGACCGTTTACCGGTTCTGGCGGCAGATTGAGACGGACGGTGGTGAGTTCCACACGGTCTTTGAAGCCCTTTCCGGAGAAGTGCTGGAAGGGGGCATAAAACTCAGCGAGGCCATGAACAAGCTGGTCGATATCAAGAACCGGGTCTGCCTGCGTTTGATTGAAATGGCCTTGAGCATTGAATATGCCGCCTTTGATCTTTATCGCACCATGGCTGATCGCATTACGGCCCCCGATGCCCAGGAGGCCTTCATCACCATCGCTCAGGCGGAAAAAGCCCACATGCGTTCATTGGCCAAGGCCATTGAGCATTGCGGCTAGCCCAGACCTTGTAAAAGAGAAGGGCATGCCATGATCGGAGCCATTGCCGGTGATATCATCGGATCGGTTTATGAGCACCGCCCCGTCAAAACCAAAGATTTCCCTCTTTTCGGTCCTATGAGCCGATTCACTGACGATACGGTTTTGACGGTTGCTGTAGCGGACGCCATCATTTCCGGTAGACCCTACTTAGAGTCGATTCACCGAATCGGCCGTCGTTATCCTGATGCCGGCTATGGCGGGACCTTTATCCGGTGGCTTTTTTCGAGTACGCCCAAACCGTACAACAGCTGGGGAAACGGCGCCGCCATGCGTGTCAGTCCGGTGGGATTTGCCTTCCGGTCAGAGGAGGATGTCCTTCGGCACGCCGAGATGTCGGCGGCCATATCCCACAATCATCCCGAGGGTATTAAAGGCGCGCAAGCCACGGCCTTGGCTGTGTTCCTGGCCCGCAGGGGAACGCCTAAGGAGGCGATTCGGGCCCGAATCGCGAGAGACTTTGGCTATCATTTAAATCGCACGGTGGAAGAAATCCGCCCCACCTACACCTTTGACATATCCTGTCAAGGAACGGTTCCGGAGGCCATCATCGCCTTTCTCGACTCCGATTCCTACGAAGATGCCGTTCGAAATGCCGTTTCCCTCGGCGGTGACAGCGACACTCTGGCGTGTATCGCCGGCGGTATTGCTGAAGCCTTCTATGGTGAAATCCCTAAAACGATTCAGGAGCGCGTGATGAATTGCCTGACGCCGGATTTGCGGAAGATAACGGAAGCATTTTGCACGGCTGTTCGTCAGGGACATCTCCCTTCCAAATCGATCTAATATTTCACGCTTGGACATTCGACATTCCTCGTTCGATATTCTGCGGTTCTATTGCTTTTCCCCCGGATTGAGCAACCGGTCGATATCCTTTTCGAACTTTTCCACGCGGCTTTTATGCAGAATGAACGCATATGGCGTGCCCGAGGAAACCGCCGGGAATTCAATGCTCTCTTCGCTCGCTTTTTTGAACACCGAGAGGGTATGATCCGCATTTTCTGAATTCAAGGTCACCGTCCAGGCGGGATTTTGCAGACCGTCCCTGGCATTGTCTTCCAGGTAGTCGTCGCATTTGAGCCTGGAGAGATCGTTGATCAGGCTTTCCACAACTGCTTGCCGGGCAACAGTGCCGTTTGAATCCATCCATTGAATTTTGGTTTGAGGGTTCTGCTCCTCTTTTTTCTCGTCGGTTGGTGTTTCTTTTTCCTGAAGCACTTCTTGCTTGGTTAAGGTGAGGTTTTGTTTGCCCTTGGCAATGGTCAGGCCTGTTATATCGCTTTTTTCATAAGCCAGCACCGTTTCATCGCGCAGATCATCCACCGTGTTGTCGAAAGTGAAGTGAAGGTTCCCCCGGGCATGGTAGACCTTGGGGTCATCAGCCAGCCGGACAAAAGTATGCTGGCTGGTGGGCGCCTGACGGCCGATGGCGAAATCGCGCAAAATCTCCTTGTCTGCAAAAGCCTGGACGCGCACCTTTTTATCGTCGGCAAGATCGTAGCGTTCGTAGTTTTCGGATTCGGAAACCAAGGCCGTGATGGACAGGTCCACAGCGGCCTTGAGCATGTTTTTAACCTTGATGCTATCCGCCTTGTAGGCTTTGGGGCCGAAGGTCCACTGATCGTCCTTTTTGTTGAGTTCAATGGTGCCGTCGCTTTTGCCGATCACAAGGCGGTTGATTTTATTGCTCTCCACTTCCGACAACCGGGGCAGTTCGAAGTGGGTTTGGTCTTTGGAGCGCATCATCAGGTAGGCGCCCAAGGCTGCGATGACCAATAACAGAATCAGATACTCTTTTTTCAGTTTCATGGTGAACCTCGATGCTTGGGTTGTCTACGCGTGAAACAGCATTTGAATTCGTTTCCGACGGGTGTGGCGGCGCATCCAGACCAGAAGCCCGAATCCCACCACAAGAATGGGAAGTCCGACGATGTTGACGGTCTTGACGATGGTTTTGGTGGCCGGGGTGGTCTCCTCCAGAGGATTGGACTGCCGCACTTTGCTGCGCATGGCGGCTATGGATTCCCGGCCATTAAGAGCGTCGATCATGTTCAGGATAAACACGGCATTGGTGCTGCGGCCATCTTCATCCAACAGTTGATCTTTCACAACTTCCGCAGACGCCACAATAAAAATTCTGGAGGGGGGACTTTGCTCCCGAAAAGCGCCTTTTTCCGTAATTTGAGAGAGATCGGTTTTGGCCTCTTCTTTGGGTTCATCCGCTTCACCCTCTTTTTTCTCCACCGGCTTTTCAGGCATGGGTTTGTCTTTGAAATAGCTGGTAAAGGTTCCCTCCAGCAGGTAAGCCAGCGGCAAACTGGCCATCTCTTTATCCGTGGCCGGCGGGCGCAGAAACATGGGGTTCAGGGTAATGCGATCCCGCATCTCCCAGGAACGCTTGGATGAGGCCAGAAGCTGATGGGCCGTGACCTTCTGCGCATCAAGGCGCTCGCGGTCCAACTCCAATGGCGATATTTTTAATGTGACCAAGGCCTTGATGCCTTTGATAAAATCCAGCTTCTGGTTGATTCGTTCATTTTCAATGATGGGGGCAAAATAGATGGGCTGTTCTCCTCCGCCCTGTTGTGGCGCCAGACGCTGGCGGTAGCACTTTTCGTCCAGCACCAGGGACTTTTTAATGCGCACGCCATAATGGGCCAACAGCTTTTCCAGGCCGGTATCCACAGGCACAAAGGTGGGCATTTGGTTGGCCATAAAGGGCTGCTGGCCGGGGGGCCGTTGCTCTTTGAAGATGTCTGCGAAAATAGCCAGATTGGTGCCGTGCATCAGTGCCTGATCGATTTGATAGAGGTCGTAGTCGGAGAATTTTTCCGTGGGCCGCGCGATAACCAGGCATTTGAGGCCGTCCGGAATGTTTCTCTCTTTCAGACTGATGGGTTTGAGTGTGTAGCTCCTGCTGACCAGCGAATTAAAACGGCCGATGGTCTCATCCGTTTGGGGGGCCATGGGGCCCAGGCTGAAGGTGGACAGGGTGCCGTGATCGGCCAAGTATCCCAGGTCCTCATTAATGTTCACCAGACGCTCCAGGTTGACGTTGATTTGCTCTTCAACAGTGGCCATGTCGGCCAGTTGGTATTGGGTGCCGAAAATGGGCAGCCGCAAAACCTGCAACAGGGGAATCACGCGAACATCTTGCTTGTACTGGACAATCAACCCGATAAAGCCATTTCCAGGCTCAATGTTGGCCTTTTCGATGGCCGGCCAATTCAGCTCCATAATGTCCAGTTTTTCAATCTCCTTGCCCTGATCAGGCGTCATGGTGGGATCGATTCTGGAGAACGTAAGCTTGTTATAGGTCTTGGGATTCAGCTTATCGACGATCTCTTTGATCTGTTCGGAATAGGTTTTGAGCTGATTCAACCCCATGTAAGGGGCCACCTGGTTGATCGAAGAGGAGAGCACCAGTTTGATCTGGACGTTCTCTTCCAGTTTGAGCAAGGCGCTGACTTTGTTGTTGAGCTTTTGAATCGCCGTGGTCAGCCGGTATTCCAGTCTCTCCGTCGAGGTGATGGTCGGAATGCGTTCAATAATATCGCCGTGGATGAGCACAAGACCCATATAGGCTTTTTTAAATTTGAGCTCATCTTGTTCGATCATCTGAATCTGAACCGGATTGATGCCATAGTCCCTGGCCATCTGGCGGTTTATCCCGGCGTCGTCACTGCCCATACCTTCGGTCTCGGCGCTCACGTTGTAAAAACGGTAATTGAAGTATTTATTGCTGTGCAGGCTGTACTCCTTGAGCATGTCTTGCAGATATTTTTCGGTGTTGTTATGGGGCGCAGGCAGATCCTTGGTGAAAAAAACCTTAATGGTCAGCGGTTCGGATAGGGTGGACACTACTTGTTTGCTGACATCGGACAGGGAGTAGATTCCGTTTTTTGTCAGATCCCCTCTGAAAAAGAGGGTCAAACCCGCCACATTGATGAGCACGAGGACCACGATATACAACAATAGTTTAATATATTTGGCATACCTTTCGGAGGTGGCATTCATACGATATTCCCCTTTACTTTTTTTCCAGCATCACTAGGTGGGTGGCGTACAACCCCATAAACATCATACTTAAAAAATAGACAATATCGCGGGTATCAACAATCCCTTTGGCGATGTTCTCAAAATGGATGGCGGAGCTCAGGTAAGCAAATACGCCCAGGGTTGAGTGTGGAAAGAAGAAGAGCATTCTGTCGATGATGGAAAGAAGGAAGCAAATCACCATGCCGACAATCAGTGCAATGATCTGGTTGCGAGTCAGCGATGATGCAAACAAACCAATAGCCACGTAGGCTGCACCCAATAGAATGGATCCAAGGTAGGAGCCGGCCACCACTCCCCAGTCCAGATCTCCAAAAAAGCTGATAAAGATGGGATAAGCCAGGGTGGGGATCAAAATGGCCGCTACAAAGGCCACGCCAGCCAGAAATTTACCCACAATAATGTCCCGGAAAGTGACCGGCATGGTGAGCAGGATTTCGTAAGATCCAACATTGAGTTCTTCCGAAAACAGCCGCATAGTGATGGCGGGCACTACAAAGGCAAAAATAAAGGGCAGCAGATTGAAAAAAAGCCGCAGGTCGACTTGACCGTAAATAAAAAACTTCGAAAAAAACAGCCATCCGGTCACAAAGAGAAAAATGGCAATGACGATATAGGCAATGGGCGATATAAAATAGTCCTTAAACTCTTTGTTGAAGATAAGCCATGTCTGACGCATATCAATTCTCCCTGGTCAGCTCGCGGAATATGGTTTCAAGTGTTTTGGTTTCCTGGTGAAGATCCACAAGCAGCCAATCGGTGGCTTTGATGGCTGTATACATATCCGCTCTGGGATCGCTGTGATCTTCGGGCAAAACACTAATTCTGAGTAGCCCTGGATCGTCGCTGGGTGTCTGCGAGACTTTCTTGACCCCCTTGACGGCCTCCAAGGTGGAACGAACCGTATCAAAATCCGCCTCGAGCAATTCAATCTGGATCTGGTCGGCTTGACCGTTTTGGGTTTTGATATCCTGGGTGCTGCCGTCGGCGATGATTTTGCCTTTGTTGATGATGACAATGCGGTCGCAAGTGGCTTCCGCTTCGCTGAGGATATGGGTGGAGAGGATGACCGTTTTTTCTTTGCCGATTTTACGGATAATTTCTCTGATATCCACAATTTGATTGGGATCCAGGCCGGAGGTGGGTTCATCCAGCACCAGTATCTCCGGATCGCTCATCATGGCATGGGCCAGTCCCACACGCTGCTTGAGGCCTTTGGAGAGGGTCTCGATGGTTTTGTGCATGATATCGCGCAGTCCGCACATATCGGCCAATTTCCGCAAACGCTGCTCCTTGGCTGATCCCTGAAGACCGCGGATTTTAGCCACATGATCCAGATAATCATATACCAGCATGCCTTTATACAAAGGCGCGGATTCCGGCAGGTAGCCGATCAGGCGTTTAACCGCCAGCGGGTTTTCGTGCACCGATATATCTTTGACACGAATATCTCCCGCCGAAGGATTAAAATATCCGGTCAGCATGCGCAGCGTTGTGGTCTTGCCGGCACCGTTGGGGCCCAGCAAGCCGATGATCTCCCCCTTTTCGACATCGAGGTTGATCTGATCCACCGCGCAAAAATCATCGTAGTATTTGGTCAGCTTTTCCACATGGATCATAACCGTTCTCCCTAATTCGTAAAGCAGGCGATTGATACACAAGGCTTATCGGTCTATCGATTCCAACCACACCGGCACTAAATTAAAATTAGCGTATTTTCAATGGGGTGTAAGGTGTATCGAACAACTTCACCGATGGCAATCACCTGATTACAGCTTTCGCTGCCTTGAATGGACAGCCTTTTTTAATTCAGATTACGGCAGGTGTCAACAGATGGATTGAATGGAACGTGCAAGCGCCGCCAGACCAGGTCAGGGGATCGATGCAGGTCCGCCATTCACATGGAACCAAGGGCCATGAATGCGCGAATGTCTGCATCGTGGGCATTTACTGGGCGTTGAGAGGCGTTTGCGGTCTTTAAAGGTATAACCGCAGCTTTCACAATAGGCTGGTTGGACCTGCCAAAGCATTCCACGGGCCACAACAGATTTGGCCACATGGGGCAAATGGGCGACCACCTCCTTTTCACTGATTCTCAGTGCTTGGGATAGGTCCCGCCGATCCATTGGCGCATTTTGCAATACGTCAATCATTTTTTGGCGAAGTGTATTCAAATGGCCCCTTTAATTATTGATCAACTTAGAGATTGGTTCCCAACCACAAAATAACCCCTTTGATGCAAGGGCAAAGGGTGTGAATGCAATCTTCATAGGCCGAAAACGGGCCGCCGTACGGATCAGCGATATCATGTGCCGGTGTTTGCATGTTGAACTCACTGATCATGATCGGTTTTTTGTGTTTCCAGACCAGCAGACCGTTGACTTTGCGAACATGTGCGGCCTCCATGGTTAGGATCAAATCGGACTCCCGTGCGATCGCGCTGGTAACTTGCCGCGCTCTGTGATGGTGGATATCGATGCCGATCCTATCCATCGCCTTCAACGCATGGGATTCGGCATGATGGCCGTGCAGTGCGTGGGTGCCGGCGGAACTCACTTCGACGCGCGACTTTAGATCAACCGGCAAATAGTGGTTCAAGAGGCCGGCGGCCATGGGGCTGCGGCAGATGTTGCCGGTGCATACCATCAGAACTTTAAACATATATTTGCTTTCCAGTTTCGATCATGGGCTCATGGGTTTTTATAGCATTGTTGCCGGTTTTTTGCCAAACAAGGCTATCTCTTTCATCCGATGGGCCTGCCATCGAATGACGGATTGCCATCTCATCAATTTGGCCAACAGCGATCTTTGAAAACCCCGATGATGTTTTTCCATCTTTTTTAGCAACATGAACGCCTCACCGTTGATCCAGCCTGGAAGACCTCCTGAAAGCTCGTAAATTTTGCGGACCTGATCGCCTGAAAACGGGTTCTTTCGGATGATGCCGGCGACTCTGAGGCGATGTTGCAGATAGTCGGCGGTTTGTTTCTCTGTCAGGGGCACCATATAGATTTTGTCGATGACGGACATCGGTGGTAGCCAACGGGCGATTTCGGCAAAACGTTTGCGCATATCAGGCTCGGCAAATAATACAATGCTTTTGAATTTCGGTTGCTTATCTGGCCTGAAAGCTGACTGCAGCAGTTTTTTCAGCTCGTTGGCAGTGAGTTGATGGGCATCGTCGATGATGATTGACGGCGGATGGTTTTTTTGGGTGCGGTAGACCACGCGATTGGTTAAATTGCGCCAGCGGCTCCGACAATCTTTGCTTTCGGGTGATAGCTTGATTCGGCACGCCTGCCAAGCGTTACCGGCGCTGGAGATGAATTCGTTCATTAAGGTGGTTTTGCCGCTGCCCCTTTCACCAATCACCACGATGACCAAGCTGCGGCCTCCCACCATGTTGTTGAGGATGGACAAACGCTGTTTGATGAGCGGCGATTGGAAAAAGAATCGATTGCTCTCTTTAGGACCGGGACTGGCTTGATCTAAACCAAGGATGGCCGGTAGAGGCACGGATAGACGTTTAATGCTTTGCGCATTTGTCGGCATGTGTGACTGTCCTGGTGGTGCAATATTTGTCGGCCACTGCCTGCATGTCAAATTTGTGACGCCTACATTTCCATACAACTGAATATTTTTGTAGACGTTTTGTTGCAGCCTTCATGGTGAAAAACCCGTTTAACCTGCTTTTCACTAATAGATGGCCAATTCTTACACATAATTCTGCAGCAAGCTTCGTGCCACTAAATATATTGCCAGGCGGTGTGTAAAATAGATCCGTATCAACGGCTTGAATTTGATCGGTGCTTGATCTTTTTGGTGAGCTCCTCTATATACAATGGGCACCCATTGCAGCTGATCATCATTCCATGGAATGCAATTAAATAAGGACCCCATCTGGTGGGATTCCGATTGACATATACCGAGTGGCATGACGAGCCAATGCAGATGACCCACCCACTCACCATATTTGTGTAAATGCTGTTATACGGAGTAATCTATGGACGACTACCGCATTTTATTTGTCGATGACGATAAAGATATTCTGATGATGGTTGAGCAATACCTGCAAATGCAGGGCTATGATATCACGACGGTGAACAGCGGTTTAAAGGCACTGGACCTGATCCGAGAGGAGGACGTCCACATTATTTTTACAGATTACAAAATGCCCGAATTTAATGGGTTGGAATTGCTGGCGGCAGTTAAGCAATATAGCCCTGACATCGAGGTGATCATCGTCACGGGTTACGGCTCTATGGAATCAGCGGTTCAGGCAATGAAATTCGGTTGTTATGATTATTTGCAGAAACCATTTAAACTGGATCACCTTAAACTGATCATTGACCGCATCATCGAGGAAAAGAAAGTCGAAGATAAGGCGGCACTGCTGCGCAAGCGTGCCCGGGGCCGCTATAAATTCGAGTCGTTGATCGGTATCAGCGCTCCCATGCAGCAAGTCTATGAGATGATTGAGACGGTGGTTCAGCAGAATCCCATGGTCTTGATTCAGGGTGAGAGCGGAACCGGTAAAGAATTGGTGGCCCGCACCATTCATGACTTGAGTGAACGCAATGAAATGCCCTTCGTACCGGTAAATTGCGGGAGTATCAGCGAAGGTGTGCCCGAGAAAGAGATGATTGGCCATGTTACGGCACTGATCAAAAAGGTGGACGGCGGCACGATCTACCTGGATGAGATTGCCGAGTTGACGCCCAGCCTGAGGCTCAGCATCCTTCAAGCCATTGAGATCGAGCAAAGAAAAAAAGGTATCAGTGCCAGGGTTGTGGCCGCCACCGGCAAAGAGTTAAAGGAGGTCATCGACAGTGGCGTAATGAAAAAAGACCTGTTCGATCTGCTCAATGCGGTTGTTGTGACCATGCCGCCGCTGAGAGAGCGGCGCGAGGACATTTGCTTACTGATTCATCATTTTATTTATCAGATTTGCACCCGGCAGAATAAGCGTATCATCAGTGTGTCACCTGAAGCACTGGATATTTTGATGCGATATCACTGGCCCGGCAACCTGATTCAGCTTCAAAACGTTATTGAACGCGCACTGGCATTGGGCGTTGATGAACTTATCGGGCCGGACGACCTGCCGGCGGAAATTCAGACATTCAGCGAGATATCCAAAATCAGCTAGGGCTAAACATGCCCGATATCCTGCTCATACAACCCCCCATTCAAGACTTTTATCTTACCGCCAAACGGACACTTCCTTACGGACTTGCCAGCATCGCCGCATCGCTGCGGGAAGCCGGGTTTACGGTGGGCATTTGCGATGGTCTCGCCACCACCAAAAGCCGTATCATACCGTGGCCCCGGCAGATGGAATTTCTGCAACCCTATTATGGCCAACCCGATGCATCACCCTTCGGGCTGTTCCATCATTTTCGCCATTTTGGCTACAGCCTTGATCACATTGCCCGTCAAGCCAAGGCATCGGGGGCCTTCCTCATTGGTATTTCATCACTTTTCAGCGCATACAGCGATATGGCGCTGGCCACCGCGGCGGCTGTCAAGAGGGTTCGTCCCGAGGTGCCCATCGTATTGGGCGGGCATCATCCAACGGCCATGCCCCGTGCCGTCATGCGGGATGCGGCGGTGGATTTCATTTTACGTGGAGATGGTGAGGTGGGACTTCCCGCACTCGCCCGGGCCTTGTCGAAAAAATTACCGCTGGATAATATACCGGGATTGGTGCGCAGAACGGAAGCCGGCCGTTTGGCCGTTGCGCCGCCGGCTATGGTGGAAAAATTGGACGATTTGCCTTTGCCGGCTTTTGATCTGATTGGATGGCGTCACTATCAACGTTCCGGCTTAGGCAGTATGGCACTTACCGCAACCCGCGGCTGTCCCATGCGGTGCACCTATTGTGCGGTCAATGCCGCCACCTATCATGGTTTCCGACAACGTAGCATTTTTTCTGTGATGGCCGAGATTAAAGCGGCGTTTGACCTGATGCCCATGGGGTTTATCGATTTCGAAGACGAACACATCTGCGCCGATAAGCAGTGGGCGCTGGCGTTGATGACCCAAATCGCCCATGAACTCGGCCGCTGGCGTCCGGAATTAAGAGCGATGAACGGCCTGTACGCCCCCGATTTGGATGCCCAGTTGCTTCAAAGCATGCAAAAGGCGGGTTTTAAAACCCTGAATCTGGCCTTGATCACTACTGCAGCCTCGCAACTCAAACGTTTTGGGCGACCGGACATCACCAGGGACTTCGATCGTGTGCTTTACCTCGCCCGTCATAAGGGCATGCGCTGTGTGGCCTACCTCATCGTCGCGGGTCCGGAGCAAGATCCACATCAATCGCTTCGAGATCTATGCCACTTGGCCCAGCGCCGGGTCCTGGCCGGTGTATCGGTGTTCTATCCTGCTCCCGGAAGCGCTGATTTTGATTGGTGCCGGCGTTACAACATGTTGCCTGCGGATTTTACCCTGATGCGTTCCACGGCTTTACCTTTGGCCCACCGGACCGATCGTACGCAAACGGTGACGCTGCTGCGTTTGGGGCGGGTCCTCAATTTTATGAAACATTTGCTGGACTTGGGGCACCCATTGCCCATGCCGTCCAAACCGCCGCGATGGATTGATCCAAAGGCGGATCGTCTTTCCATGGGAAAGCAATTGCTGGCTGCTTTTTTAGAAAATGGTGTCATTTGGGGGGTGGATAACGACGGAAATCTTTATCCACACACCATAGATCATTCCCTGACACGCCGGTTTCTGAGTGAATGCAAGAAAATCACTTTAAGAGGAACAATACATCTGCATTGCTGAAATGGCTGTAAAAACGTAGGGCCGGCCTCCGCGCCGGCCGGTTTTATTAACCCGGCAATTATTCAGAGGCAATAGTTGTATGTTAAGTTGTTTTACTCTAGGCGGTCAGCGCGCTCGCCAACAGTTTGGGCGGTATGATATCCGGATGAAAAGAGAGATAGGCAAAAAGGCGCGTTTCCAGGACACGGGTCTGATCCCATAGTACTTGCAACAGTTCTCGACGCTCTTTTGTCCTGGCGTAGCGCTGCAATATGTAGTTCATGCGGTCGTCCAGCGGCACCACGCGGTCGTGCAGAACGCGTTTGTCGGCATAGTTGACGATTTCCGCTTCATTGGGTTGGTCCGCCGCAAAATAGCAATCCAGCACCACATGCTGACGCACGATGTCGCCCACTTCCGGGAATCCCAGATTGCAAAGATATTCCCCGCCGGTTTGGGCGTGGTTTTCGCCGGTATTAAAACTTCTGGGTTTGGTGATGTCGTGGAGCAGGGCGGAGGCCCTGACCAGTTTCCGATTGATATCGATCCCGGCGGCGATCAGCCCGTCTGTCAGCACCAGGGCCACCTGGCAAACCAGGCGGGAGTGGGCTTTAATGTGGTCCGGCATATTGACCGTGTTCAATAAATGCAGGCATTCTTTTTTAGGCGGAATCCGCACACATCTTCTCCAACCGTTTAAGATTCACAACTTCTATATAACCGACGCTGCTGCAGCTTCACAAGGGTTATTTGCAATTGACACCAACCGGCCTTTTACCTAATATTCTACAAATACTCGCAGTTCTTCCGAATGTTGCGGCAACTGATTTTATTAGCTGACAATCCAATCCAAACATGTTGCGTTGTAGCGCCTGAAGGTGCTCACCGCGTGATATGCCATAAGGGAGGCCATGAAGATACCCGAAACCCTCAACCTCGACTATTTGGATTCCCAATATCGACAATACAAGAGCGATCCCGGTTCCGTCAGCCGGGAGTGGCAAATCTTTTTTAACGGTTTTGACATCGGCTTGCAGCATCCGGCAGCCGATGCGGATGCCTGCGAGGATGCTTCGGCCGCCCAAGTTGCCGAGATGATCAACCGCTATCGCGAACTTGGCCATCTGCTGGCCTGCATGGATCCTTTGAGTGCCTGCCCCACCTCCCATCCCATGCTGGAATTGACCGAATTCGGGCTGAGCAACGATGATTTCGGCAAGACCTTTTTCACGCCGCAATTCTCCTTTTTGGAAAAGGCGCCTCTCAAAGATATCCTGAACGTCCTTAAGCAGACATACTGCCGCAGTGTGGGTGTGGAGTACATGCACCTCCAGGACCCGGATGAGCGCAGCTGGCTGCAGGCGCGCATGGAGCCGGTGCGCAACAAACCCGAACCGGATGATGGCGAGAAGCGGCGTATCCTGGAAAAACTCACTCATGCCGCCATGCTTGAGCAGTTCCTCAATAAAAAGTACCAGGCGGTCACACGTTTTTCCCTGGAGGGGGGCGACGCTTTGATTCCCATGCTGGATTCCATGCTCCAGCATCTGGCCGGTCTGGGGGCCACGGAGGTGATCCTTGGAATGGCCCATCGGGGACGACTCAATGTACAGGTTAATATTTTAAACAAACCTTTTGAAGAACTCTTCGCCGAATTTGAAACCTGCTACGATGCGGGACAACTGATCGGCGATGGGGACGTCAAATATCACAATGGATATCTGTCCAACATCGAACTGCCGGGCGGCAGGTCCATCTCGGCGTTTTTAGTGAATAATCCCAGCCATCTGGAAGCCGTCAATCCGGTGGTGGAGGGGATTGTGCGCGCCCGCCAGCAGATGCTGGGGGATGTGGATCGCAAACAGGTGATTCCGCTGCTGCTTCACGGAGACGCGGCTTTTGCCGGTCAGGGAATCGTCCCCGAGACCCTCAATATGAGTCAGCTGGCCGGATACACCACCGGAGGGACCATCCATGTGGTCATCAACAACCAGATCGGCTATACCACTTTGCCGGAAGACGCCAGATCCACGCGCTATTCCACCGATGTGGCCAAAATGCTCATGGTCCCCATTTTCCATGTGCATGGTGAAGACCCGGAGTCCCTGATACACGTGGCCAAACTGGCGGCTGAGTATCGCACCCGATTTGCCAAAGATGTGGTCATTGACCTGGTGTGCTACAGGCGCTACGGCCACAACGAAGGGGACGAGCCCTATTTCACCCAGCCCCGGATGTACGATCGCATCAAAACACGTCCGTCACCCCATCTGCTTTACAGCCGACACCTGGAAGCTTCAGGGGTCATCGACGATCAGGTTATGCCGGGTCTCGAAGCCCAAGCCACAGCCAAGCTGGAGAGCGCTTACCAGGAGATCCACGGCAGCGCCTGCCTTTTTCCCCAGCCCAGTTGCTTCAAAGAGATGCAGGGCTACCATGGCCGCTACAGCCATGATCCCGTAACAACTTCGGTGAGCAGAGAGCGGTTGTCTTCACTTGCGGAGCGGCTCAATACCCTGCCACCGGATTTTACACCCCACAACAAAATCAAAATGCTGTTGCGGCGGCGCCTGCAAAGCATTGAAAAAGGTGAAGGCATCGATTGGGCCAACGCGGAAGCGCTGGCATTCGCCAGTCTGCTCACGGAGGCCGTTCCCATCCGACTGAGCGGGCAGGATTGCCAGCGGGGGACATTCAGCCAGCGGCACAGCGTGCTTTTCGATCGGAAAACCGGCCGCCCGCATGTGCCCTTGAACGCCCTTGAAGATCAACAAGCACCCTATCATGTCCACAACAGTCTGCTGGCCGAGGCCGGCGTTTTGGGTTTCGAGTATGGTTACGCCATGTCCTTGCCGCAGGCTTTGACCCTGTGGGAGGCCCAGTTTGGGGACTTTGTCAACAATGCCCAGGGAATCGTCGATCTGTTTATCGCCAGCGGGGAGACCAAATGGCAGTGTCTGAACGGTTTGTGTCTGCTCCTGCCCCATGGCTGGGAAGGATTGGGGCCGGAACACTCCAGCGCCAGACTGGAGCGTTTCCTGCAATTGTGTGCCGATGACAATTGGCAGGTCTGTAACTTGACGACCCCGGCGCAGTATTTTCATCTGCTGCGCCGCCAGGCCAAAGCAGCCTACCGCAAACCCCTGGTGTTGATGACGCCCAAGAGCCTGTTGCGCCACCCTCAGGCCTTGTCGACTTTATCCGATTTGAGTGATGGTGTTTTTGCCCCGGTCCTGGACGACCCCCAGAGGCCGGCAGCGGCCGCCAAAGTGCTTTTGTGCAGCGGCAAGATATATTACCAGTTGGTCCAGCGCTGCAATGAAACCGATCGCCGGGATATCGCCGTTGTTCGCCTGGAGCAGTTCTACCCCTTTCCCCGGGCGGCCCTGCAATCCATCCTGGAACATTATGGAAGGACGACGTCGTGGTGCTGGGTGCAGGAGGAGCCGGAGAACATGGGGGCCTGGTGGTTTTTGCGGCCGCGTTTGGAGGAGATGATCGGAAAAACCGTTCAATACGTCGGCCGGCCGGCGGCCGCCAGTCCGGCCACCGGATTCCCGAACATCTATAAGCAACAGCAGGCAACCATATCGGATCGGGCTGTGGGGCCGGAAGCAACGCTGAGTGCTTAAATAGAACCCCAAAGGAGCTGTTATGGCGGTTGAGATCGTAATTCCCCAAGTGGGTGAGTCGGTTCAGGAGGCCATTCTGGCGGAATGGTTCAAACAAGACGGCGAACAGGTTGCCAAAGACGAACCCCTTTTTGTCATTGAAACCGACAAAGTCACCCTGGAAGTGGTGGCCGAGGTGGCCGGCGTGCTGCACATTGCCGTGGCTGAAGGTGAAACCGTGGCCATCGGAGCTGTGGTGGGCGCCATTGATCCGTCGGCCGAGGGCGTTCAAACCGCGCCGGCCCGGCCGGAACGCGAGGAGGCGCCCGCAGCCGTTGATCAGGCCGTTGCTCCGCCGGTAATGGAACCTTCGGCTGAACCGGCTCCCACACCCCCCGTGCAGGCCGGCGAATCGCCGGGTTTGCCGCCGTCGGTGCGGCGGCTGGTTACCGAGAAGCAATTGGACATCGGCAGGATTCAGGGCACCGGACCGGGGGGGCGGATTACCAAAGGGGATGTGCTGCTCTATCTGGAGCAGGCGCCGGCCGGCATGCCTGAAACCTGCGCGCCGCCGGCGGAACTGGAGCTCGAGGCACCGCCGGCCGAAGTGCGCAAGAAGATGACCCCCATTCGGAAGCGCATCGCCGCAAGGTTGGTGGCCGCCAAACAGAACACCGCCATGCTGACCACCTTCAACGACATCGACATGGGGCGGGTGATGGCGGAGCGATCCAGATACAAAGAGCAATTTAAACAAAAGCATGATGTCTCCCTGGGATTCATGTCCTTTTTCGTAAAAGCCTGCGTGGCCGCGCTCAAGGAGATACCCGAGATCAACGCGTTTGTGGAGGGCGACGAGATTGTCTACCACAATTACCAGCACATCGGCGTGGCCATTGGATCGGGCAAGGGCCTGGTGGTGCCGGTCATTCGACATGCCGAGAAACTCGGTTTCGCCGATATTGAAAAAGCCATCCTCGACTATGTGAAAAAGATCCAGGACAACCGTTTGGAGTTGGCCGACCTGGAGGGAGGCACGTTCACCATCTCCAATGGCGGGGTCTATGGATCACTGCTCAGCACCCCCATTCTCAACATGCCCCAAAGCGGTATATTGGGTATGCATCGCATCGAGAAACGGCCCGTTGTGGTAGACGACCAGATTGTGGTCCGACCCATGATGTACGTGGCGCTGTCCTACGATCACCGCATCGTGGACGGCCGCGAGGCGGTCACCTTTCTCAAGCGGGTCAAAGAGCTGATTGAAAATCCCGAACGGCTGCTGTTGGAGGTGTGACATGGCCGAATATGATTTGGCGATTATTGGTTCCGGTCCCGGAGGGTACGTGGCCGCCGTACGTGCGGCCCAACTCGGCCTGAGGACCGTGTGTATCGAAAAAGAAGCGCGGCTCGGCGGGGTGTGCCTCAACGTAGGCTGTATCCCCAGCAAAGCGCTGCTGGATTCCAGCGAATACTTCCATCTGGCCCGGCACAACCTGGCGCAGCACGGCATCAATATTGAAAATCTTGAGCTCGATCTGCCCGCCATGATGGCCCGCAAGGAGAAAGTGGTGGCCGATCTGACCCAAAATGTGCGTCAGCTGCTGGAAAGCCATCAGGTGGAGATCATTCACGGCACGGCCAAACTTCAATCGCCGGGCAAGGTTTTCGTCGCAACGCAAGACCAGGCGCCGCTGGTTGTGGAAGCCCAAAATATTTTGCTGGCCACAGGGTCGGCACCCGTCGAGGTGCCGACCATGGCATTTGACGGCCGGCGCATTGTCAGTTCCACCGAGGCGCTCGCTTTTGATCGCGTGCCCCGACATCTGGGGATTGTCGGCGGCGGCTATATCGGGCTGGAGCTGGGGTCGGTATGGCTGCG
>JASFER010000002.1:0-63679 GCA_050124755.1 Desulfobacteraceae bacterium
TATGGCCTCTCCCATTTGACGACCGGCGGTACGGGTAAAGTTGTAATCGCATTTAACAGTAGCAGCTTGAAGCATGGTTGTTATCCAAAGTAAGACGTATTCGCCATGTTACCATAAAGATCTATTTTGTGGCTATCCGACAGTCACTTGCAGCCGACAGTCACTTGCAGACAGACGAATCCGGGGCCTTGTGGCCATTCCATCGTCTTCAGGGTATCCGTATCAACTTTTTGAGCGTTCAATTCCACCTTTTTACAATGCTTCCAATCATGTTCAGACAGGGCTGTCATCAGGTCTTGAAGATCATCCCCTTTGACCAGTATCCCTTGCCGTAAAAGTCGCAGGCCAATTTCCTTTATCAATAGATTAAACAACTTAATCGACAAGACGCCGCCCTGTTGATTGGATTGGGCCGCTTCCGGCCGGTGGCTTATGGAGTGTCTGAAACCGGCCAAGACGCCGCCCGATCGCATGGTGGCCCCCACCAGACCCGGCATGGCTGCCGATAGGGCCAGACAATCTTTGTCCCGGACATACACCGATGCCATGTCATCCACCGGTTTGCCGTTTAAAAAAACGGTTTGAATGCGCTGATGCACCTGTTGCGCGTCGAGCCCACAAGTCCGACACAGGATCTCGAGAAGGTTGCCGGTACTGATTTCTACGTAAAACCCCTTTTGTAAAAACGGCAAAAAAGCAGCTGTCGGATATTTCTCAAAATGCAATTGAAGATGCCCATAAATCGGGACATTCATTGAATATCGTCCTTATTTGCCGAAAGCCCAATCCGGCTGTTTGAGCCAAATCCGTGTCAAACCTGATGTTGCAAAACAGCATCGGGATTCAGCCCCCGCCTATTGGCGGAAAAATACCAATGCGATCACCGTCTTGAACGATGGTCGACCCATCGCAGCGCACACCGTTTATAAAGATCAGTTTAACTTGATCTTTGGGAATGTTCAGCGCTTCAACGATCTTTTCTATGGTTGTGCCGACTTCGACAGGATAGCTAGAGGCATTGGGTGGTGCGTAGGATTGCAAAGTTGCAAAAAGTTTGAGATCAATCGTGAGCATATCGTTTTCAAATTCGCTGACATCGGGGAACTCAAAAGAGTTCCCCGATGGGATGCGCTCATAAAATGGTCTACCAGTTGAACACGCTGTCCAGCTCTTCGTCGCTCACCTCGAAGACCACCCCATGGGGGGCCAGTTTCTCGGTTTTGAAAAAGCGCGGCAGACGATCGTGCTCAGCGGTAAATCCGGCCGCTTTATTGAAGTCGCGTTCATTTTTCAGGATCGACTTTCCTAATGCGGTGACGTCGTCGGCCGTCAAGCTGAGCCCATAAAAGGCATTGAGCATATCGATCAAGGCCTGGAAAGTGTCCGGCTGATCCAGAACGGCAAAAGCGATGAACAGACACATGCCGGTGGCATCCACGGCAGCCGTGGCGATCTGTAGATTACGCGACAGCTCGATCTGGCCTTCGGGTTTGAGCGGGTCCACACTGCCGCCCACACCCAATATATTGGTGGCTACGGCATATCCGGAAGTATGATCAGCACCCATGGTACTGGTGGCGTAGGTCACGCCGATGCCTTGCACGCTCCGGGGATCGTAGGCCGGTAAAGCCTGACCTTTAACCACCGGCACCCGTTCCACACCGAATGCTTTGCCGGTAACCTCCGCGCCATTGCCCAGGATGCGTCCCAGCGGTGTGCCCTCACCGACTTCCTTGACAAGCTTTAAGGCCGCTTCGGCATCACCGAACTCCGCCAGGCCGGCTTCCATGGCCACGCCGATGGTGGCGCCCATCTCGATGGTGTCCAGGCCGAAATCATCGTCCAAGCGGTCCAGCCTGGCGATGGCCTCCAGATCATCGATGCCGCAGTTGCCGCCGTGCGCCCAAACCGTCTCATACTCGGGTTGCTTGCTTAAATAGTTGCCGTCTTTGTCATAGAAGGTGCCCGAGCAGCGGATGATGCAGCCTTTATGGCAGCCGTGGGTGGCGCTGCCTTTACCGCCGCGCTCATTTTCGAGCTCGGCCTGGGTCTCGCCGCTGATTTTGGTGGCAGTGTCAAATCGGCCGACAGAGAAGTTTTTGGTCGGATAACCGCCGGCTTCGTTGAGCACATTGGTCAACACATTGGTGCCGTAAGCCGGAAGCCCTTCACCGGTCACCGGATGCTTTTTCAAGCCGGCCACAAAGGTCTGATTGGCCGCCTTGAATTTGTCCGGATCCTTGGGCTGGCGCATCTCCATTCCGGCATCATCCAATATGATGGCCTTTACGCCTTTGGCCCCCATCACGGCCCCGGTGCCGCCGCGTCCGCAGTGACGGGTGGGCCTTTGTTCCATGTCTGTCACGGCTATGGAGGCAGCGCACATCTTGCGCTCACCAGCCGGCCCGATTGAAATAATCGCCGCTTTTTCACCGGCTTCGCCCTTTAATTTGTCCACCAGAGCGTAGTTGCCCAGCAGCTTCAGGCTGTTATCGGCAGTGATCTGAACGCCGTCCTTGTTGATGAGCATTTTATACAGCGTATCGTCTTTAGGCTTGCCTTCGATAACGATAGCGGCATAACCCAACCGCGCCAGCACCTGAGCGCCCTGTCCCCCGGCGTTGGATTCCTTGATGGTTCCGGTCAGGGGGCTCTTGCATCCGACGGAGAGGCGCCCCGACATGGCGGCCGTGGTTCCGCTGAGCATACCCGGGGCGATGACCAATTTATTCTCACCCCCGAGGGCGTGGCACAATGGCGGCACCTCTTTTGCCACGATGGCCGTTGTCATGGCACGGCCTCCCAGGCCGGCATAGTCTCCCAATGCTTCTGTAGTTGCCGCGGGTGCGGCGTCCGGCCCCATGTTGATTCTCAAGATTTTGTCCATAACCGTTACCTCCTCCTTTAAAGGTCAAATAAATGATTTCCGTCCGTTGACGTCTGGTCCCGTCAGCGTTTCCGCCAAGCCATTAATGTAAACCTACTTTCCCGTACGCCCTGAAGCGAACGCCTGGGCACGCGCTTCTTCCATGACCGTCTTCAACGGCACATTCAGCTCGACGGCCACGCGTTTGCATTCTTCATATTCGGGCATCACGTTGACCAATGCACCGCCTTGGGTTGCAGCCTTGCAGGAGATCTCGCCGAAGCGCGTCTTTGCGGTAATGAAGCTGCGCTCCAACGTGAACCGGTTGTCCAACCGCCAGCGCAGACCGATGGTGGTGGTCTCCCGGAAGAGTAATTCGGAAAGGGATGTCACCATCTCGGGCCTGCAAAGAATGGTGACCAAGGTCCCTCTTCGGTTTTTCTTCATCTGCACTGAGGTGCAAAAGATGTCCAAGGCTCCCATCTGAAGCGCTTTTTCGATGATATAGTCGTAAATCTGGGGATTCATATCATCGATGGTCGTCTCAAGGGTGGCGGTCTGCTCAACGGCATAGGTCTTGTCGGCTTCAAGGTACGAACCGATAAACACACGCAGCATGTTGGCGATGGACCGGTCGGCCGTGCCCGCACCATGACCGATGCATTCCACCGTCATGGGCGGCAGCGGTCCGAAATCACCGGCCAAGGTCGTTAAAATGGCGGCCCCGGTGGGCGTCAGCAGTTCGCCTTCTACCCCGGTGGCATAGATGGGTTTGCCCCGGACAAGTTCGGCCGTGGCCGGAGCCGGCACCGGCAAGGTGCCGTGGGCGCATTCCACGGTACCCGTGCCCACATGCAGCGGTGAACAGATGATGGTATCGATCCCCATGAAATGAAGTCCGATCACCCCCCCGACCACATCGATGATGGCATCCATGGCGCCCACTTCATGGAAGTGGATATTTTCCGGGGAAGTGTTGTGCACCTTGGCCTCGGCCTGGGCCAGTCGTTCGAATATCTTGAGGCTGTCCTTCTTGACGGCCGGTGCCAGATCGCTTTTTTCAATAATCGCGGCAATATCCGCCAGGTGGCGATGGTGATGGTGGTGATGGTCGTGCTCCACGTGCACTAAAGCCTGGCTGCCGCTGATGCCGTTTTTGACCACATCGGTCCTGCCGACCTCGTAATGCGACAATCCCAATTTGGCCAGCTCCTGCTTTAGATGCGCCAAGGGCAAACCGGCATCCAGCAAAGCCCCGAGTATCATATCGCCGCTGGCACCTGAAAAACAATCAAAATAAGCAATTTTCATAGTCGTTCCATTTCAGTTGGCGTTTTGGTCTACTGCTTAATCATTTCAGATGACCTTCTTCAGTCCGCAGACCGTTTTTTCTTCTCCGGCACCATGGGTTTGCCGCTCCCGGTGTCCGTGGCCAACGGCAATTTTATTGATCAAATTGGCCTGGTAACCGGCACCGAAGCCGTTGTCGATGTTGACCACCGAGACACCCGAAGCACAGCTGTTGAGCATGCTCAACAAGGCGGCCACGCCGCCGAAGCTGGCCCCATACCCCACGCTGGTGGGTACGCCGATCACCGGGCAGGAAACCAGCCCGCCCACGACGCTGGCCAAAGCGCCTTCCATACCGGCGATGACAATGGCCACATTGGCCTTGAACAGGTTTTCACAGGAATTGAGCAGACGATGCAGACCGGCCACGCCCACATCGTAGAGACGATCGACCCGATTCCCCAGTGTTGTTGCCGTGATGGCGGCCTCTTCGGCCACCGGAATGTCCGAGGTGCCGGCACATACCACCGCAATGCGGCCGACTTCCTCCACTGCTTTCGGCTTGACCACCACGACACGGGCCACGTCATGATACCGGCACGCTTCGGTGACGGACAAAATAGCTTCATAATGCCCGCGATCAGCCCGCGTGGCGAGGATATTGCTGTGATGGGGAATCATCCTTGCCACAATGCCTTTAACCTGATCGACGGTTTTTCCGGCGCAATAGATGACCTCCGGTACGCCATGTCGCAAACAGCGGTGATGATCCACCTTGGCGTATCCCAAATCCTCAAAAGGCAGCTTTTTCAGTCGCTGCAAAGCGGCTTCAGTGTCCACCTGGCCGTTCTGAATACCGGCGATGAGATCTTTGAGCTGTTTGTCATCCATTGGGGATACCCTCCTTTGGTGCGATTTCCCGATTGAGGCTTCCCATGGCATAGCCCTCAAGATCCAACGCCACAAATTGGAAACCAAGATTGTTGAAAAAGTCTGTTATTTGTTTACGGGTCTCTTTTTCCATAAATCGGTGGATCGCCTGAGGATCCACTTCAATACGAGCCACAGCGCCATGGTGGCGGACGCGAACCTGCCGGCAAAAGCCTAATTGGCGTAAATATATTTCGCCTTCATCGATTTGCTGCAGTTTTTCGGGGGTGATCACATCTCCGTATGGCACCCGGGAGGCCAGGCAGGCAAAAGCCGGCTTATCCCAGGTCGGAAGCCCGAGTCGGCGGGACAACCAGCGTATCTCCTCTTTATGGAAGCCGGCTTCGTTCAAAGGACTGCGGATACCCAGCTCCTCGATGGCCTTGAGCCCGGGGCGATAGTCGCCAAAGTCATCTCGATTGGTGCCGTCGGCGACGACCTTGAAACCTTTTTCCCGGGCCATCTCCTTGAGCAGGCCGAAGCGTCTCTTTTTGCAGTGGTAGCATTTATCATGGGGATTTGCCCTGAACACCGGATCGGCCAAGTCGTCGGCGTCAACCAAAAGGTGGACTGTGCCGATCCGTTTGGCCATCTCGAGGGCATCCTGTTTTTCCTGCCGGGGGGTCAGTTGTGATACAGCCGTAACAGCCATGGCCCTTTCGTCGAGAACATCCCGGGCGACTTTGAGCAACAGGGTGCTGTCCACACCACCGGAGAAAGCCACGAGAACGCTTTCCATCTCCTTAAACAATCTCTTTAGATGAGAAAGCTTGGCATCCAAATTGTCAGGGGCATCATTCATGGTTATCCGTTGCCAACCTCTATGGGTGCTTTTTGCACGGACGTTTAGCGGCTGCCGGCGGGCCGGGCCGATGGGTTGATGAACCCGAAATGCCTGAAGGAGATGCCGTAGAGCCGGAAACGCTTCTGCTGGAGACAGCCCCAGAATGCACCGCTTTGATAGAAGGCATGTTCAGCCAGATAAAAAAAAGCAAACACCGGGAAACTCAGCCGCGGCTTCTTGTTGAAATAGGCCACCAGCACCGGGAAAAAAATCACCGTCTGCCAAAGCCATATCATCGAGGTCCAGGCAAAGGACAAAGCGATGAGCAGCAGCAGGTGGTAGCGTATCAAATAGAAAGCCAGGTAATAAGCCAACTGATAATGACTTTTTATCACAGCTACGAGGATTTCGGCAACGGGTAGCCGGATATCCATTTTGCGGATGAGCTGAATTCTTTTATAACCGGTTTCCAATATCAGTATGGCGGCCGCCGGCGCCAGCCAGAGCCAGGATCCTGTGGCCAGGGCCGCCAGTATGGCCAGCAACACGCCGAGCCCTTCGGGCTGCCAGGGAAATTGCTTGGCGACTTTGGGAAAGCGGGCGTACAGCATCGCCTCCGAGGTACCGTAGTCGAAACGGCGCATGAAACCGGATAGGATGCGGTTGCGATGTTTGTGCAGCACGGGGCCGCAAGGTATGTAACGCAGATGATGCTTGTCCGCCATCAACCGCCAACACAAATCCACGTCTTCGCCCACGCGCAGATTTTCATCCAGCCCCCCCACCTGTTCATAGACCTTTTTGCGGACCAGCATGTTGCAGGTCGGTACATAAAAAACGCAATGGTCTCCCCGGCCCATGGCCGGGTCGCCGCCCATATTTAAAGCCGAACAGACCAGCTCGTAGCGGTCCATCCGATTCTCGCGGTAATAGGCATCCACATAACCGCCCACCAGGGCGACCCGCGCGTCCTGAAAATAGGGCACCAGCTCACGCAACCAGCCGGGTCGGGCGATGCAGTCGCTATCGAGAAAGGCGATAATCTCTCCGGCGGCGGCCGCCACGCCGGTATTGCGCGCAGCCGATTGGCCCTTGTTGTAAGGCAGGATGATCAAACGGACATTGAAACGGCGCGCCACAGCGGCCGTGTGATCCCGGGAGGCGTCATCCACGACGATGACCTCCATTTTTTCGGCCGGATAGTCCAGGGTCTGTAATGATGCCAAACATGTTTCAATTTCCTTGGGCCGATTGTAAACCGGAATGACGATGCTCACCCGGGGCAGGCTCCGGGGTGGGGAGGGTGTCCAATCCAATAGGCCGCCCTGGCAGAGGGTATCCAGGAAAGGCGCAACGCCAGCCCGATTGTTGCCGTTCCCCGGCCGCCCCACCCGCAAACCCGTACGGCACTTTTTCAGGATATCAAAGGCGCTGGAATTGATTTTCAATGCCCGCAACGGATTGGACTGCAGGATGACACCGCCTTCGGGAGTCTGCATCAAGCGTATCCCGCGCTTTAAAGCAAAACGCCCTATAGGTGATGGATCGGTCATCAAACAACCTCTTGCACCGCGGGTTTAACCGTAACGCAATTGGACAGACATCCGGGATCCGGCAATCCCAGCTTGCGCTGGGTATGATAGGCAATGGCCGGGCAGCCGCCGTGGCATAAATCAAAGCGTTGACAGCTTTCGCAGGATTTGATTTCCAGTTGCCTGAAGGAATCAAATACCGGCGATGACGCCCATATGGCTGCGAAATCCTCTTCGGGCAGTTTGCCGGCATAAAACTCCGGCTCCTGCAAAAAGGCGCATGGATAGATATGGCCCTGGGGAGACAGGCAGCAGGTCAGTTTGCAGGCGCCGCACATATTCAAACCCAGGGAACGCCGCTCCTCGGTGGTTACGGAAAAGAAGGAGTCCCCCGTGGACACCGCCAGATGTCGTGCCAACCACTTAGAAAAATCGGCCATCTGTTCGCGCTGCACATTGAGCCGGTCCCAGGATTGCTTGCCCCGGCCCGAGGGCCTGAAGCGCGATACCCTCAACTTGGCGCCGAATGAAGCCGCCAGACGGACCAGGTTGTCCAGTTCCGGATAGCTGCGCCGGGTCAGCACGCAATTAACGCTGACCTCGATATCACGGTCGCGCAAATGGTCCAATGCGCTCAGTACTTTTTTATAACTTCCCCGACCGCGGATGGCATCGTTGGATGCCTCTTGGGCGCCATCCAGACTGACCTGGATATAGACCAGCGGGTGGTCCAGGCGGCGGGCGATCTGTTTATCAATCAATGTGCCGTTGGTGCTGATGCAGGTCACCATCCCCTTTTCATGGGCATAATCCATCAGGTCCAGAAAGTCCGGCCGCATAAACGGTTCTCCGCCGCCGATATTGAACTGAAACACCTTTTGGGCGGCCAGTTGGTCGATGACCCGCAAAGCCTGCTCTGTGGTAAGCTCCCCTTCCCGTTTGCGACCGGCATCCGACAGGCAGTGAATACAGCTTAAATTACAGGCATAGGTCACTTCCCAGGTCACATTGACCGGCGCCGACAGTCCCATTTCAACATATTGATTGCCCATGGATCAATCCTTTGGCTTCCAACTGGTTCATAATTTGATCGAGACGCTCTTCTACCCAGGACCGCGGCCAATGGTGGCGTGCGTGGACAGCGTCCACCAATTCGGTCAGCGGTTGGGTTCCGTTGAAAAAATCATCCTCCACCAACGATTTGGTGGGAAGAAAATAGAGTCTCGGCCCGCGGTAATCATAGAAAAGCAAACCGAAGCGTTCGCGGCGCACCTGAACCCCTTTGTTTAAACTGTAAACACGATAAGCATCCATTCTACTCTACCCTCTGATTATAAAGGGTTCAGGTCCTGCAAACGATGGCAGGCAGCGCTCACAGAACCTGACCCCAGGCACGGAGGAACCTCCCGAAGGAGATTAGTAAATGCCGCAGATCCCATCTACGGCAAGCTCTTCAATGTTGACCTCTTCAAGAATCTCGGGTTCTGAGCACTCCTGGCAATCTTCAGGCTTGATCTCTTTTTGTTTTTTTTCTTTTTCCATTTTAATTCCTTTCATGTGTTAAAATTCGAGTTTGTGTCCATGGGGCCGGCTCGTCAGGGCGCTTTGGCCGTCCAGCCGCCATCCACAGTGATCATATTGCCGGTGATGCATCGGGCTTCCTCGGAGACCAGCCAGCGCACGGCCCGGCCGATGTCTTCGGGCGACACTTCCGGGTCCCGAATCATGTGCCCGGCAAAAAACTGATCCTTGGCGTCATCACCCTCCATGCCGAAGTAGGCGGCGATGCCTTGCATCATGGGCGTCCAGACCGTACCGGGGCAGACCACGTTGCTGCGGATGTTGTGGTCGGCGACCTCCATGGCGACGGATTTGTTCAGGCCGATGATGCCGTGTTTGGCCGCGCAATAATGCCCCCCCATGCCGAACCCGCGCTGGCCTCCCACAGAAGAGATCTGTACGATGTTGCCGCTGTGTTGCTCGATCATGTGGGGCAGCACATAACGGCAGCACAGATAGGTGCCTTTCAGTTGGGTATCGATAACGTCGTCCCAAGTCTGCTCGTCCATCTCCGCAATGGCGACCATGGACGAGTTGCCGGCATTGTTGACCAGGATGTCGATGTGGCCGAAGGTATCGATGACTTTGTCTACCATATTTTCCACATCGGCTGATTTGCTCACATCACACTTGATACCGATGGCCTTGACGCCCAGGGTTTTGAGCCCCTCCACAGCATCATTCATGGTTGCTTCGGTTGACATGTCATAAGGAATGGTGCTCTGATTTTCGCAGATATCGGCAATGGCGATATCCACTCCTTCCTCAGCCAAGCAACGGGCGATGGCCAGACCGTTGCCTCTCGCCCCTCCGGTGACAATAGCCACATTGCCTTGAATTTTCATATCGAACTCCTTTCAATCGGTTGTAAATTAGGTTAGACCGCAGTCTAGATTCGAGCATCACTTAACTTTGGTAGTAACTCCTTGAGCATCTTGATATCTTCCGATGCAACGTTGACACCGTATTCAGCCACTTGAAAATCGAGTTGATGCTGCAGGGAAGAGATGATCATCAGTGCGTCCAGGCAGTAAACCAACTTGGGATCCTTTTTAAAATCCTTCTGGAACTCGTCGAGTAATCCATCGGCGTCCAGGGATTTGAGGCTGCGGGTATAGACCTCCAAATCAATTTTATCGCGCAGGAGATCATCCATGAATTCGATCGCCTGATGGATCATATCAATCACGGATTGATATAAGCTGGGAGCCATAAGAACACCTCGCAACGTCATTTGGGTTCATGCTTAGCCAGCAATGCTTCGGCTTTTGCGGTGATGGTAAAGCGAACCAACGGCGCGGCTTCCGACCGTTTTATGCGATTTCGCTCCACCAGCCCCATGCGCATCAACTCGAGCAAGCGGTTCTTGATGCCCTGAGAAGACAGCTTCAGCATACGACCGAACACATGGCAGTGAAACTCACCCGGTTTTCTGTGATGGCAGGTGCCGGTGCAATCGGTACCGCCTTTTTCTTTCAGTACCTGCAATATCCGCATCAGATCATCATCAATGGGCTGCATGGCATAGTCGTCCAAAAATCAGGTCATCCGCACGACAAATGTTTTGATTTTGTGGATCAAATGGTCCATGTCGGCGGTGACGCTCTCCAGGAGTTCCTTGGCCTTGGCCTCATCTCCGGCTTCCACGGCCGCCTTCAATTCCAGGGACATCTCTTTCAGGTCCCAGGCGACCTCTCCGGCCTTGACGGTCTTCAGGTAGGCCATCTTGATGATTTTCTGAAGTTCGGCGCCTCGATCGGCAAGCTGGGACTCCAGCATCTCTTTCATGCTGCCGCCGTCGGATAAAATCTGCCCGAAAATCTCTATGATTTCACGCGCCAGGGCGGGCCCCTTGCCAGTTACGTTGGGTCTTTTTTTCTCGGTCATTTACCTTGATCTCCTTTCAGTTAGATAACTTAAGATGGAACAAAAGTATTTTAAGGATGGTCGCGCCCCTCTTCCCAGGGGCGTTCTTTCACCACCACTTTCTCACGGGGCGGCAGACGTTCGATCAACCGGTCGGCGATCTGCATCATGGCTTTGGCGGTCAGGGATTCGGGATATTTGAAAACGATGGGCAAACCGGTGTCGGCCGCATCCGAATACTGACCGTCCAGGGGGATGCCTCCCAAAAAGGGAATATTGAATGTTTTGGCCAGACGCTCGCCGCGGCCTTTACCGAAGAAGTGCTCCACGCGACCGCAATCCGGGCAAACATAGTGGTTCATATTCTCAATCAAACCGAGAATCGGCGCCTTGAGTTCCTTGGCGGCATTGATGGCCCGGCTGCACACCAGTGTTGAAATTTCCTGAGGTGTGGTGACCACGATCATCCCGTCCAGATCGGGGACCGATTTCATGATGGTGGTCGGCTCATCACCGGTGCCCGGGGGCAGGTCGATGAACAGAAAATCCATTTCATACCATTTGATGGAGCTCAGAAATTGCCTGAGCACACGGGCTTTATACTGTCCGCGCCACATGATGGGCGTCATGTCCGTGGGCCAGATCAGGGCCACCGACATGACCTTCAAGCCCTGTTCGGTGACCACCGGATCGATGCCGTGGCTGCCGCGCAGGACATCACGCATCTCCGTTTTGATGCCCACCATTTTGGGAACGCTGGGGCCGTGGACATCCGCATCGAAAATACCGACCTCCAACTCTTTTTTACGAACGGCGGCAGCCAGATTTACCGTTACGCTGGTTTTGCCCACGCCACCTTTACCGCTGATGATGGCGATCTTGTAGTTCACCAGGGCCATGGCATCCCGAATGGGGCCATGCTTATGACGATGTGAACCTTGCTGCGATGATTGCTCCACTTTGTTCCTCCCGGTTTACACTATATGTTGCATAAAAAAGGTGGCATATAGACCCGATCCTTATAAAAAACAGGCAACGGATTAGTTTTAAGTGTTAAGTGTTAAGAAAAAGTATTCTGTCGATTTATATATAAAATTAGGCTCTATCCACCACTTAACACTTAACACTTGAAACTTTTCCCAAACGACCCTCGGACTTGGCTTTACTCTCCAGCGTGAGCTTTGTGGAAAACCGGCTTCATTGCGCAACCCTCATTCGCTGGTAAGCAGTTGAATCTTGCGGCTGCCAAGCGCCATCTCTTCCGCATAGGCAAGCATATGCTCCGGTGTCTGACCGGTAATGGCTTTAAGTTTGTCCTGCCCTTTGGCCAAAACCTCCAGATTTTGGGCAATGGATCCGGGAATGCCCGGACTTTGCACGATCATCTGATAGGTGGCCCAGTCAGCGGCGACGGGATCATCGGAGGCGATAATGCCCAAATCCGGAATAAAAGGGATATCCGAATAGGGATATTCATCCGGTTGGGGAGTGACCGACTGCAAGAAATTGATAAAAAAGGCCTTGCCGCGCAGCTTGTTCAAAACGGTGTGGGCAGCCTCTGCCACGCACTCCTGATAGACCGGGATACTTTCTGCTTCAACATGGACGGCGTCATGGGGGCAAGCCATAAAGCACCCCAGACACTGGTTGCAGGTACGCCCATCGAAATGGACGTCGCCCGGCGCTCCGGACATGGCGCCGGTGGGGCAGAAGGGGAGGCATTCACCACAATGATCGCATTTATCTGCATCATAGGCTATTTCTACAAAACCATGCAGGCGAAGCCGGCCCGAAGCGGTCAGAAATCCGAGCCCCAAATTGGCTACGGCACCGCTGAGCCCCAGCAGCGGATGGGCGGTGATGTGGGAGACCACCAGCAGGTTGTTGATATCGGTCAACAAGCTGCCGATATCGATACCGGCCAGGTTATTGCCCTCAGCCGGCCAGAAATTGCCTTCTTCGTTTGTGTAACCGCCGGATTGCATTAATTGATTGTGAAAGCTCTCACCGCCGCTGAATCCGATCAGCAGGGCGCTGTCGGTCCAGCTATAGCCATCGAAACGAGAGCCCTTGAAGATACCGCAACCATCGGTCATGATGGGTTTTACACCCTGCTGCCGGGCCTTTTCAAACAGCGTCGTAAAAATAACCGGCGGCAAATAATGACCATAACCGACTTCGCTCAAGTTAAACTTAATGGCCAGGCTGGTCTCCGGAACCATGAGTTCGGACAGCCCGTCCACACGCATCAATGTGTCGATCTTGGCAATGAGATTCTTGCGAATATTCTCGCCGCGTCCTTTAATCCAATAGACGGTCGCCATAAGGTTTTCCTTTGTATCAGCCCTGTTTCGATGAATGCGGCCGGTTGCGCTTCTGCCGGGTCTGCCAAGTGTTTTAAAAGAGTTTGCGGGCGGGATAGATCACCGCCCGCAGCTCTGGGGCTTGCCAACGTTAAATGGTGGGATCAAACTCCTTCCAGTCGCCCAACCATTTATCGAGTGGTTCGCGTGTGAATTCAAATTCTCTGGCCAGATGGTGATTCTTGAAAGCCTGGCGCATGGGACTAACCGTCATGGGGGTCTTGCGAATCTGCCATTTGGCAATATTCTCAGGATTCAATTCCGGCTCATACTCGATCAGTTCATAGTTCATGGTGCCCATGCCGATCTTTTCAGCAGCCTTGAGTTGGATGCGGGGTGTAAAGGCGTTGACGGCCTTGAATTTATCCTCGCCCGGCTTCAGGCCAAGCTCTTCGGCGCGGGAATTGGGGCCGATGGGGGCCTTGTCGATCATATCGGCGACCGCCGTATCGATGGCCACCGGGTCCAGGGATGCGAATACGCCGATATCCGGGGTCACATAGGTGCCGTTCCAGGGGAAGCAGTCACATTCGGGGGCCACGTCGAAGGCATAGGCCATGTAGCCGATTTTACCCGGCTTAAAGGTCTTGATGCATCCCAACGCCGCATCGGACATGGCGATCTGGGCCAGCGGGAAATAGTCGTCGCGGAAGCCGATACCTTCCATGCCGGTGAACATGCAGGTCACCTGGCACGAGTAGCACAGGGCACATTTGGAATAATCCAGTTCAACACCATCGGGTTTGACGGTGATGGCTTCATCCGGGCAGCTGTCTTCGCACATTTTGCTGTAGGGGCATTCGGTGCCCTGACAAGCCGTACGGTTGACTTTGGGATATCCGATGGCTTCTTCGGGATCTCCCCAGAAAGCCAGATGGGTTTGGTACTTGCCGCGTTTGGATTGGGCGCCGATGCCGAAGTTTTTGATGCAGGCGCCCATGGCGGTGATGGGATGACCTTTGGCATGGGCCAGGTTGATAATCGCGTCGGCTTCGTAGATGCCGCGGCCGATATAGGTCTCTTTCAGGATATTGCCTTCAGGCATCTCGATACGAAGATCGTCTTCCCCGTAAAATCCATCGGCAATGACAAACGGTGCGCCAAGACTGGCCCAGTTTAAACCGTGGCGGTTGGCGCCCTCCTGGGCCATCTGACCGGTGCAGCGGTTGTTGTACAGATGGTAGGTCAGGGTGGTGGTGTCGGTGACGAAAGGTCTTCCGCCACAGGCTTTGACCTCTTCCACGATGGCGGTCACAAATTCCGGCCGCAGACAGGCGGTACGATTGTACTCACCGCTGTGGATTTTGACAGCGACGCTGTCGTCTTTTTCGATGCACTTATCAAGGCCTGCAGCATAAAACAGATCCTTGGCTTTACAAATCGTGCTTTCCGTCCAGTTGGTTGCTCCGGCAGCAGCGAACCAGACTTTTGAAGCTTTCTGCGCCATAGTCATTCTCCTTTTTTCTAAAGTTAAGGCCTTCTCAAACCAATGAGACGTAAACGGTTCCGAACCTGATCATATGAAGTCGTACCAACCCCCTTTCGATGTTTTACTCGATAAATTGATCCAGGCAGAACCCATACCTGAACAACCAACTGTTTTAATTGTTATAAATAGAATACCGGACAACCATGCCAAGTGATTAATGCAAGCTATGTGCCTAAAAAAAACCAACTTTTTTCAGAGAGGGCGGGAAACTCAATTTTTTGTTTAATTTCAAAGGATCAAAAGATCCGGCAGGTCATGCCATCCAAGGGCGACGGGGGGCAACAGGGAGGGTGAAGCCCCGCGGGATGGGAAAAAAGCACCCGCAAGAGGGGAATGGCGTATCATAACCAATAGAATTTATACGGTTTTATTAAAGCAGCCCGTCTTGGGGTAAAAAGAGACATTAGGCCACAATGGATGGGATTGAAATATTTCGGAACGATAACCCAAATAAAGGAGAATTGGCCTGCATTTTATTCGCCAGGCACGTTTTAGGTTATAAGTTTTAGGTTTTAGGTTTTAGGTTTTAGGTTAATGAATTCTATCTATTATACCTGGTGAGGCAGCTGCCGTTGTTGGTAATATGCCCACGGATATAGGCCATGAGCGCATCATCCGCCATATAAAACAGGCCCCCATCCTTCACCTAAAACCTAAAACCTAAAACTTAATACACCGGATTGATAAGTGGATAAATACTCACCGGATTAGAAAGCCTTATTATGGGCTATAGGTCCGAATTAGTTTGAAGCCCTTATGAAAATATCTTGTAGCGGTGAATTTTCTTATAAAGGGTCTTGCGATTGATACCCAGAACCTGTGCTGCCTTGGTTTGGTTGCCTTCCGTTTCGGCCAGTACGTTGATGATGTGCTCTTTTTCCATGTCTTCCAGGCTCTTGGATTTATGGACAGACTCGTAGTGTCTGGCTTTCATGTGGGCCGGAAGATCTTCGGGTTGAATCTCGTCCGAATCGCTCAGCAGGGCACACTTGGCGACGACGGCTTTAAGCTCGCGAATATTGCCGGGCCAAGGATAGGCGGATAAAATGGCTTGGGCTTCTTTGGAAATACCCGTTCGAGGACTGCCGTGAGGCAAGTTAACCAGGAAATAGTCGGCCAGGGCAGGCACATCCTCCTTTCTTTCACGCAGTGGCGGGATCACAATGGTGAATTCGGTAATGCGATAGAACAGATCGCTGCGCAGGGTGCCTTCGCGGATGGCTTTGTGGGTATCCAGATTCGTTGCCAGGATGATGCGCGTGTCAATGTGCCGCTCCTTGGTCTGGCCGATCCTCCTGAAGCGACGCGTTTCCAGAAACCGCAGGAATTTTTTTTGGAGCTGAAGATCAATGTTTCCGATTTCATCCAGAAAAAGCGTTCCCGTATGGCTTTTTTCCACAAGGCCGACTTTGGTTTCCGTGGCTCCGGAAAAAGCGCCTTTACGGTGGCCATAGAGTTCACTTTCCGCCAGATTGCTGGAGAGCAGACCGCAATCCACCACCACAAAAGGGCCATTTTGGCGCTGGCTCTGTTGATGTATCTGGCTGGCGAGAACGTCTTTGCCAACACCGGTTTCACCTTGAAGCAAGATGGTATGATCGGTTTTAGCCACGCGTTTGACCATCTGATACACGGCTTGCATGGCCGGACTGGGGCACGTGACAAAACGCTTTATTTGTGAAGGTTTTTCGCCGACAAAATCAAATGGCTGGGATTTGTTCGCCCTGCTTTCCAAAACGGCCTCTTGCACGATGGTGAGCAGATCATCGAGCTTAAACGGCTTGGTCACATAGTCCCGGGCGCCAAGTTTCAAAGAGTCCACAGCCGATTTAATATCACCGTAACCTGTAATCATGACGACTTCGATGGAACTGGAAAACTCCTTGATCTTTTTTAATATTTCAATGCCGTTTAATTTGGGAAGCTTGACGTCCAGCAAGATAACATCAAAGGGCTTGCGCTGAATCAGCGCCAAACCTTCTTCGCCGTTCTTTGCGGTGGTGACGTCATAACCTTCCAACGAGAATTCATCGCGGATCAATCTGCGGATGTTCTGCTCATCATCAACGGCTAAAACATATCCAAGGCTCATGATTGAACTTATCCTCTCCCTGCTTGGATCTTTTAATCAGAACATGCGGGTACAACTGCTATGGGAAAATATATCGCCAGTACGCTGCCGAATTCCTCCAGCATTTCAAATTTCAACACGCCCATATGGTGTTGCACGATATTGTAACAAATTGACAGGTCAACATCACTACTCCAACTTGAAATGTCATTTATCCGCTTTGTCGTCCAATTAGAGTTCTGCTGACCCATTTTTCTTTCGATGTCGGGCAGCGTAATTCTGACGTGTCGGCCGTCGCTCGATGACTGAATCGACAAATTGCCTTCCATTTCAGCAGACTTGAAGGACCGAATCAAGAGATTTAGAATAAGATGTTTAAGCTGTAATTTTTTGCCGCGAATGACGTCTTTCTCCGGGGACAAATGGGCATCATAGCAGATCCTTATATTGTGATCTTTTGCCCGCTGCTTGAATAACGACAGGGTATCGCGGATGATCGCGTCAATGGAAAGGATTTCGAAATCATCCGAAGCATCTCGACTGAACTCCTGTAAATTGTAAATGATGTCTTTGCAGCGATAGGCCTCGGTGTTGATGATCTCCAGGTACTCTTCAAAGGCCGTCAGCTGCTGGAGGTCCGGGTCGCCTTTAAGCTGTTTCAGTCGTTTGAGCAGTGCCTCGGAAAAACCGGCGATGGAAGTCAACGGATTATTGATTTCATGTGCCACGCCGGCCGCCAAAAAACCAGTGGCGGCCATACGGTCCGTTTGGATGATTTTCTGTTCATACTCTTTTTTTTGCGTAATATCCCGCATCAACAGGATAACCTCATAAATGTAACCGGAAGGATCTCGAACCGGTGAGGTGGTCCATTCGTAGTAATGGCCGCTGTTGCCCGTTTCCTCGATGTATATCTCCCCCGTTAAATTTTTATGGTTCTGCATGGTCTGCACCACCGGACAATTCTTGCAGGCCGTTGCTTTTTTAAAAAAAATCTGATGACATTGCTTGCCGATCATGGCCGTGTTGGGGAAATTGTCCTTTTGGACCTGATTGACAAAAACAATGCTTAAATTGCGATCCAGGATGGTCAGGCCTTCGCCCATGCTGTTAAAGACGGCCTCCAGTTTGCTATGGCGTCGGGCCAGCTCGATGTTCAGAGATTCCAACTCTTTGATTTTTGATCGGGTCTCCTTAAAAAAACCGATTTTGGAATAACCGATCCCCTTAAAGTCAAGATATTCGTCTTTGGATTTCCGGTTCATATGCATGGCCTAAAAAGCGTCCCGGTAAATGGCTTCAATTTCAGCAGCGCCATATCTTTGCGGATTGGTCATCATGCACAAATCTTGAGCAGCATCCAATGACAGGCTCGGGATGTCCTCCTTTTTGACACCGACCTGGGAAAGCTTGGTGGGAATGTGCAGCTCCCTGATCAATTGTTCGATGCGTTCAGGTACCAGTTCAGCGGCCTCGGCCTTGGTCTTGCCCCGGGTGTCAATACCCATGGCATTGGCGATTAAGGCATATTTTCCCGGTGCATATTTGAGATTCTTTTTTACCACCGCAGGAAGCAAAATCGCGTTGGCCAACCCGTGGTGCATGTCATAGTACCCTCCCAGTGGATGGGCCAAGGCATGCACGGCTCCCAAGATGGCATTGGAAAAGGCGGCACCGGCTTCCAGACTGGCAATGGCCATGCCTTCCAGAGGATCGAGGGACTTTCTGTAAACCGCATCGCATAGATGCCGAAATACCATTTGAACGGCATGACAGGCATGGGGATCCGTCATTGGCCAAGACAAAGAGGACACAAGGGCTTCGATGGCATGGGTCAAGGCGTCCATGCCGGTAGAGGCGATCAGTTCAGCAGATTTGGTTTTCAAGAGCCGCGGGTCAATCAGGGAGATATCGGGCATGATCGCCCGGCTCAGGATGGTCATTTTAATCTTTTTTTCCCGATCGGCAATAATGGCGAACTGGCTGATATCCGATCCTGTTCCGGCCGTGGTGGGGACGCAAATCAATGGCGGAATCGGTTGCGTGATTAAATTACACCCGACATAATCTTCGATCCGGCCTTGATTGGAAGCCAGGATGGCAATACCTTTGGCCGTATCCATGGGGCTGCCGCCTCCAATGGCGATGATCACATCGCACTCCTTGCGGGAATACGCCAACGCGCCCTCTTCAACCTGATAAGATCTGGGATTGGTGACCACATTATCGTAGACAACGGATTTGAGCCCTTCCTGCTTCAAATATCCCAACGCCTCATCAATCCATCCGCATGCGATGATACCGGGATCGGTGACCAACAAGACCCTTTCACCACCCAAGCGGCGGCTGCATTGGCCCAGCTGTTTGAGAGAATCTCGTCCGAAAATGATTTCAGGGATTTCAAATTTCAATAATGGGTCAAATTCGCCGTGCATTGATCAACCCGCCTTTATTCTGAATTCGTGTGTTTTTTGAACCAAGTCGTCGACGCAGCCTTCAAGATGGGTCAAAAGCAAGAAAGCCGTATCATGGTGCTTATCAATTTTCGAATGAAATTGTTCCGTAAGTTGTAGGCACTTGTGCAGGATGATATGCGCCTTGGCCGTCTTGATGAAAATTTTATCGGTCAAGGTATCGAGTCTTAGAATGAGTTTTTCAAGGCGGTATACAATTTCACCGGAAGGTTTTCCGGTGGCAATGATTTCCCGCCAGAGTGAATTCAGGTGTATGATAGCGTTTTTTCCGCTTGACAAAGTATGCACGAACTCAGTTTCCCCATATCCGAGCAGTGATAATAGATTCACCTACTATAGCAGGCAATGCAATTTTTTCCAAATAATATGCAAAAAATGAAGGAGAGACATAAAGAAAACGGGGCGGCTATTGCCGCCCCGCCGGCTAAAGGAAGATATATAAGTTAATATATCTTTTAGAGGCTCCCCCGCGAAGCCTCTAATTTGTTTATCGGCATTTCATGTACAAGCTTTAGAAAATTCGTCCACATAATATGAAGATTTATCCAAGCTCAATGGTTACGCATAATTTTTACTAATTTTTCAGCCACTTTGAGCTCTTCGGGCATGAGCAATCCTGACGAGATCCAACGCTCAATGGACTCTTTGGAAACATTTAAATCCCGGGCATAACCTTCCAAATCGGCTTGATGGGACAGATCAATATCATCTTCCATCTCCCTGAATCTATTATCCGGCAATGGAGGCCGGGGATCTACAACCGGAGATGCGGCCGACGGATTTTGAACATACTCCAGATCCGGTTGGGAATCATGCTTTCTAAACATCTTTCGCAAATAATCGATAAACGCCATTTTGCTGACACCTTTCTGACTGCGTTGCCCGGGGCTGATCCACCGTGATTTTTAATATCAATCTAAAATCAAACGCTTTTTCACTTATCTCAAGTACACATCCAACTATTCCAGCCCCTTCAGCCGTGTACATGCACAATATCGGCCAATCTCACTAGTAAGTTAAATCTTTTCCAAAGAAACGCAACAGACTTGCCGTACAGGTAGCGCGCAAGTTAATGCATATTATTGATATATTAGGAAGGTCGTATTTGTGGAATTAAAACCCACCAAGAATTATGACTTGGTGTTCGGTGATACCGAAAACCCGGCTTAAGTTATTTTTCAACTATAAATTATTATATTATGATAATTTTATCCGAATACAACTCCGACATATCCTACAAAGCTATCGCCGGGACTTTTATCGTAGCTGGTGGCATATGCCACTTCTTTGGCTTGATGGGCCCCCATCGCCTGAACCGCAGCAACTGCTGTAGCCGCTGCACCGGAACAGCACGAATTTTGGTGGGATAGACCCTCATCAATCACTTTTTCCGGTGCCATATCAAGCAAGGCATCGATTAAGCGACGGTCATTCTCCCTGCGGACCCATTCCACGGCACCTTCGCCGGATCCCATGGGTGCAAACCCGTAGCTATGACCATAATGGGTGAGATCCGTTGAGCCGACAATTTTCAGTCGGAGCCCCTTTGCCCGGGCCCATGCAGCCACCGCCCGTCCGATATCCAGGGATGCCTTATTGGGAGGAACGCCAATGGCCAAAACCTGTGGCGGATCAAGAAAATATTTCACAAAGGGCAATTGCAGTTCAATGGTGTTGTCCTGCACAAACCGGTAGGTTGTCTCTATTTCGAAAACGAATTGTTTTTTTAAATGATCGGCAAGCTCATCGGCAACCGGCAAATTGCCAAAAGGGGTTTCCCAGGCCCCTGCGTCCATCATGCGATTGGAAGATCCTGCGTGCAGGTGCATGCCAAAGAGCACCACAAGGTCCGGTGGGGTATCATCCTTGAGCCAAGCGACGACATTGCAGGCGATTTGGCCACTGTAATACCAGCCGGCATGAGGTACAATTCCTCCCATCCATTTTTGGCCGGCATCCTGAAAGGAGGGCCCTTGGGACAAAAACTGCTTTATTTCATACTCGCAAGCTGCAGCCTTTTTAGGATACCAGCTGCCGGCAAACACTGCCTTTCGTGTGCTCATGACCTTCTCCTATAATTTTTTGGGCAAAAATCCAAGCATACAAGGCTGAAGGACCGTTTTACTTTGGAACTTACCAACGGGCATTTTGGATACGATGATAAAAGGAAAACGACGGGCGGTGATAGGGGCCCTTCCGCCTTAACCCTTAACTGGTATTATTTAACATTGAACAAGACGCATAAACAAGGTGCAAAAACGCCTTTTCATATGCAAATTCATGATTATAATCTTAGCGGTTGCAACAGTCAGTGAAAACGGAGATAAAAGCTCTGCAAAAGGCCTGACGTTGCAAAATGAATTGGAGATGCGTATACCAGACCAATGACAGCATAATTGCTTAATTTCAATGATTATCGTTTGCCATGTCGGCTGCGCGACGTTTGGGTGAAGATCAATCCTCGGGAGGAAGCTATGTGGGAATACACTGAAAAAGTCAAGGAACACTTCATCAATCCGCGAAACGTGGGAGAAGTTGAAAATCCTGACGGTGTGGGCGAGGTCGGTTCGCTGGCTTGCGGCGATGCGTTGAAGCTGACCATCAAAGTCGATGAAAATGATCGCATCACGGATGCCAGATTTCAAACCTTTGGCTGCGCCAGCGCCATTGCCTCATCATCGGCCTTGACGGAAATGGTGATCGGAAAAACCGTGAAAGAAGCTCAAGAAATCACCAATGAGCAAATCGCGGAATTCCTTGGCGGCCTGCCCAAAGAGAAAATGCATTGTTCGGTCATGGGGCAGGAGGCCCTGGAAAAGGCCATTGCCTGCTATCTCGGTGAACCGGAGAGAATACCCGAAGGCAACCTGGTGTGTGAATGCTTCGGGGTTACCGATGTTCAAATTGAACGGGCATTGGCCGATCACGCATTGAAAACCGTTGAAGAGATTACCAACTATATCAAAGCGGGCGGCGGTTGCGGTAAATGCCATGAAAAAATCGAGGAAATCATCGCCTTCGCCAATGGCACCAAAATCGATAAGGCGCCTAAACCCAAGGTGCTGACCAATATCCAAAAAATCAAGCTCATTGAAGAGACCCTGGAAAGAGAGATCAAGCCGGCCTTGAAACAGGACGGCGGCGACATTCGACTGGTCGATGTAGACGGTGATCGTGTTCTGGTCCAACTGATCGGCACTTGCGCCACCTGTGCCATGTCCCAGGTTACCCTCAAGGACTATGTGGAATCCAAGCTCAAAGAACTTGTCGCCAATACATTAGTGGTAGAGGAGGTGTCTGCATGAAACCGATCTATATGGACAACAACGCCACTACCCGGGTCGCACCCGAAGTAGTGGAGGAAATGATGCCCTACTTTACCCAATTCTACGGCAACCCCTCGAGTATGCATACCTTCGGCGGCAATGTGGGTATGAAACTCAAGGAAGCCCGGGCCAAACTGGCGGATTTATTGGGTGCTCAACCCGAAGAGATCGTTTACACGTCATGCGGCACCGAAAGCGACAGCACGGCCATCTGGGCGGCCCTGCGGGGCAATCCGGACAAGCGCCACATCATTACCTCCAAGGTGGAGCATCCGGCCGTAAAGAACCTGTGTGAATACCTCTCTCAAAACGGATACCGGACCACCTTCGTTCCTGTGGACGATAAAGGAAACCTTAATCTGGACTACCTCTATGATCATTTGACTGATGATACGGCCATCGTCAGCCTGATGTGGGCCAACAATGAGACCGGCGTCATCTTTCCCGTCGAGGAAATTGCCGAAAAGGTGAACGGCCGAGGCATTGTATTTCATACGGATGCGGTGCAGGCGGTGGGCAAGATTCCCATTGACATGTCCGCCGGCCGGGTGGATATGCTGTCCTTATCCGGCCACAAACTGCACGCGCCCAAAGGCGTTGGAGCGCTCTATGTCCGCAGAGGGACCAAATACGCCCCCTTCTTGATGGGGGGGCATCAGGAACACGGTCGCCGCGGCGGTACCGAAAATGTGGCTTCCATCATCGGTCTCGGAAAAGCAGCCGAACTGGCCGCCGTCAAAATGGCAGATGAAAATAACCGGGTGCGGCGCTTAAGGGACAAGCTGGAAACGGCTTTATTGGAACGCATCCCCAATTCCATGGTCAATGGAGACGTGAATAACCGGCTGCCCAATACCTCCAGCATCGCCTTTGAGTTTGTGGAAGGGGAAGCCATCCTGTTGATGATGGATGAATTCGGCATCTGTGCCTCCTCGGGTTCGGCATGTACCTCCGGCTCACTGGAGCCTTCCCATGTGTTGCGCGCCATGGGCGTTCCTTTTACCGCTGCCCACGGGTCGATCCGTTTCAGCCTGAGCATCTACAACTCGGAAGAAGAGGTTGACATGGTCATCGACAAACTGCCGCCGATTATTGAGCGGCTGCGCAAAATGTCCCCGTTTTGGAGCCAGGCGGCAGGGGCCTGTCATATCTCAGCTTAATATTGATCTCTTTGGCCGAAAAATTTCGACCTGTGCAATTAGCTTGGGGGCTATATCTGATCGGGATCGAAATCGCTATCGGGATCGGGATCGAATTCTGCCCATCCGAAAAACGCTAAGTTTTCCTTAAGGGCGCAGGCAAGAAATAATCTCTGCCGCCCGATCGACTGAGTCCAGCGGCCGTCTATATGATCATGGCAGGGACGGAGCCCTGCCCTACTACGAAAACGATTTTACTTACGACAGCTCCACTTCAATGGCGGCGCCTGCCTTCTTACCGGTCATATGGTCCATTCAACGTCTTCAAGCGATAGGGCCGGCCGGTTGAAACCACTTCGATCGAAATGCCTTATTGCGACAATGCGGTCCAGTTCATTTATTTTTGTTCCTGGCGCTCTTCTCTATTATGCAAACCTTTTCCGACTACCAAAATACCGTTTCGATCCCGATAGCGATCCAGATAGCGACCCCGATCCCGATTTCGGTGTGGATAAGGGCTTGCCCTGACATCTAATACCTCATTGCACAGGTCGAAAAATTTGAGAGCGCCCGAACCCAAAAAAGCTAACAAAATTCTAATCACCATATATAGAGAATTTCCCTTGACTTTCGTCATCCGTTTTCTATAATGCGGTAATTGAAGTTCGCTTACTAATTCTCATCTCAAAGCGACACACGACGCAGAATCTCCGGAGCACAATTCCATCACCATTGAAATCGACTTCGTTAAAAGGTGAGGTTTCGCTCATCCACCGTTTAGCGGCCGTCCAGGGGCAATGAATGCCCTTTAACCAGTCCATGTTGGTTAAGCGTTTACAGACCCAAATATCGGGCCTGCGGGGTACATGACTTCAGAAATCCGTATCATCCGGAAAGGTTTGGCTCCAATCTTCCAAAGGTCGGGCGTCAATGTACCCAAACTTCATGTAAACACGAAACAGGTTGCAAGGAGATGGCAAAATGACACAAATCATCCCACGCTCCCATCCAAGAACCGCTCATCAGGTGCCGATTCAATACGCACTTTTGAATACCCAACAATTTGAAAACTCACACACCTTGGATTACAGCACCGATGGGTTTTGCTATGAAACCCACAGGAAACTGGAACCGGAGACGGAAGTTTGCGTTATCGTAGACAACTATTCCCCGGACCACAGTGGGATAGAAGCTTACCGTTCTTATGTCGCACGCATCCGCTGGATTAATCTGTTATCGCAAAATGGAAGTGATTGCTATGCAGCAGGGGCACAAATCGTGGCCCGCAGTCACGATGTCCTGACCACAGAGGCACAACTCCCCCGACTTGCGTGCGATATGTGCGCCAACATGGAACCCGTCCACAGGATCCATGAAACCGGCGCCGGCGTTTGCCTCTGCCGTCAATGTCTCAAACATTTCAGCAACATACCGTCCGAAAAGATCCGTAAATGCGTAGAGCGTTTTTTGGTCGGCAACGTCGTTTAAAGGAAGATCGAAATGCCTAATGCCGCAATCATAGGCACGGGCACTTATATACCGGAAGGCACGATCCATAATGAGTCATTGGATCAATTTCCGAAAGCAGCCCAGCTGATGATCAGTCAAAAAACCGGTGTCTTCTGCCGCCACCATGCCGATCCGGACCAATGCACTTCAGATCTGGCCTCCAAAGCAGCAGAGATTTGTTTGCAGCGCTGCGATTTTCCGCCGCACAAGGTAGACGCCATCATTCTCTCCACCTCATCTCCGGATCGCATTCAGCCGGCCACGGCCACCCGGGTGCAATATCTTCTCAAAGCCACCAATGCCTTTGCCTTTGACATCAACTCCGTCTGCTCAGGAAGCACTTACGGCATTGCCTTGGCAAATTCCTTCATCCGATCCGGCACCTGCGCCAATGTACTGTATGTGGCCTCGGAAATATATTCCAAAATTTTAAATCCCAAAGATTTTTCAACTTTCCCATACTTTGGTGATGGTGCCGGCGCCATTCTGTTCGGCCCCGGTAAAGACAAAGCCGGCGTCATGGCATCCATCCTTCGCACCGACGGCAGCAGCAGCGACGTTATCTGCATTCCCGGCGGCGGCACCATGCTGCCTTTTGAAGAGATTCCCGACGCCAAGGCCATCTATTTTCAAATGAAGGGCCGGGAAGTATTCAACTTTGCAGTTGGTAAAGGCACGGAAGTGATTCAGCAACTGCTGGAAAAAACAAATATATCCGTGGAATCTATCCAATGCTTTATCTGCCACCAGGCCAACGTCAACATCATCCTTAAAATTGCTGAAAATCTCGGTGTGCCCGAAGACAAGTTTTACATGAACATGTTTCGCTACGGAAATACCGCCAGCGCCTCGGTCCCCATTGCTTTGGATGAAGCCATGACGCGGGGCATCGTCACTCGGGGCGATTTGATTATCACGGCAGCCTTCGGCGGAGGATTGTCATGGGGCGCCAATCTCATTCAATTATAGGGCGCCGATGCGCTGTTTTATCGAATTAATCACAGACATATTGAACCAAACAGGGAGGCAATGACATGGAAGTATCCGCCGCAACCATTTTTAAAGGTTTGGAAGAAATTTTTCCGGAATGCCGCACTAAAGACTTGTCGCTGGAAACGGTGCTAGGCGAAATGCCGGAATGGGATTCCATGGCAGCCGTCAATCTGCAAACCTTTTTACTTCAAGAATATGAGATTGAAGTGCCGTTAGAGTTGCTTGCCGATGAAACCAGCCTGCAAGAAATCATCACTTTCCTGGAAAATCCATCCTTGCAAGATGAAGCATTTTGAGGCCATCATGAAAAACGATTTCGACCCCTTGGCCATCGGCGATACATTTGCACGCATCAATGATGCCTGGCAGCAAAAACGTGAAGATTTTTCCCAGTGCTGTCAGGCTTTGAACAAAGCCATGCAATCAGCCCATCAAAAAGTATACTCCCGGGCACAGACTTCTCTCCCGAAAGAACCGGCCAATGGCGAAGAAATACTAATGCATTGGGTCGAACACCTGGCGTGGTCTTCCAGGCAATACCATCACGCACTTTGCCAATGGCTGACCGAATATGTGGACAACGCGCCCGAATTAACAGCCGAATCCCGTCAAAAGGCCAATTTTTGGGTACGGCAAATTCGTGCCATGCTTGATCCCTCCAATTTTTTCTGGACTAATCCCAAGGCGGTCCAACGATTTGTAAACAGCAAAGGCAAGAGTCTGAACCAGGGCTTGCGCCAGTGGATTGAGGACATGCATAGCCATAAAGGGCTCGTGTCGCTGTGCGATCAAAACAGTTTTCAATTGGGCCAAAACCTGGCCGCCACACCCGGTCAGGTCATTTTCCGCAATGAACTCATGGAGCTGATTCAATACGCTCCGCAGACTGAAAAGGTCAGGCGGATTCCAATTGTTTTAGTCCAGCCTTGGATCAATAAATACTATATCTTTGACTTATCGCCCCGCAACAGCTTTGTTTCCTATTTGGTTCGTCAGGGTTTCAGCGTCTTTATCACCAGCTGGAAAAATCCCGGTTCTGAAATGCGCCATATCTCCTTTGAAGATTATATGCTGCGGGGCGCACTGGAAGCCGTAAACATTGCCAGCGATGTGTGCCAAAGCCATCAAGTACATCTGGCCGGGTATTGCATCGGCGGCACGCTCATCGCTGCCTTGATGGGTTGGCTCGCGCATGAACAGTGCGCATCATCGGTGGCCGACGTCACCCTTTTTTCCACCCTGCTCGATTTTTCAGACCCCGGAGATCTGGGGGCCATGATTCACGCCAAGGCCATCGACAGCATTGAAAAACTGGCAGCCGAAAACGGCCTTCTGGACCATCATCACATTGCCGCCGCCTTCCGGCTGCTGAATCCCGACGATCTGATCTGGCGTTACGTGGTCAACAATTACTTCTACGGCGAACCTCCGCCCCGTTCGGATATGCTATACTGGAACAGCGACAGCACCAACCTGCCGGAAGCCATGTGCAACTTCTATCTCAAATCGTTTTATCTCGACAATCTAATGGTGCGGCCAAATGCCTTAACGGTCGGCAACCGTTCCATCAATCTGAAAAAAGTAGAATGTCCTTTTTATGTCGTCGGCGCCGCCAAAGACCACATCTGTCCCTGGAAAAGCACCTTTCAAACCTGCCGATTGATTGGCGGCAAGGTCCGATATATCCTCTCGGATGAAGGGCACATTACCGGCATTGTCAATCCCCCGTCGCCATGGTCAAAAAAGAAATACTGGCCCGGAGCCGCCACGCGTTTGCGCAATCCGGATAAATGGCTGGCAAAAAGAAGCCGTAAAAAAGGATCATGGTGGCCGGATTGGATCCACTGGCTGGCCCCGCGCAGCGGCAAAATGGTGCCGCCGCCACCCATGGGTTCCAAAACTTACCCCCCCATTACGCCGGCTCCGGGCACCTATGTGCTGGAGTGAACCCTGGAGTCGAACCGCAGAATATCGAACAAGGAATGCCGCATTTCCAAGTGCTGATACCACCTTCTGAACCGGTCGGGACAGAGCCCGACCCTACCCGGGAACCCTCAAAACGCCAGGGACCGCGGTGATTAGCGTAGGGCCGGCCTCTGCGCCGGCCTGGTATAGAATCCGACATCCCGCATTGAGAATGTCTTATCATTATTCTTAATTAAGCGCTTATAGGGTTTATCCCCGCCCGTAGAACGACTTTTTCAACCAGCTTGGGCTTTATGGATAACCGTGTTATTTTAAATGACAGCATACCTTACTTCAACATTCTGCGGTTCCTTGTTCGATATTCGACATTCCACTAATACCTGGTCCTGAGGGCCAGGTATTAGTCGAGGGTCTCCAGGGGCACAGGCAAACCGGATGCTTCCTTTTCCTCTGTTTGATCCTCGTCGTCTATGGGACCGTATAATTGGGGCATCTCAACATGATCGGATGACGGTGAGGGATGGGGTGGCTTTTTTTCCACGGACAATCTCTTCAGGAATTTAGCCGGCATGGGTTGTCGTGTTTTCAATATATCTTCCGGAATCAAGATGAGATCGCCGACGTGTATCTGCCTTGGCTTTATGGTCGGATTGGCATCCACCAGACGCTTCCAATTATTTCCTGAGCCGGTATACCAATGGGCAATGGAAAAGAGCGTCTCATGTAACCATTTTACATTATGGACATAGACAGGTTTTTTAGGAGGCGCCGGCGGAGCCGATGCTTCACGATCGATATCGTTTACCGGAAGGCTTTCAAACGCAATTCCCAACCCTGGCGGCAAATCCGGCATAATGTCGGATGCTGCCGGGACAGATTTTTGTGGCTTGGAGCAGCCCATCAATCCACTCAGCGCCAATAAAACCATCCATCGTGACGCACCCCGCCTTTTCACCATCGCTACCTGCTTCTTTCCACGGAATTGTCTGCTGAAACTTTCCTGAGCCGATTCAAATATGCCAACGCTTTGCTGTTATCCGGTCCCATATCTGCAGCAGCTTCTAAATTAGCCATGCTCTGTTCTTTTTTTCCAAGCTTTTGCTGTACCACAGCCAGATTGAAAAGACACTTGGCCAGATAAGGTGGTTCAAGCTGTACGGCACGCGCAAACGCTTTTTCAGCAGCTTTATATTTTCCGGTGGATGCATAGATAAAACCGAGATTGAAAAAAGCATCCGAAGCCGTGGGATCCAAATGAACGGCTTTTTCGTAGGCTTTGATGGCCCGATCATATTCCTTGGTTCGGGTGTAACGCTTTCCCAGCATTAAAAAAGCCTCTGAAATATCCGGGGTTGCCTCGGTGGCTTTCAGCAGCAAGATTTCGGCTTCGAGGGGTGATGTGGCCATTAATTCACCGGCCCGGTCCACCAATGCTTTGGCATAATTGTAACTGTCCTTGAACAACTCCGGTTGTACCGATTTTGATGATGCCATCAAAGTATTTTCGCCTTCCGATTTACGGCCGGGTTGTGAAGATCGTTGCAGATCCGCTGTCGCCAAAAGATTCTCGCCTCCAGGTTGTTCCGAGCCAACCGTTTGAAATTCACCGACGCCAACAGCCCGAAATAGGCCAAGGGTCAAAACCAGGAATACAAATGCCAGGCCAATGGCGACGAGCACGGGAGCGATGTTTTTCCGGGATTTCGCAACAAGGTGCCGGGCGGCCTCCGATACCATGTCATCGGCTATGCCGACCATGTCGCGAATCTCCCTGACGGCTCTCTTCCGATGGCTGTCCAGACGTTTTACAGCTACCTGCACCATTCGCTTTGTCGCTTTCACCATAGCGGCAGTCTTTTCCGGTGTTGATCGCTTAAAGTGTTGCCACTGATCCACAACCGGCTTTTGTAGAGTGACATGCTTCTTATGCGCCAGGTCCATTTCACGGGCGCACTCAACAATGATGCCGGCATCGATTTTTTTTTGCTCTTTCACATATCCCGTCAACATGGCACGATCGCATAATATATTTATCAGACGGGGATTACCCATAGAAAAAGCGTAAATCTTGAGAATGGCGCCGGAAGTAAACACTTTTTCCTGAGCACCGGAAACCTTCAGGCGGTGCGCCACATAGGGCAATGTCTCTTCAGGGGCAAGTGCCTGGATTTCATAAAAAAGCGTAATCCTTTGATGCAAGGCACGGCACTGGGGAGACAATAGCATCGGTTTGAGCTCATTTTGACCGACGAAAATGATATTGAGACGTATTTCTTCAAGAAGCTCCATTGAGAGCCGGTGCGCTTCGTCGATAATGAGCACACAAATTTTGCCGTCTGAATGCGCTTTTTGCAGAAAAGCATTAAAAAAAAGCAAAAGTTCGCTTTTTCTGCAGATGTGAGCCGTGGGGTCGAAGGTTTTGGCAACAAGGGTCAGGAATTCATCGGTTTCGAGACTGGAATAGTTGATCTTGGCAAAGCGTACGTTTTCACTCAATGCATCGATAAGTGCATTGACCAGCGTGGTTTTGCCTGTTCCGATATCGCCCGTTAAAACGATGAAGCCATTGCGATCCAGTAAACCGTATTTAAGGGTGGCCAAAGCTTCTTGGTGCTTTTCACCAAGCCAGAGAAACCGGGGGTCGGTGCTGATTTTGAACGGCTTTTCCGTCAGGTTATAGAACGAATCGTACATGATGACCTACCTTTCCCCGGGAAACCAGCATCCCGGTTGGGAGTATCTTTGAGGTATCCGTTCTGTATCCGTTCTGAAAACTGGGAATTAGCCACAAGCGGTTGAATATTATTAATTATAACTCAGCACTGCCGGGTTTACAATGGCGGACGGCCAGAATTTATCGATGGCAGGGGGGGTGAACCGCAGAATATCGAACAAGGAATGCCGAATGTCCAATTGTGGTATCGCTGCGCTCTGCCATTATTTTAAATGACAGCATACCTTACCTCGACATTCTGCGGTTCCTTGTTCGATATTCGACATTCATATGGCTGTTTTGCGTCTTACCTGATCGACAAGCCAATCCAACCAGGCCTCAAAACCTTCGCCGGTTTTGGCAGACATGTCGAAAACGGGCATTTGCGGATGAATCTGCAAAATACTCTTGCGCACCGTGTCGACATCCAGATCAAGGTAGGGAATCAAATCGATTTTATTGATTAAGGCTGCATCACAGACACGAAACATAAGGGGATATTTGATGGGTTTGTCTTCACCTTCGGTAACACTGAGCATGACAATCTTCAGATCTTCACCGATGTCGAACTCCGCCGGACAAACCAGATTGCCGATGTTCTCCACGATCAACAGGTCCAGGCCGTGAAGGTCCATAGCGGCCACCGCCGTATCAATCACGTGGGCTGCCAGGTGGCATTCGCCGCCGAACTGGTCGGTGTTGATTTGCACCACCGGCGCCCCGCTTTCGGCCAGTTTATCCGCATCATGGGTGGAGCAGATATCGCCGACAATCACCGCGCAACGCAGCTCCGGCATCAAGGCGTTCAAAGTGCGCACCAGCGCGGTGGTCTTCCCCGACCCCGGCGAACTCATCATATTAAGCACAAAGACATGATGGTGGGCGAACTTATGGCGCATCCGGTCCGCCACCATTTTATTGGCGTCCAATACGTTGCGCACCACTTGAATCTTTCTCACGCCGGAGCCATGAGACTCAACAATCGTGCCCTGATCGCCATGGTGGTGGTGATGGGGCCGTTTAGGATCGTGGTGGAAATAACGTCGATTTCTAATAAGCTCAAACATACTCGTTCATCCCAAAATACGTAAAGCGGCTATCCATCTGCCAACTCAATGGATTCGATATCCAGCTCCCGGCCCGAAAGCATCTCTATAGATCCGCTATCGCATTCGGGGCAGTTGAACACCGGTTCCGAAATCTGCCAGCGATGCCGGCATTCATTGCAGCGCGCCGTCACCGCTACTTCTTCAATATGGAGCTGTGCTCCTTCCGCCGGGGTCTCCTCAGCGGCAATTTCAAAACAAAAGGTCAGGCTCTGGGGCACCACAGCAGCCAACTTGCCCACTTTGAGGTTAATCCGAACCACTTTGGGATCGGTCATATCGGCAGGAATGGACTCAGTGACAATGCGGACAATCTCCGTGGCAATACCCATTTCGTGCATGGTTCAATATGCTTTCTAATATCGAAAAAAACTACGCAAACGTCTCTGCGCACACATCTCCCAAATATGCAAGATTTTCACAGACACGAATACCGTTGGCTTTCATGGCGGCGACCTTGCTCTGTCCGGTCCCGCTGCTGCCGCTGATGATGGCCCCGGCATGCCCCATGCGACGGCCCGGAGGAGCCGTCAAACCGGCAATAAATCCCACTACCGGCTTGGTCACGTTTGCTTTGATGTACGCTGCCGCCTCCTCTTCCGCGCTGCCGCCGATTTCACCGATCATGACGATGCCTTCAGTGGTGTCATCGGCCTGAAAAGCTTCGAGACAGTCGATGAAATTGGTGCCGTTGACCGGATCGCCACCGATGCCAATGCAGGTGGTCTGCCCCAAATCAGCAAGGGTCAAAGCGTGTACAGCCTCATAAGTCAGCGTGCCGGATCTTGAAACCACACCAATTTTCCCGGGTTTGTGAATCACGCCCGGCATGATGCCGATCTTGCACTCACCAGGGGTGATAATACCCGGGCAGTTGGGACCGATGAGACGCACCGGTTTGTCCTTGATGTAATTCTTGACACGCATCATATCCATCACCGGTATACCCTCGGTGATGCAGACGATGAGCGGCACCCGGGCATCGGCCGCTTCCATGATGGCGTCGGCGGCGAAAGGCGGCGGTACGAAAATCATGCCGGCATTGGCCCCTGTATGCTTCACTGCGTCCGCTACGGTGTTGAAAACAGGGACATCATCCATTTTCTGCCCACCTTTGCCGGGGGTAACGCCGGCCACGACCCGGGTACCGTATTCAATGCATGCACGGGTATGAAACTGGCCCTCTTTCCCGGTAATGCCTTGTACCAACAACTTTGTTTCTTTATTGACGAATATGCTCACTTTTCAATCCTCGCTGATTTGGGTTTGGTTACTGGATGGCCGCCTTTAATTTTTCGGCCGCATCTTTGAGATTTTCGGCATTGATGAGCTCCAGACCCGATTCCGCCAATATCTTGCGCCCCTCTTCCAGATTGGTGCCCTCCATACGGATAATCACCGGAACGCGCATGCCGACTTTCTCTGCAGCCTGGACCACACCGTTGGCCAGCCTGTCGCAGCGCAGAATACCGCCAAAAATATTAATCAGGATTGCTTTGACATTTTCGTCGCTCTGAAGAATTCGAAATCCGTTTTCGATTTGTTCGGCGCTGGCACCACCACCGACGTCAAGGAAATTGACCGGTTTGCCTCCGGCATATTTGATACAGTCCATGGTGGCCATGGCCAAACCGGCACCGTTGACCATGTTGCCCACATTGCCGCCTTCGCCCAAATGAATGTAATTCAGACCGAATCGGGAAGCCTCCACCTCTGTGGGATCTTCTTCGTCCAAATCACGGTATTCCTGAACATCGGGGTGGCGGTACAAGGCATTGTCGTCAAAATCCATTTTGCCGTCAAGGGCGATGACATGGTTTTCAACCGTGAGCACCAGCGGGTTGATTTCCACTAGAGAGCAATCATATTGCACGGCAAGATGGTACAGGTTTTTCAAAAGGGTCATAAAGGGCTGCATGCACGCTTTGGGCAGGTTCAGCCCGAAGGCAACGCCGCTGAGGTGATACCCCCGAATGCCCACATTGGGATCCAAATAGACCTTGATGATTTTTTCAGGTGTCTTTTCGGCCACATCTTCGATGTCCATACCGCCGGCCTCGGAGGCCATAATGATCATCTTGGCCGTGGCGCGGTCCGGAAGGATGCTCAGGTAAAGTTCATTGGCAATGTTCAGTCCCTGTTCGATCAGCAGTTTCTTGACCAGCTTCCCCCCGGGTCCGGTCTGCTTGGTCACCAAATTCATGCCCAAAATGGAGCTTGCATAGGTCTCCAACGCCTCGGGCGTTTGGGCGACTTTGACACCGCCGCCCAATCCTCTGCCACCGGCATGAATCTGAGCCTTGACCACCACCGGGTAGGCTTCCAACCGCTGTGCGACTGCTTTGGCCTCTTCAACACTGAAAGCCACAGCGCCGTCCGGGACAGCCACGCCATTCTTTCTAAATAATTCCTTGGCTTGATATTCATGAATTTTCATGGATAGGCCTCTCTATGTGATGTTAATATATACTTATCTTGAAAAAGCGCTCCATGGGGGGGGGAAAGGAAACAACGCGCCTTGAGAATCAGGTTTGTGTATTGAATCCAAAGGGCATGGGGTCCCAATGGTTTTGTTACCGGCAGCGCCCCATGCCCTTTCAGTTTATCTTTTACCAACAGGTTATCCGATGACGCAAAGCACATCGCCCTTGGCTACGGAGTCACCGCTTTTATAGTTAATGGCCTGGATGGTGCCGCTGCACGGCGCCGGCAGGGCATTTTCCATCTTCATGGCCTCGAGGATCACAACGGTTTCACCTTCACTGACCGTGTCGCCAACGTTTTTCTCATAGCTGACGATCATGCCGGGCATGGGTGCCGGAACCGGGGTCCCTTCCACGGCGGCCGGAGCAGCGGCCGGGGCAGCCTCTGCGGCCGGAGCAGCGGCCGGGGCGGCTTCGGCAGCCGGAGCAGCGGGTACCGGAGCGGCGGCAGCGGGTGCCGCAACGGCAGGCGCCGCCATGGGCACGCCGCCGGCCGGCAGGCTGATCACGGGCGCGCCGCCGGTGGGCTCGACTTCCACGTTAAAGTATTCGTTGTCCACGAAAACATTGAAGGTCCGCATGGCGTCGCTCTTGGCCGGGGTTCCGGGTTTTTTCTCCACCAGTTCGCCGGCCTTGGCTTTCTTTAAGAGCTCGTCTTTGGCCTTGACCTCTTCCAGGGTGATGGGTTTGACAGCCGCGGGCGGCTCTTCAACGCCGTACTTCCACTGCAGGAATTTCTTGCCGGTCACCGGATAGAGGGCATAGATCACCAGGTCGTCCAGGTCCACGGCCAGATCGCCGATCTCTGCCTTGGCCTTTTCCAGTTCGGGTTCCAGCACCTCGGCCGGACGGCAGGTGATGGGCTCTTCGCCGCGCTCATAACCCTTGAGGGCTTTCTTCTGCACTTGCGGATCAATGGGCACGGCGGTCTTCCCGTAAAGGCCGTAGCACAGGTCTTTCACCTGTCCGGTAATCATCTTGTAGCGCTCATCCGGAGTGTCATACAGCACGTTGTTGACGGTCTGCACGCCCACGATCTGGCTGGTGGGGGTCACCAGCGGAACCTGTCCCAGCTCTTTGCGCACCCGCGGCAGCTCTTTGTACACTTCGTCGATCCTGTCCAGGGCATCCATATCCCGCAGCTGGTTCACCAGGTTGGAGAGCATGCCGCCCGGGGTCTGGTGCAGCAGCACGTTGATGTCGATAATGGACATCTTGGAGTCGTCGAGCAGGTGTTTGTACTTGGGCATGACCTTCTTTTCGAAGATCTCGTTGATCTGCGCCAGCAAGCGTATGTCGAAACCGGTATCGCGGTTGGTGCCCAACAGGGCCATCACCAGCGGTTCCACGGCGGGATGGGAGGTGCGGTAGGCATAGGGCGACATACAGGTGTCAATAATGTCCACACCGGCCTCGATGGCTTTGAGATGGCTCATGGCAGACATGCCGGAGGTAAAGTGGCTGTGCAGGTGGATGGGCGCCTTGACGGCCTCCTTGAGGGCCTTGACCAGCTGATAGGCATCGTAAGGCGCAATGAGACCGGCCATATCTTTGATGCAGATGGAGTCGGCGCCCATGGCTTCCAGATCCTTGGCCTTGTTAACGTAGTATTCCTGGTTGTAAACCTCGCCGCCCAACCGCGGTTCGGTCATGGAATAGCAAATGCAGCCTTGGAAGTGCTTGCCGTACGCTTTGATCTTGGGCACCACGGTTTCAAAGTTGCGGTAGTCGTTCAGGGCGTCGAAGGTGCGGAAGATGTCCATGCCGTTTTCACAGGCGCGGTCCATGAAGGCGTTGGCCACGTCGTCGGCATAGTTGCGGTAGCCCACCAGGTTCTGGGCCCGCAGCAGCATGGAAAAGGGGGTCTTTTTGAAATAGCGCTTCAGGGTGCGGATGCGCTCCCAGGGATCTTCGTTGAGAAAGCGGTGCATGGTGTCGAAGGTGGCCCCGCCCCAGGTCTCCAGCGCCCAGAAGCCCACCTGGTCCATCAGCTCGGCCACGGGAATCATGTCCTCGGTGCGGCCGCGGGTGGCGAACAAGGATTGATGGCCGTCGCGCAGGCTCAGGTCCATAATCTTGATAGGATTTTCCGCCTTGGGGCGGTCCTTGTCGTAATTCATGGTGGTCATTTTTACTTGGTCGCTCATCGTTCAAGTCTCCTCTGCTTATTCGTTAAACTTAGAAATCTATCGGAAGCGATCAAACGCTTTCATTTGCATCAGGTTGCGCATGGCCATCATACCCTGACGCCCACTTTGCCCCCAGTGATTCAATTCGATGGTCGGCGCCTTGGGGCCTTCCATAGCCTCGGCCAGGGCATCGGCATAGGCTTCCTGCTCTTGTTGCATGTAGGCACTGACTGCAGCGAGGGCAGCGGCCATCTTTTTTTCCATTTTATCCATCGATTCACCCATATTCGGTTAGCGGTTAGCGTACGTCCTGGTTACATGGGAATGTTGCCGTGTTTTTTGGGCGGCCGCAATTCCCGTTTGGTGCACATGATCTCAAGCGCTTCAATGAGCCGCGGGCGGGTTTCGCTGGGTTGAATCACGGCGTCGATGTAACCCCGGCCGGCGGCCACGTAGGGGTTTGAAAAGAGGTCTTCATACGCTTTGATCTTTTCCACACGCTTGGCTTTGGGATTGGCGTCGGCGTTGATCTCTTTGCGGTGGATGATATTGGCGGCGCCCGCGGCACCCATGACGGCAATCTCCGCAGTGGGCCAGGCAAAGGCCATATCAGCGCCCAGATGGCGGGAAGACATGGCAATGTAAGCGCCGCCGTAATCCTTGCGCGTGATCAGCAACAGTTTGGGCACCGTGGCTTCGCTGTAGCACCACAGCAACTTGGCGCCGTGACGGATGATGCCGCCGTGCTCTTGCTGGCTGCCGGGCAGATAGCCGGGCACGTCGGCGATGGTCAGCAGAGGAATGTTGAAAGCATCGCAAAAGCGAATGAAACGGGTGGCCTTGTCGGAGGCATCCACGTCCAGGCAGCCGGCCAGCTCCATGGGCTGATTGGCGATGATCCCTACGGTGCGGCCGTTGAGCCGGGCAAAGCAAACCACGATGTTCTTGGCATAAAACTGATGGGGCTCGAAAATCTCGCCGTTGTCGACGATGGACCCGATAACCGCTTTGATGTCATAGGATTGGTTGGGATTGTCCGGGATGATGGTGTCCAGGGCCGCATCGGTTCTTTTGGGATCATCTCCCAAGTCCGCTTTGGGCGGATCTTCCATGTTGTTGGCCGGCAGGTAGGAGAGCAATTTCTTGATTTGATCGATGCAATCCTGATCGTTTTCGCAGGCAAACTGGGCCACGCCGCTCTTTTCGTTGTGCGCCATGGCGCCGCCCAGCGCCTCAAAGGTGATCTCTTCGCCGGTGACGGATTTGATCACTTCGGGGCCGGTAATGAACATGTAACTGCTGTTCTTGACCATGAAGACATAGTCGGTCATGGCCGGCGAGTAGACGGCGCCGCCTGCGGTGGGTCCCATGATGGCGGAAATCTGTGGAATCACGCCGGAAGCCACTGAATTGCGATAAAAAATGTCGCCATAGCCGCGCAGGGCGTCAACGCCTTCCTGAATACGGGCACCGCCGGAATCGTTCATGCCCACAAAAGGAACGCCGGCTTTCATGGCCAGGTCCATGACCTTGCAAATCTTGGCGGCATGCATCTCACCCAGGCTGCCCGCCCGTGAGGTAAAATCCTGGGCAAAGGCGAATAGCGGACGGCCGTCCACCAGACCGTGGCCGGTGATCACGCCGTCCGAGGGAATCTCCACCGATTCCATATTGAAATTGGAACAACGATGTTTGACCAACATGTCGATTTCGCGGAACGTACCCTTATCGAACAGCCGGTTCATCCGTTCGCGGGCCGTCAGTCTGCCCTTTTGCTTCTGCTTGGCAACCAGTTTTTCGCCGCCCATCTCAAGGACCTTGGCTTCCTTTTCCTTGAGCGCGTTTATTTTTTCTTCCACTTTGCCCATCGTGAATTCCTTTCCCCTCTCCAAATATATTTTTAAAGCGTACTTGTTAACCGACTTGACAGGTGCTCTGCAGAATACTCACCATGGATCAGGTCCATACTATTTTCCGAGCATAAAGAAAAACGTATTTTTTATAACCTGCTCAACGATTGTCAAGTAAAAAAAGAAGTTGCTGAGCTGCCGTGGTTGGCGCCACCTCCCCTTGCCGCACCTTTGTGATGGTGATTTTTAAATGCTGCCGGATTTGCGAATGGCGATGAAACCGGTCATTGAGCCCTTCCTGAATCAAGGACCACATCCATTGCAGGGCCTGCTCCTTTCGCTTGGCGGCCAACTCGCCTGTCTGCGTTAATTTGTCATGGTGCTCCTGAACCGTCTTCCAAATGGTGGAGAGCCCCGTCATGGTCAGCGCACTGCAGGTCAATACGGGCGGCGTCCAGGTTGAGGAACCGGGTTGCATGAGATGCATGGCCATTTCCAGTTCCTTGCGGGTCTTTTCCGCCTTTTCGGCATTGTCACCATCGGCTTTGTTGACGGCCAGGGCATCGGCCAATTCCAGGATACCCTTTTTGATGCCTTGGAGTTCATCCCCCGCCCCGGTCAGCATCAGGATCAAAAAGAAATCCACCATCCCGGCCACCGTGGCTTCATTCTGTCCGACGCCCACGGTTTCGACAATGATGACATCGAAGCCGGCGGCCTCGCAAAGCAGCATGGTCTCACGGGTCATGCGGGCCACGCCCCCCAATGTTCCCCCCGAAGGCGATGGACGAATAAAGGCGCCATCGGCCGCTGAGAGGCGCTCCATACGGGTCTTATCCGCTAGAATGCTGCCGCCTGAACGGGAACTGCTGGGGTCGATGGCCAGCACCGCCACCTTTAGCCCGTCATCGATCAGCATCATGCCAAAGCTTTCGATAAAGGTGCTTTTCCCCACACCGGGCACACCGGTAATCCCCAATCGAACCGCCTTTCCCGTATGTTCCAGAACACCATCCACCAACCCCTGCGCCAGATCGCGATGGGCGGCAAGCGTGCTCTCCACCAAGGTGATGGCCTTGGAAAGCACGCGACGGTCACCCGCCAGTATGCCGTCAAAGTAATATTTTAAGGACGCGGTGTTCACTGGTTCATGGTTCATGGTTCATGGTTCATGGTTCTTGGTTCACTGGTTCATGGTTCATGGTTCTTGGTTCTTAGTTCTAGGCTGAGGGCGAACCGAGCTCAACAAAGAACCTTGAACGAAGGCCAAAGTCGAAGGCCAACCATGAACCATGAACCTTGAACTATGAACTAAGATTCTAACGCATTCAACACCTGATTGGCCGAATGAATCAACGGCGTGCCGGGACCAAAAACACAAACCGCACCGGACTTGTACAGGAAGTCATAGTCGGACGGTGGAATCACACCGCCCACCACCACACGTATATCTCCCGCACCGGCCGATTTCAGCGCCGCCACCAACTGGGGCACCAGTGTTTTATGGCCGGCCGCCAGGGTGGACACGCCCACCACATGGACATCATTCTCCACGGCCATTTTGGCGGCTTCTTCAGGGGTCTGAAACATGGGACTGATATCCACATCAAACCCAAAATCGGCAAAAGCGGTGGCCACCACTTTGACGCCTCGATCATGGCCGTCCTGCCCCATTTTGGTCATCAGAATGCGGGGCCGGCGCCCCTGCTTCTCCTTGAATTGGTCGGTGCGTTTGTGCAAGGCGGCGATAACTTCCCGGTCTTGATACTCGGAAGCATATACCCCTGAAATACATTGGGTGGTGGCCACATAGCGGCCAAAGGCCTTCTCCATGGCATCGGAAATTTCACCTACCGTGGCCCGTGCGCGCACCGCTTCCAAAGCCGCCGCCAGCAGATTGCCGCTGTTTTCCGCAGCCTGGGTCACACCGTTCAAGGCTTGTTCCACCTTGGCGCCGTCCCGCTGATCACGAATCGCTTTTAACCGGGCCACCTGTTCATCCCGCACGGTTTCCGGCACTTCCAACACTTCGTCAAGGGGGCGGTCTTCGATTTGGTATTTGTTGACGCCCACGATCACATCCAATCCCTGATCGATGCGGGCCTGCCGGCGCGCAGCCGACTCTTCGATGCGCATCTTGGGCATGCCGGTTTCGATGGCCTTGGCCATTCCGCCCAGTCCTTCGACTTCGTTGATGATCTTGCGGGCCTCTTCAATAATCGCCCCGGTAAGCGCTTCTATATAATAGGAGCCGCCCAGGGGATCCACCACATGGCAGACCTGGGATTCTTCCTGGATCACCAGCTGGGTGTTGCGGGCAATGCGGGCGCTGAAATCGGTGGGCAGGCCCACGGCTTCGTCAAATGAATTGGTGTGCAGCGATTGGGTGCCGCCCAGCACCGCAGCCAAGGCTTCGATGGTGGTGCGGATGATGTTGTTGTAGGGGTCCTGTTCGGTCAGACTCCATCCCGATGTCTGCACATGGGTGCGCAGCATGCTGGATTTCGGATTGGCGGGATTGAATTGGGCCATCAACTCGCTCCACAAACAGCGGGCGGCCCTTAACATGGCGATCTCCATGAAAAAGTTCATGCCGACGCCGAAAAAAAATGAAAGCCGTGGGGCAAATTCATCGATTTTCAGGCCGGCGTTCAGAGCGGCCCGTACGTACTCCAATCCGTCGGCCAACGTAAAGGCACACTGCAGTACGGAGTTGGCACCGGCCTCCATCATATGATAACCGCTGATGCTCACCGTGTTGAATTTGGGCATGTTCTGTGAACAAAAAGCGATAATATCCGAAACAATGCGCATGGACGGCCCCGGCGGGTAGATGTAGGTGTTGCGCGTGAGGTACTCTTTGAGAATATCGTTTTGGATGGTGCCGGTAAGCTGCTCGTGCGCGACGCCCTGTTCTTCGGCTGCCGCGATATACATGGCCATGATGGGAATGACGGCGCCGTTCATGGTCATGGACACCGACATCTGGTCCAGAGGGATTTGGTCGAAGAGGATTTTCATATCCTCTATGGAATCGATGGCCACACCGGCCTTGCCCACATCCCCCAATACCCTGGGATGATCGGAATCGTAACCGCGATGGGTGGCCAGGTCGAAGGCGACGGAGAGCCCTTTTTGTCCGGCCGCCAGATTGCGGCGATAAAAGGCATTGGAATCTTTGGCCGTCGAAAAACCGGCATATTGGCGAATGGTCCACGGTCTGCCGGCATACATGGTGGCCATGGGACCGCGCACATAAGGCGCAAATCCGGGCAGGCTGCCCACATGGTCCAATCCTTCCAGGTCTTTCGCCGTAAAGAGCGGTGGAATGGAGATCCCCTCTGGACAATCCCAGGTCAGATCCTCCAACGCCCGGCCCCGGAGTTGTTTGGTGGCAAGTTCTTTCCATTGATCAATGGTTGGATTTTGTTTCATGGCAGGCTCCTTTTTACACTTTATCGACGGGGTGATCCGGATTGGTCATGCCCCGCCACACCATTTCAAAGAGATCGTTGGCCTCGGCCGCCAGGCTCCCCTCCTGCCCGCGCTGGATCCACATGGCAAAAGAGCGCTGAACCAGGCCCAACATAAAATCCAACAACACGCCTGCGCGGACTTTCGGATTCAGGATGCCATCGTCCTGCCCCTTTTTGAGCACCTCCAGATAGAGATTGATCATCTTCTTTTGTTGAAAGGTCTCATCCGCCATCCAGGTGGCCATGGGAAGCGTCATAAACAGGATGCGCCCCAGATGGGGATTGCGCTCATAATAGTCCAACTGCAGCCACAACACTTTGCGCAACTTCTCTTTGAGATTCTCAATGCCCTGGAGGTGATCGACGATGCGTTCGGTAAGCTTTCCCAGCCAGATATCCACAAAGGCAAACACAAGACGTTCCTTGCTGCCGTAATGCTTGTAAATGGTGCTGAAGCTGACGCCGGCCTTTTTGGCCACGTCTCTGATATTGGCCTTATGAAAATCGGAATGGGAAAAAATATCCAGAACAGCCTTTTCCAATCGTTCGCTGACTTCGGGGCGTAATGACGGTAACATTGTTATCTTATTGGAAAATAGTTAATAATTTGTCCTATGGCCATTTTTCAGCCGAAGGGCGATTAATCGGTAAAAACGCTCAACACAACATGCAAGCGGCTTGAACAAAGCTTATGGCTGGCAATTATTAGCACGAACAAGGGGGGGGATAACCCAAGGGCAATTATATAGTATCACAAGCCTTTGAACATATCACAAAAATGGATCATTCAGGAGGCTAAAACAATCGCTTGCCGCAAATTGGTTCTTTATGAAAGAACGCTGTAACCTATTTAAATCAATAACTAAATATATTTCGAATTTCAGCTGCAATATAATATATGTAACATTGTTATATTTTTACACCTATAGCGCTCCCCGCTTTCGCTGTCAACATAAAAACAACATTTTTTGGGCACCTGATTTTCAGGGATGGAAACCATCATCATTTCACAAACCACCAGTCAATAATATCCATCAAGTGACTGACTGTCGGCCAAATGTTTCCTAAGCATATTCAAGGCACGCTTATGAAGTTGAGAAACTCTTCCTTTTGAAATTCCCATAGCCTTGGAAAGCGAGGCAAAACTTTTTCGTCTGAAGTAGTGTTGCTGTATAATGGAACGCTCCCGCACAGGAAGCGTTTTGGAAGACTCAATAAGACGCTCTCTAAGTTGGGAAAGCTCCTGAGCCTGGTATGCATTGTCAACAGATGGGTTCGTTATATCTCTTATTAGCCCGGTGCCTTCAAGCATATAGCAAATTGCCATTCCCAAGGCGACTTCTACCATCTCTTCAAACAAACACGCTCCATCTTTGGGGCCATATCCATCAGCGATTGAATCCAGCCTTTCCTTTCGGAGTCGTTCTCGAAAGGCATATTGCTCCCGCCTTTCACTCATCTTTTTTAGGCCATTAAGGATGGCACCTCGAATCCTATGTTTGGCATAGGCTTCAAAGGGTACGCATTTTTCTGTCTTATAGCGGTCAATAGATTCAATAAGCCCGATCATGCCAAATTGAACATACTCTTCAAACGCTATATCGTCTCCGGATCTTCGAGCGTAAAGCGAGGCGGCAATCACTTGCGTTAGGGAACTGTAGCCTTCTATCAATGCAGTTCTTGCCGACGCATCCTTTTCAACAGCGAATCGATGCCAGAGCAATTCTGTATTCAGGCCATCCGTTTCATACCGCATTACGGCTAACCACTAAGAAAAACTATTTAAAAGAGAATAGACGACAAGATTCCAACCATCAATCAAAACAAACATCAATACTTTGATCGGCAAAGAAATCATCATAGGCGGCACCATAAGCATGCCCATTGACATTAAGACGCTCGCTACGACAAAATCGATCAGTAAAAATGGCAGAAAGACGACAAATCCTATCTGAAATGCACTTTTGAGCTCACTTAACATAAAGGCGGGAATCAAATTAAATGCGCTGATGTCATCAATTTTTTTCGGGCGTTCCGATTTGGAAATCTCCACCATTAACATCAGGTCCTCTTCTCTCGTTTGGCGAACCATAAAATCTTTTAATGGTGCGAATCCCTCAGTCAATGCTGATTTTGATTCTATTTGTCCATCAAGGTAGGGTTTCACAGCACTCTCATGAATTTGCTGAATACTGGGCATCATGTTAAACGTTGTCAGAAATAAAGCCAGACTGACAATAACGGTATTCGGAGGCGTCTGCTGCATACCAAATGCATGCCGCAACATGGACAGTACAATGACAATACGGGTGAAAGAGGTCATGGCAATTAAAATAGCCGGCGCAAGGCTCAAAACCGTCAATCCCAAAAAGATCTTGATCGCATTGGCGACTTTTGAATGCCCGCTGCCATCCTCTGAAATCTGAATGCCAATGTCCGGAAATGAGATTTCCTCGGCCCATAATTCCGGTTCGTTTCCCGGCACCAGAACCATAAACAGCGTCACCCATACTAAAGGCAACATCAGTTTTTTTTTAATGCAATGAAACAAAACCAAGCACATAATAAAAGAATTTCGATGGATAGATAAACATACTATTCAATCTGCGGCGTTTTATGTTGAATGACGGTGGTCTCGTCACCTGCATGAACGATTAGATATTCCTGCAGATCTACTGAAATAAGAAAAACAGTTAGTTTAGGCGAAACTCGCCTCGTCTCAATGACGGTAATCCGACCGCCTTTTTCAAAATGGATTAATCCTTTTTGCTGTAAATATCTTTTTATCAACAATGCGCTACCTATTGCCATTGCCATAGCCAACAACGTGACCCAAACCACGCGATACATGGTTCCAGTGCCCAAACCGGATTGAGATTTGAATAAAATGGGGCGTTCTGATATCTGCAAGGCACTGTCGGCTTGATCCTGTGCAAACCCGATATTAAAATAACTGCTTAGCAAAAAAGCAATCAACAATCCGAAAATGGCCGTTCTAATCATATTTGATATACCCGTTTTTTCGCCGTCCACAGGATATAAAACAAATCGATTGTTCTTTATCGGCTAGGATTTCAATTCTGTAATCTGCACACCGAAATTATCATCGGCCGCCACCAGGCGTCCGCGCGCCACGATGCTTCCATCAATCAACAAATCTACGGGTTCAGTGGTAGGATGGGCCATTTGAACCACCGAACCTTGACCCAGATTCATAAACTCATTAATGGTCATTTCCGACTCACCAACTCTGACCTCAAGTTTAACCTTAACGTCTTTAATTAAATCCAGAGTACCCTCTCTTAATAATGGTTTTATCTCATTAGGAGAATTTTCAATTTGTGCGATTTCCAAACGTTCAACATTACTCATGGTGACAATCCTCGGCTGTTTTTTCGTTTTCTAAACCATATCACTTCTGTATTGAATCGATACGAAACGCAAAATGATCGTGCTGTTTACCCAAATAACCTGAAAACCGAACCGGTGATTTTTCGAAGCTTAGTGATAAGGGGGCTTGAAGATCCTTGTCCAAACGAATGACGTCGCCGACCCTAAGCTTTGAAACCATATCCAAAGTGAGTTCGGCACTTCCTAAAAGAATTTCAAAATTCAGCTTCTGCCCGCCGATGGCATCCACCGGTCTGTCAAGCTCGCCCGAATTTGACGGTTTTTCGGACCATACCATTTCAACACGCGGCAAAACAGATCGTATGGGCAGCCACAAATGAATGCAGGCGCTATTGATATCAACCTTCAAATTCAGTGCTTCGTTTCCAGGTTCAAAGGCCTTTTCAGGCAAAAGGGCTTCAACTGTATCCTGTTGAGCGGCATATTCTCCATCGGTAAGGGGCATCAAGCGGTTCACCAGGTCCAAAAGAGCCGCCCCGATCAGACCGTATGCAATTCCGTCAGGGGACGGATCTTCAACCAAGATATCATGACCGCCCAACAACATCGCCCCCAAATGCTTCCGACAATCTTCATCTATCGAGCAAATCACCCAATGCTCTCCGAAAGTATCAGAAAAACAGATCCCATAGGATTGTCGATGCTCGTCAACTGTTTCGGATATGGGGGCGGCCGTCACCATCGACCGGCACTGCCGGGGGAACCAATCAGCGGCCCATGTACTCACATCCGAGCTGAAAGACGCTTCCAGGCCGTCACATAGCGATTGACTCAACAATACAAATGGATGAACCTTCATCAACGGGACCCCATGCCTTCGATGAGTTGCTGTAACATCTCATTGGCTATACTTACAATCTGGGATGAGACTTGGTACCCCCGTTGAACAATGACCAAATCGGTAAATTCTTGCGACAACTCCACATTGGAAATCTCCACGCTTTCGGCTACAATCTCACCCATTCCGCTATCGTTGGCGCTGTAAATCTTCATCTGTCCGGCGGAACCAATCGTAAACAAACCATTTCCAATCTGTTGCATCGCCTGTAGATTACGGGTCCAGGCAAGCGCCAAACGGCCGCTTTCAACAGATTGACCATTTGAATATTCTATTTCAAGGGTGCCGTCCCTGTTGAAAGAAACCCTGGTTTGGGCCCCGAATGTGTAACCGTCCTGGGACGCGACAGCCATGTCGGAATTGGTGCCGGCTGAAAAGGAAGTGACACCTGAAAACGATCCCGGCTCCCCAAAGAAAAAATTGATTTGAACAGCATCGGCATCTTCCGGTTCAAATGTGAAGTTAAAGCTGTTGAATCCCTCTTCAGGAGAACCGTTCCCCTGAAACCGAATTTCGTTTCCGGTGCTGATGACGTCGCCATTTTCATTTTCAATCTCTGCCAACCAGCTTCCCGGTGTTTCGGAACTGTTATTGGTCAGCGTTAAGGTCAGCTGATGGATATTTCCTAATGCATCAAACACCTCAATATTATCGACGACATGCCCCGTTGAACCCGGCGACAAATTATTCATAAAGGTGACTTCGGTTGTTGCGTTTGCGGGGTTGCCCCCCAGGCCGGCAATGCTGATATCCACAAGTGCGCCCGATGAATCGACCCCTGCCACCCTGGCCCCGTTAGCGGAGCTTACCAGGTAGTTGTTTTCATCAAATGAAAATTGTCCCACGCGGGAGTAGAGAACCTCCTCGCCATTTCGCAGAATAAAGAAACCATTGCCGTCAATGGCCGCATCAGTCGGATTTCCAGTTTGTTGAATGTCCCCCTGCGTAAAACTTGTGGTGGTTCCACCGCTGCAGACCCCATTGCCGTATCTACCGCTATTGGGGTCGCCACCCGCATCGCCGGTCAATTTGTATTGATAAAATAAGTCCCTGAACAACAGGTCATTTCGCTTAAATCCGGCCGTATTAAGATTGGCCACATTATTACTGATCACATCCAAACCTTTGGCGTATGTCAGCAATCCCGAGGTGCCGTTATAAATCGTCCCAAAAATGCTCATACCTGAATTCCTTTACCTGGAGTAGAAGGGCCACAATACACACTATTGGATAATGCGAATCTGCCCCAAACGAATATCAGCGATGAACTCTCCGGTTTGCGTGCGTATCGTCATTTCCGGCGATCCTTGCTGAAAGACAACAGCCGAAACCTCGCCAACCACAGTTCCGGTATCGGTTGCAACCTCAACTGAGCGGCCGATCAAATCGATGGCCTGCTCACCATTTTGCATTGTAAGCAGTGTTTCAAGCCGTTCATTCAATTGTTGGGTCTGCTCCAAATTCGTCAATTCTGCAAATTGAGAGATAAATTCATTGTTATCCATTGGTTCCAAGGGATCTTGAAACTGCAGTTGTGTAAGCAATACCTGCAAAAAATCCTCTTGCTGAATAGCCGCCCTGCGGGAAATCGTGCTGGTGCCGGCCGCACCGATTGCTTCAATTGCCATAACAGCCTCCTTCAATTATTCTTAATACAGTTTATTGATCTGTTGCCTGTTTTGCATATCTTTTCCGATTTTACCCAAACCTGGAACCGACCTGCGTTCCCATACAATATGCCCGTTCAGCATTATCTTCAGCAGCCCTTGCTTCCGACCGGCAAAGAAGTTGCGTATTTTATCGATAATGCGTTTGACATCGTCCTGATCCATTGCATTATCACGAATGACAACCTCAAAACCGTCTTCGGAAACAACGATCGTCAGCAAGCTGGACGACGGCAGCATACGCCGAACTGCATGCAAATCCATGTCCGGCAGAGCAATATTCGGTGCGGAACCGTTACTTGAGTTGTTATGGGCAGATAATGGATAGCTCCCAACAGGTGATCGTGTTTTTTGAGAAACACCCGGATTTACTTCAACCGCGGTTTTGCTGCCGAGCATCTCATTGCCGTTTGCGTTAAAAACCGCCAGCGCCATTGGTTTGGATCCAGAAGATAGACGTTCACCATCGTTTTTCAGTATCCGAACCGGCTCGCTTGCTTGGCAGGAATCATCTCCGGCGGCGGTTGCCGCATCATGACCATCCGTGGCAAGCATGCATTGCATGGTTGGTATTTGCTTTTCAAAATACGTCTTTTCAAGCGCGCGCAACCATTGTTGTTCAAACCCTTTTCGGGCACCGCCATGACTTTCGCCGGTTCCCGGCAGATTGGTGATGTTAAAACCTCCCCTTATATTTGCCATTGGTCCTGTCCATATCTTTGCATCCAAAGTTCAGTGGTCTGTTCGGCCATTTGGTTTTCTTGCAAGCGGCATATCTCTTTATCGGAAGCTGCCTTTATCTGCTCCAGAGCCTTTACGTACAAAGCCGCATGCTTTAGTCGACTTTCAGTTTGCTCTAGCCTTTGAGTGGCTTGCTGTTGTTCTTTACATCGCTGCTTACGAAGCACTTGCTGCTCGGCCAGGAATTGACGTGCCGTCTCAATCACCTCTAAATCCAGATCGATTTGCCCCTCCAAAGCCTGCCGAATTGTCTTTTCGGTTTCACCGATCACCGTTTCAACTTCATCCAGCGCTGCATCGGCTTGCATCAAGGCATCTTTGGCATTGCGATGGTCCTTCTTCAGGTCTTCGAGATCCCAGGATGTTTGCTTTATCTTCAATCGCATTAAGCGACTGCGTCTCTCATGATTGGTCGTCATGGCATTCTGCCTTTCGGTCGAACCAACTGCTTTAACGTCCGCACGGCACTGCTCCTTGTCACATTCTCATCAAATGGCTGGCACAAAAACGCATCAATGGAAGGCATTAATTTAATAACACGGTCGAGTTCAGGGTTACTGCCGGCACGATAAGCACCGATATCTATCATATCGCGGGCACGCTCATATGTGTCTACCATTTTCACCAAGTCAGCCCCCCATGACAGTTCGTCTTCTGCTACGATGCTGGTAATTAAACGGCTGTTGCTATGCAAAACATCAATGGCCGGATAATGCCTTTTGTTGGCCAGTTGTCGAGACAAAATGATCCCTCCGTCCAGTATGGCCCTTACATGATCCGCCACCGGCTCATTCATATCGTCGCCTTCAACCAAAATAGTGTAAAATGCAGAAATGGACCCGCCGTTGTCTATGGTGCCGCAACGTTCCAACAAGCGCGGTAGGAATGCAAAAACAGAAGGCGTATACCCGCGGGTCGTGGGCGGTTCTCCCACTGCAAGACCCAATTCGCGCTGAGCCATGGCAAAGCGCGTTATGGAATCCATGGTCAAAACCACATCCAATCCTTGATCCCGGAAATATTCCGCAATGGCGGTAGCGGCAAACGCCGCATGGGAACGCACCAATGCAGCCTGATCGGATGTGGCCACAACAATAACGGATCTGGCCAATCCCTTTTCACCCAAAATATTATCGATAAAATCCATTACCTCACGGCCCCGCTCGCCGATCATGGCAATGACGTTGATATCAGCGTTCATATTGCGGCTGATCATACCCAAAAGCGTACTTTTGCCTACTCCGCTGCCGGCAAAAATTCCCATACGCTGGCCGCGCCCCACCGTCATCAAAGTATCCACAGCTTTTACGCCCGTTTCCAAAATCGTATCAATGGGAGGGCGCTGAAGCGGATTAATGGGATCGCGAAAGATCGGATAGAACTCGTCGACCGCAATCTCCGGACCGCCGTCAAGGGGACCGCCGAAGGCATCGATGACACGCCCCAAAAGCGCCTGCCCGACCGGCACCTCCGAACAGCGACCGGTCGCCACCACCTCGCTGCCCAAACTGATGCCGTGCAATTGGCTATAAGGCATCAACAACACTTTTCCATCTTTTATGCCGACGACTTCGGCCTGTGTCGGATACTGCTGCAACCGCGATCGAATTTCGCACCGCTCGCCCCAAGACGCCTCCGGTCCGTCGGCCTCGATAATCAAACCCAGGAACTGGCTGACCCTTCCCGTTCGACGCGTCAATTCAGCATCTTCGATGGCATGCAAATAACGGTGCTGCATCGGATTTACTTCTCCTGCGCCTCGTGCGCACACGCATGCGCTTCTACCAAACATTTTTTAAGCGCATTCAATTGGTATTCCAACCGTGCCTCAAGGGACCCCACACGGCTTTTGATAATGCAGCCGCCCAACACGACTTGCTCATCAACCTTAAATTCGATATTGGACCACTGATTTCCGTTATTACTCGAATTCACCTTTAATGCTTCCATTCGTTGACAATCCTCAGCGCATAGATGAACAATCAGGCCTTCGCGTTCGCAAACTTTTACCATGGCTTCCTTGACCATGGCCGCCAAAAGCTTGTCATCAATATTGACGCGTCCCAATATTTTTGCCGCTGCCGCAAAACCAATTTCCACAGCCGCGTCTTCCGCTATACGAACCAGTCTTTCCTGTTCCCCGGACAATGACGCTATCAATCTTTTCAGTGATTCCACCGTTTCTTTGAACTGCCCTGCGGCTTTCTCGGAAGCCTGGTGAAACCCTTTCTCATATCCAATATTCCACGCTTCTTTTTGGAGATCTTCAAGTTGTTCGCGTATTTTCGACAGCTGCGCCTCCGCTGCGGCCGCCTTTTTCATCGCAGCATCACGCTCTGATATCAACCGCCCGACATCTATGGGAGCCTTGGATGAACCGTCACCTTCCCCGACGCCATCCTGATTTGGCCCGGGAATCACCTGTGATGGCTCAAGCTCGGGAATTCTCCCCATTGGAAGCTTCCGCCGGCATTCGGCGTTTATGGTAGGAGAACAAATTACTTTGGCCATTACTTTCTCCTGAAAAAAAACCAGCGTCGAGCAGGCCTCTCGGATTTCGATTCTTCAGCCGCCTCCTCAGGGCAGTCCTCGGGGACGCGGCACAATTTTCCCGCCAACACCTCTATAATGGCCTCATTCACTTTTTCCGTAAGCCTCCCTTTCAACTGCGCCATTGTCTTTTCAACGGATAGTCTAACCGGGTCGGCAAAAACATCCAATACAGCTTGCCGCCACGGCCAGTCATAAGCAAGCAAGACGGCAGCCTTGATCGCAGGTGGTTCTGATTTCAGAATCACTTGCAAAATCTCAGGCCGCGCACCAATAAGATCCCTTATGGGTTCGGGCAACGCCTTCTCCTTCTTTGGCGCTGCAGGCGGTTTATGCGCGGATTCATCTATAATGGATTCATCAATCGTTTTCATCAGATCCCGCTGCCTGGGGATTCCCAAAGAGCTGAGTTCCTCCAGCATTCCCGACAATTTTTCACGGTGCGCCGCCTCTAGTTTCCCCAGAATCCACTCACGGTCCGCGTCACTCAAACTATGCAGCTTCAACGCCGTCTTCTTGTAAGCTTCCATCAGACGATTTCGCTCTCTTGTCTCCTATCCACACCATGCAACCATCTTTGAACATCTTCCAGCATACGCTGACGATCCGAATCAGACAGCCTTGCCCCCGGTTTGTCTCCGGTTTTACCTCTCAAACTGATAAAAATGACGGCCGTACCCAATATAATGACTGCAAAACCGACTACCAGCACCCACCTCAAATTCTCTTTGAAAAGAGAAAACCATTTTTTAAAAGGTGTTTGGTCCCCGCCCATTTCAGGAACCTTTGGATTTTCAGGAACCTGCATTGAAGAAGACTCCTTGATAACCGGTTGTGACTGATCGCTTTCAACAGTGCTTTTCGGTGTATCACCAATCTCAACCTCAAAGCCGCTGGAAGCATTTCCCATGGCGTGTATGGCAATAACATCACCGCGGGAATCATCAAACCCGACAGCCATTTTGACGAGCTCACGAATACCTTCCAGCTGTTGCTGCGGCACAGTTGAAGGCACCATGATACCGACACTAAGCCGCAGAATTTTTCCCGGCGTTTCAACGATCTGTTCAATATCACGGCCCAAACGATATTCCACTTCAGTGGTAATATTTCCTTGCCTTTCTTTGGTTGCAGTGCCGACGTCCTTACGGGTTTCCCTGCGCCGAACCACACCCGCCCCCTTTTGATCGCTCAGCGGCAGAACATTTTCACGTGTTCGCTTAACCTGGTTGAAATCCAATTCAACGTCAATACTGACCAGGGCCTGCCGGGCACCGAAGTGACGGATGACCACCTCGTTGGCCTTGGCCATAAGATATTCTTCGGCTGCCTGTTTTTGCCGTAATCGGCCGGCTGCGGTCGCAAGGCCTTCCTGCGCCGACAGTTGCTGGCTGAGCGTCAACCCGTTCTGATCCGTTACCGTTACCTGCGAAGGCTTCAACATCGGAACAGCGGCCGCCACCAGCCGCTGGATACCCAAAATCTGCCGTGATATAGACCTGTTCCCCGGATGTAAAAACAAAGCAACCGAAGCGCTTGGGAAACTGTCATTTTGTTTAAACAGTCCCCGCTCGGGCATCACCAAATGGACACGTGCATACTTGACCTCTTTGAGAGAAACAATGGTTCGCGTCAACTCGCCTTCAAGTGCGCGCTGGTAATTGATTCGCTGGGAGAACTCCGTCATGCCAAAATCGGAATCATTGAATATCTCAAAGCCGGCGCCGCCGACCAGCGGTACACCCGACCCCATAATTTTCAAGCGAACCTCGTGAACCGACGATTCCGGAACCTGGATTTGCGTCCCCCCCACGGCCAAACGATAGTCGACTTTCATTTCCTCCAGTGTTTTCAGAACCTTTGCGGCATCGCCGGGTTCCAAGTCGGCAAACAACACTTGATATTCTTCGCTTGCCAGCCACCAAAAGGCAAAAACGGTAATAGCCACAATAATGGTGATGCCCGCAATTAGAGAAACCCGAGCCCCACGCCCCAAAGACTTCCATCGATAAACAGCACCTGCCATCTTGCGATCCTTTATACCTGCATCCGCATGATTTCCTGGTAGCTTTCCAGAAGACGGTTCCGAACCTGCAGCACAAGCTCAAATTCCAATTTTGCTTTTTCCAAAGACATCATAATTTGATGCAGATTATCTTCTTCACCGGCAACCAATTGTTGCACCTGCATCTCCGAATGCTGAATTTGCTTATTCACGGCATTCATTTTCTGTGTAAGCCAATTTGCAAATGAACCGGTGTAAATGTCCGATTTCGTCCCGGCCAGTTCGCCGATGGTCATTTCCGGGGCAATGAAACTGATACCGCTTGTGGTCATATCATTAATCTCCAATCTCGAGGGCATGCAGGGCCATGGTTTTAGCTGCGTTGATGGCACGAACATTGGCTTCGTAGGCTCGGGTGGCCTCCATTAAATCGACCATCTCCGACACCGGATTAATATCCGGATAAGCGACATAGCCATCCTTGTTTGCATCAGGATGTTGGGGGTCAAAAACCATTCGAGGCTTTGCAACTCGCGGCTGGATGTCTATGACCTGCGCGCCCGTTTGTTGATGCGCATAACCGGAAAACAACGTCTCGAAGCGGGCATCCATGCGCTCGCTGATGATGACTTCAAGGGGCTGGTACGGACCGCCGGAATTGCTTCGCGTCGTATTGACATTGGCCAGATTCAGCGCAACCGTGTCCAGTTTGACCTTTTGCACTGCCATTCCGGAACCGCTAATATCGAATGCGGAAAAGTAACCCATTTCTACTGCCTCCCTCCATTGACGGCCAATCTCAACAATTCCCCATGCTTGGATGCAACCTTCAATATGGCCTGATACCAAAGGGTGTTCTCAGACAGGCGCACCATCTCACGGTCAAGTTCAACCGGCTCGTTTTCAGAAACGACCATACTGCCATCCTGTATGGAATCGCGCAGGAGCCCGATCCGCGATTTCAGCATGGTCCCATTTTCATCTTTGAGTTGCATGATCGTATCGCTGAAAAGGGCTTCAAAACGAATCCGCTTTGTTTTGAAGCCTGGTGTATCGTGATTGGCGATATTATTGGCAATCACATCATGTCTCAGCATGGCAGCATCCAAAGCAATCCCCATCAATTGCATGGTTACGCCTCCCAAATCCAAACTCATTCGCCCCTCCTCAATTTTTCATTGTTTTCATTATTGAATCACCAGCTCGGCATGCAAGGCACCGGCGCGCTTAATACCCTGTAAAATGGTAATGATATCCCGACTGGTCGCCCGGACTTTATTCAGAGCGGTGACCAAATCCTCAACCTTGGATCCTTTAGGCAGGGTGACGGAAACCGCCTCGTTTTCAGCGACCTCCACAGTTGTGTGGGGTATGACTTGCGTGCGCACGTTTGGAAAACCGCCGGCATTGACCTCATTGCCGATGAGCACCGGCTGAGAAACGGAGAAGTCCGTATTGATGGCCACATTGAGGTTTCCATGGGTGATCGTAACGGGAGAAACAACAACGTTACCCCCGGAAATGACCATCCCCGTGCGTTCATTGACCACGACCCGCGCCGGTGTTAACGGAACCACCACAATTTTTTCTACCTTAGTCAAAAACCGCACAATATCGCTGCGTTTCTCCTCTGATACATAAATCTCAAAACGCGCCGCATCCTTGGCCTTGGCAACGCCGCTGCCCAACGCCGCGTTGAGGGTATCCACAATGCGATTGGTTGTCTCAAAATTGGGTTCGTACAATTTGTAAAGAACAATTCCGTTTGGCTCCATAACAGCCGTCATGACATCCCGGGTCACGGAGGCGCCGTTGGGAATGTAGGCTGCCGTAGGGTGATTTTTTTGTATCAAATTGCCATTCAAATCATAACGAAAGCCGCCAACGGAGACGGGTCCCTGGGCCATGGCGTAAATGTGCCTGTCTGCCATCGCCAGAGGGGTCAGTACCAAAGTTCCCCCTACCAGGCTGCGGGCATCACCCATGGACGTCACATTGACATCCAGCTTATCGCCGGATTCCGAGTAAGGCGGCAATGTGGCGGTAACCATTACGGCGGCTGAATTGCGGGCCCGCAACCTAGCGGCCTCAACATTGACGCCAAAGCGTAAAAGCATATTGCGCACCGATTGAAGTGTCGCGGCATTACGGGGGGAATCACCGGTTCCGGCCAGGCCGGTAACAATGCCGTACCCCACAATGGCATTGTCTTTTACTGAAGCCAACCGCGCCAAATCCCCGATACGCACACCGCCCGAAGCGCCAAAAACAGTATGCACCGGGCTGCAGAACAGGCAAACACCGAAAAAAGCACAAATCCATCGCATCATGTTAAAATAACCAGTTAAAGAATCGCGTAATGATTCCCGGCTTTTGCCGACTTCCCAGCAAACCGTCCCCAACATAGGTGATCTGTGCCTGGGCAATACGGGAAGACAAAATGGAGTTATCGGACCGGATATCTTCCGGTCGGATATGACCAGTGACCTTGATGAACTGGGTTTCATTGTTAAACTCAATTTGCTGCTCTCCGCGAATCTTTAATTCGCCTGTGGGCAAAACATCCGTCACCGTCGCCGAAACACTGGCAATAAGGCTGCCTTCTCGGCTGATAACACCTTCTCCTTTGGAATTATTCTCCAGGCTGATGGCGCCCATCTCCAAATCATTGGTGGACTCTATCTGGCCGGAAACACCCAATTTTTTGGAGGTACTTCTGGATGCACTGGTGGTGGATGAAGCCTGTTCATATATCAACACGGTTACATTTTGCCCCACTTTGTGAGCACGGTGATCGCTGACCAGTGACGGCATGGAATCCAGCGTCTTTTCCTCACCAAAGGCCGCCGGGGCGCAAACACCTGTCCACAATGCCGCCATCAACAGCATGATCCATAATTGTGAGTACTTCTTCTTCATTTAGTTCACCATCGCTTTTTTAGTTCCAATCACTGTTGCCCGGAAGGACTCGCCGCTATTGGGATTTTGCACGTCAATCAGCTGGGACACCGTCCCATCTGCCAGGGCAACGGCCTTGACCCATAAACGCACCATACCGTGGCCGGCAATAACCGTAATGACATCACCCCGGCTGACGGCGGGTATGGGTGCCACATCATCAGTGGTCAGAATTTTACCTTGGGCCAATGGACGTACCGTACGCAAACCGTCCAAGGAAGCTTTCCTTAAAGGTTCACCATCCAGACCGGCAATATCTCGTATGCTTTTTTTAACGCTGTCGGCAGTCATGGGCGCTTTTGGGTCAAGGTTTCTTTGGACCACCCAAACCGGCATTTGCACGCTAACATCAAACCAAAGGGGCAAGGTTTGAAAGTGTTCGCCCTCGACATGGATGTCGACCCATACCGGCATCCGCTTTCGCAGGCGCAAGGCCCGCGACATCTTTGGATGAAAAGAGACGCGGCCCGCCGTTGTGATGACCGGCCTCGGCTCACCCACCAACCTGACCGACACATCATCGTATTGCTCGCGCAATCGATGTTGCAAAAAACAAAGCGCAGATTGCTTTAGCGCCCTCCTATCGCAACGCACGCCCCCACCGCGAATACGGACAAAACCGGGTCCCTGCCACTGTATTTTGCGGGTTATCCCCGGCGATACATTTTCCAAAACTGCGGCGATTTGCGTCTGCGTCACATGCATCCATTGACCCGGCCGCGGTGTTTGTCCGATGTCCACCCTCTCTAAAAGTCCTTTTTGCTCTTCCGGAAATCCTTCAAGCGTCACGATATCTTCCAGCGTATATGTGGCGGCTGTAATTTCCACTGTTTCCTTCAATCGCAAGACCCCATCGCCCCACGCCAACGTTACTGCGCAAGGCAGCACCGCAAGCAGCGTGGAAAACAACAAAATTAATGACCTGCAAAAGTGCATGACGCCGTTTATCGCCGTAAATTGTTGACAATTCCCATCATGTCATCGGCCGCCTGAATCACCTTGGCGTTTAGCTCATAACCCCGTTGGGCCAACATCAAATCGGTCAATTCTTCAATCAAGCTGACGTTGGAGCCTTCCAAAAAGCCTTGGGCCAAGGTGCCGAAGCCTTCATCTCCAGGTTCGCCATAAAATGCGTCTCCCGATTCGTGCGAGGACCGGTACAAATTATCCCCCATGGGAGATAATCCACCGGGATTCATAAAACCGGCCAAGTCGATCCGGCCTATTTCAACCGGTTTCGCCTGATCCGGCACTTGAACACTGATATCACCGTTGGTAGAGATTAACACCGCTTGTGCGTCTGCGGGGATATAGATGGACGGATTCAACGCATAACCATCGGTATTGACCAACATACCGTCCCGATCAACCTGCAGGTGGCCGGTACGCGAATAAGCATATTCCCCATCGGGTAAAAGCAATTCGAAGAACCCCTTGCCTTGAATGGCGATGTCCAGATTGCGGTCCGTGCTCTTGATTTCCCCTTGGCTGAAGACTTTTTCAATGGCGGCTGCGGCTGCGCCCAGACCGCGGCCACTGTCCACATCCGGGTTCGCGAGCCGGTTATTTGCTGAAACCAACTCGGCATACATCAAATCTTTGAACTGAACTTTACTCTTTTTAAAACCCGTGGTGTTGGCATTGGCCAGATTGTTGGCAATAACATCCACGTGGACCTGGTGAGCCTGCAAGCTGCTCGCTGAAATATGAAATGCATCCAACATGATTATTGATCCTTTCCCAATCCTAGAATTCTGCAATCGTTGATATGGCGGTGTTCATCATTTCATCGTAACCTTTGATCACATTTGCGGTGGTTTCAAAATGCCTCAAAGTGGTCATCATGCGCACCATTTCTTCCATGGTTTTCACATTGGACGATTCCACATAACCTTGCCGCACCTGAGCATCGTCAGCCCATTGACCCATTACTCCGGCCGGCGCCGCCCACATGCCGCTGCCGACTTTGGTTAAAGCGGATAAATCCTTAAAAGCCATCAGTTTCATCCGTCCCGCATATTCGCCGTCCTCATGGACGTTCCCTTGGCGATCGATGGTCACCTCACCACCATGGAGCAAAATTTCACCCTCCTCGCCACTGACCACCAGACCGCTGCTGTTGACCAGCCGCCCGGCGGAATCCATCGTAAAAGCACCTTGCCGGCTGTAGCGCACCCTACCGCTGTCCATCAGTTCAAAAAAAGCATCCCCCTCTATGGCCATATCCAATGGATTGCCGGTGTAGTTTAAAGCACCCGAAGATGAATCGGTTATGCGGTGAACCCGGGGAAACGGATCAGCTTGACCGCTTGGCCATATGTCCGTCGCTGAAATCGATATGGCATCATTCAACACCGCATCAAAATGGTTTGTCACAACAATGTCCCGTTTGTATCCGGCCGTATTGGCATTTGCCAGATTGTTGCTGATGATATCCAAATGAAGCATATCGTTCATCAGGCTCAGTTCGCTTACACCCACTGCATCTGTCATGACCGTCTCCCTTTTTCAGTATCGAATCGGTATTCAAGTCCCCAGGCGGCACCCTTTAACGTGTTATTTGCGTTTACATCAGGACAACCATTTGTCGGCGCTGCGGGCCTCTTCGTCCAGCTGATAAATATGGACCAGCAAAACAGCGACCAGCTGAAACAAATCGGCATCAATGGGGGCGTCTACCGGCAGCCGAAATAATTGATCCAAAAGTTTTTTGTCTTGAACGATCTTATGCTCCGCAAGCTCTCTTGCCTGGTCAATAACCTCCCGGGCCGTTTTCCCGGCGCCTTTCAAGATAACCTTCGGCGGTCCTTCCCGCGGTATGTATTTTAGCCCGACAACGCGCTTTATTTCATCATCTTCAGTCATTGCTTTTACATCAGCCGGTTCAAACTGTCCTGGGCGATAAAGTGTTCAATCACAGCCTCCAGCGGACCACCGGATTTGGTTTTAATCCCGTAGCAAACGTCATCTACCTGCCAGCCGGAAGCGGCCATCGCCGTTGTGAGAAAGGGCATTTTACTCCCCAGATACTCTGCCGCAGCACTGTTGTCGGCACCAATCTCTATACGCACATGGTGATCCGCCAGTTTTGCCTGGATTTCCAGGTGCCCTAACGCTTCGGTGTCCAGCGAAAAAACAATGCTTCTATATCGAAGTACGCCATGCTCCTGGTTATGCTCTTTTTCAGACATGACCTTCTGGGAAAATAAGGCCAACGTCACCTCAACCAGTTGTCCGCCAAACCAAAACGGTATGCGCATGAAGCGATGAGACACAGCGCCATCGGTTTGGGTATTTAGCAGCCACTGCCCCAGGAACCACTCAAGATGATGCTTGTCTCTGTCTTGCCCGGGACGGAGGTCGGGCAAAAAGGTTTGCGGGGTGGGCCGGTCGGCTTCCAATTGGCTGCGGGTCCTGACGGCGGAGGACTTTTGATCTTCGGCCGGCCCCTTCCCGGAAATGGAACATAACAATGCGGCCAATCCCTCCACCGCCGCCTCCCGTTGCGCGCCGACCGTTCTCGGCAGGGCATATGCTGCTTGAGGATTGGGCTCGATGGCCGTATTGTCTGACAGACCCGCCAATACGCGGTGCAGGGCCTTTATCACCCCTGAATCGAGGGTGACCCCCAGCTTGCTCAAAATCAAGGCACTAAGGGCCACTTTGCGCGGCCCGCCCAACGTATTTTGCAGCTGCTGAATCAAACCATGTTCCTCTGCAGATAATTTTGCGCGGTATTGGTCAAACAGCCCTCTAATGGGATCGCTGTATTCATTAATGCCGTGGTAAGGCGTCTTTCGATCCTTGGCTGTTTCTCCTGCACCAAGCCGGTGGTGATTTTCGACAACGCGCTGAAGGTGGACCCTTTCATCCAGACCAATGACCCTTGCATAAATGACATCACCGTTGCGCATGGGGAAGGTACTGTCCACCACCTTTTCTTGACCATTAAAGCTGATACCGTAGCGACTGCCTTCATAATGCCGCATCACCTTGCCTTTGATAATTTGACCCAGTGTCAGGGTGGCGGAAAAGTCCCCGTCCGCCCTGAATATGAGCGAGCGATCCATCCCACCGGCCCATCCCTGCTGTAATGATTCTCCAATGGCGTCGATGCTCATACCGTCACCATCCCTTGGGAAGTTACATTTACGGTTCTAGGCACTTCCGCCATCGACACCACCGACAAGTGAGGAATCGTACGCTCGGTAATACGCCGGATATGTCTGCGCAATTCCGGAGAGCACAACAACACGGGTGACAGACTGGCCGCCATCATCTTCTCAGCCTGGGCAGCCAACCGCGTCAATACCTGTTCGGCAAATGACGGATCCACCACAAGCAAATTTTTGCCCGTATCGTTACGCAGGCCCGATGATAGTTTTTGCTCCACGCTTGGATCCAGCACCAACACTTTAAGGTTGTTCCCCCTGGCCAGCGGCTGGCAGATCGCGCCACCCAGCTTCCGGCGTACGATTTCGGTCAACAGCTCAGGATCTTTGCTCTGCTTGCCTTCCTCCACCAATACTTCCAGAATCATTTCCAGATTACGAATGGAGACCTTCTCGCGCAGCAGCCGCTGCAGGACCTTCTGAATTTCTCCCATGGACAGGGTTCCCGGAACCAATTCTTCCACCAATCCTGCATTGCGCTCCTTTTCGCGATCGATCAGCTTCTGCGTCTCAGCACGCGTCAATAAATTGGGACTCTGCTGACGAACAATTTCGGACAAATGGGTCATCAAAACATTCAAGGGCTCTATAATCGTAAATCCGTTGGATTTGGCAGCCGCCCTTTGCTCTTCCAAAATCCAAACAGCGGGCATGCCGAACGCAGGATCCCTGGTATCGATGCCGTCCAATTTTTCCTTAGCCGAACCGGGGTTGATGGCGAGGATACGGTCGGGCAGAATCTCTCCTTCACCAACCTTAGCCCCGTAAATCCAGACATCATAGTGATTCGGAGGGAGTTTTTTATAATCCTTGGCCCGCAAACGGGGCATGACGAATCCCATCTCCAACGCATATTGTTTACGAAAAGCGGCCACCCGATCCATCACCAGGCTATCTTCGTTATTAAACAGCGAAATCATGTTGGAGCCAACGCGCACTTCCAAAGCTTCAACCGGCAACAGATCGTAAACGTCTTCTTCATCGGCTTGAGGTGATTCCTCCGTGCTATCGGAAGCGTCCCTGGCTTTGATTCGCAGGGCATACAAAAACAAGGCGGCAAAAAAGATCAACAAAATGATGACCGCAACGGCCGGGATTCCGGGAACAAATATGGCAAACACCAGGGCGGCGCAAATCATGGCCAGTATCTTAGGAAAATAGGTGATTTGTTTCGACAGTTCCTTGCTTAAAAAAGCATCCGAGGCCGCGCGCGTGACAATGATACCGGTACCCGTGGAAATGACCAATGCCGGAATCTGTGTAACGATACCGTCTCCGATGGTTAACAACGTAAACGTTTGAAGCGCATCTTTCCAAGCCATATCCCTCTGAGCAATTCCAATGGTCAGGCCGCCGATAATATCGATCAACACAATGATAATGCCGGCGATGGCATCACCTTTAACAAACTTGCTGGCACCATCCATGGCGCCGTAAAAGCTGGTCTCTTTCTCAATTTGCCTGCGGCGCTCCTGGGCTTGCTTCTCATCGATCAGACCCATATTTAAATCCGCGTCAATGCTCATCTGCTTGCCGGGCATACCGTCCAAAGTGAATCGCGCCGCCACTTCCGCAACGCGTTGCGCCCCATTGGTCACCACCACGTACTGCACCACGATCAAAACCAAAAAGACGATCATACCGATGACATAGTTCCCCGACACCACATGGGTGCCGATGGTATCGATTACCCGTCCGGCATCGGCATCCGACAATACCAGGCGGGTGGCGGCAATATTGAGCGACAAACGAAAAAGCGTCGCTATGAGCAACAGCGACGGAAAGGTCGAGAATTGAAGCGGTTTGTCCACATAAAATGTGAGCAGCAGAACCAACAATGCAAAACTGAGATTGGCAATGAGAAGAAAATCCAACAGCTCAGAGGGAATGGGGATGAACAACACCGTCAAAATCCCAACCACCCCGGCCACCAGAATCAAGTCCGACTGATTGCCCACTAGTTTTCGAACGGAAGCAATCATGGGGCCCCCTTAAAACCTTGGTCACGCTGAAGGTATATCCAGGCAAGTATTTTAGCCACCGTCGGAAACACCGATTCCGGTATCCCCCCGCCCATATTCCCGCGTTGAAAAAGGGTTCTTGCCAGAGATCGATTTTCGACAATGGGCACCTGGCACCGCTGCGCCAGCGTTCGCATTTTTGACGCCAAATTGTTGGCCCCTTTGGCAATGATTTCCGGAGCGGTCATCTTCCCGCGATCATATTTCAAGGCCACCGCCAAGCGGGTCGGATTGGTAATCAACACATCTGCTTCCGGGACCCGTTGCACCGATCCCGCCCGTTGAACCGCCTCTTTCTGCAACTGACGAATCCGCGCTCTGATCTGCGGATCCCCCTCGCGTCGCTTAACCTCCTCTTTTAGCTCCCTTCGGCTCATACGCATCTGCCGGGAAAAATCCCATCGGCTGTACATCAAATCAGCCAGGGCAATAAGCAAAAGCACCAACAGCAGTTTGTACACCATGCCTTTGGCTTGGGTCAGCAGCAATGCCGGATAGGCCTGAGGGTCGGTATCGATCATCGCCATGATCTTCGGCAGCAATGCCTGGATTGCAAAATAAATCACCGACCCGAAAACGATCATCTTGAGCACCGTCTTTAAGGCTTCGAACAACAATTTTTTTGAAAAAACCCGCTTGAATCCGGTGACCGGATTCAAACGGTTCATATCCGGCTTAATTGGGAAAAAAGAAACAACCGGACCGGTTTGGAAAAAATTGGCGGCAATGGCCGTAACGACGACACAGAGAATAAACGGTAGGAATATGCCCGCCAGGGCTTTGACGACGAATTGGTAGAGGCCCATGGCCGATGTGATATTCAAATCAACCTGGTAAGCCTGGCCGATCAATTGACTGCTGAGGCTCAATTGCTCGCTGATAATGCGCTCGCCCACGGCGTACATGACCAGCAGCGCCACCGCCAGCATGAGCAGTGAATTGGTCTCCAAGCTCTTGGAGACTTGTCCCCGCTTGCGTGCCTCCCTGAGCTTGAAAGGGGTTGCGGGTTCTGTGCGATCCTGTTCTTGTTCCGATCCGGCAGCCATACAGAGTAGATACCTTGCTAAACGAGTATGTGTTCCCAGTAGCGAAAAAGTGATTCAAAAATTCTTTTCAGCAAAGGGCTTAAGTATTTTAAAGAAAGGGCCAATAAAATTGATCCCACGAATATTTTCAATGGAAGCCCCAGTATAAATATATTGATTTGCGGCATGGTTCGTGCGGCAACGGCCAAACCGATATCTAGAAGAAACAGGGCAAACACGGCCGGCGCAACAAGCATAAGTCCGTAAACGAACATTTTCCCGAACTGGGCAATGACGGCATCAATCTGAATCGACGCAATTCCCTGGCCCAGCGGCAATTGCTCAATTGAATATGCAAAACCGCGAATCAACATATGATGCCCATCAAGCAAAAAAAACGTCAGTACACCGGCCAG
>JASFER010000003.1:0-60694 GCA_050124755.1 Desulfobacteraceae bacterium
CCATTGCCCGGGATAGGGAAGAGCAGTGGGACGATCAGTTTGCCGCGGTTGCCGCTTCATCCCCTTCGACCAAAGCGCTCAGCGATTATCTCTCCAGTGCACCAGGTGGGGCGCCTCTGGAGAAACTCATGGACGAGAACAAACCCATCAGCACCATCATCATCTATGGCGGCGACACCGATCTGCTGGTGGAGACCAATCTGTTTGCGCTGAAAAGCCAGACCAGCCTGGTCAACCAGGGCATCAAAACACTCAAAGCGTCTGCCGGCATCGAAAAGGTCATTTTGGCGGTGCCCGCGGAAAGCTTCCAGAACGTTGACGGCCACTTCGAGGCCGAAGTGAAGGCGGTGCCCGCGGCCTACCCGGGAGCCCAGCTGCTGATGATCCACTATCAGGTCACGGGTCAGATGCTGGGCCAGGGCCAGGCACCGGAAGATGCCGGCGTGCTGTTCATCCGCGCCGAAGCCGTTGCGGCCATCGGAAGCGCCGTCGCTTCGGGCCGCATTCCGGTGGACAAAGTGCTTACGGTGGTCGACAAGCAGGGAAACCGCCGGCTGGCCTCCGCCCGTATCGGAACCCCGGTTGGAGCCGTTTTGAAAAGACTGAACATCACCACCGCCGACGGCGACCGTATTATCTACGGCGGACCCATGACCGGTTCGGCGATCTATTCGGAAGATCAGCCCGTGACAGCCACAACCGATGCCGTCATGGTTCAGGACGCTAGTGACATCATCCCTTCCGGCGACGACCCCTGCATCAACTGCGGCGAGTGCATCCGCATCTGTCCGACCAATATTCCGGTCAACCTGCTGATCCGCTTCCTTGAAGCCGGTCAGTACCAGGACGGGGCAGACCTTTACGATCTTTACTCCTGCGTGGAATGCGGCTTGTGTAGCTTTGTCTGCGTCTCCCGCATCCCCATATTGCAATATATCAAGCTGGCCAAATTTGAACTCGCACGCGCGATTCCGGCGGAGGAAGAGAATGAGTAGCCATAAGAAGTTCATCGTTTCCCATGCGCCCTTCTTGCACAATGGTAGCGGGGTGGCTGAACGCAACTACAACAACATTGTCGCCTTGATTCCGGCCGTATTGATGGGCCTGGCTTTCTTCGGCATTTCAGCGTTGGGAGTCCTTTGCATGGCCGTATCCAGCGCCGTCATCTGGGAGCTGCTCTTCAACCTGGCCGCCAAACGGCCCATATCGGTGGCAGACGGCCACGCAGCCATGATCGGCCTGATTTTAGGCCTGCTGCTGCCCGCAACGGCGCCTTTCTGGGTGGTCATCACCGGCACATTTCTGGCCATCGTCATCGGCAAACAGATCTTTGGCGGCATCGGGGCCAACCCCTTCTGCCCGCCGGCCCTGGCCTACGCCATCTTGACTATCTCCTGGAAGAGCTACCTGGATTTCGACGCCCAGCTCATCCATTTCGATTTCGATTTCACACCATTCTATATACCGGTGGCCATAAAGGCATTCGGCACCGAAGCGCTCGCCAATGTCAAGCTCGGCGACCTGATCGTCGGACGCCAGGTGGGCGGCATCGGCACCACCTCCGGCCTGGCCCTGCTCCTCGGCGGGGTGTACCTGATAGCGCGCGGATTCAAACGCTGGGAGATTCCTGTGGCTTTCATCGCCGGGCTGGTGATCACCGCCACCTTTTTCCACATGGCCAACCCGGCCGTGTACGCCGGGCCCTTCATTCACCTGTTCACAGGCTTCACCCTCATCGGCGCCTTCTTTCTGGCCACCGACGACAGCGCTTCACCGGTCAATCCTGCAGCCATGGCCATCTACGGGGCCGCCGGCGGCGTTATGACCATACTGATCCGCAATATCGGTCAATACCCCGACGGTGTCATCTTCGCAATCCTGTTGATCAACCTGATTAATCCTCTGGTCGACAAAATCAGACCCAAGGCAATCGGAAAGGTAGCATAACAATGGGCGAAATGATCAAAATGGTGGTTGTTCTGACTATTCTCAGCGTCATTTCAGGCGGCGGCCTGAAGGGGCTTGAAGAGTGGGCCAAACCGAAGATTGAAAACAACGTCATGAATCTGGTCAAGGGTCCGGCGATTCGCAAAATGCTCAACGATGCTGAGAACGACCCGGTACAGGACCGCTTTAAAATTCAGGACGGGGAGACCGAGCGCGTTGTTTTCGTCGGCGTTTATGACGGCAAACCCAATACCGTCGTCCTGGAAACGGAGGTGAGCGGATTCGCGGACAAGGTCGGCCTGGTGGTAGCCATCAACACGGAAAAAGAGACCCTGGCCGGTATCGGCGTCACCACCAGCAAAGAGACCCCCGGCCTGGGCGGCGAAGCCAAGAACGACCCGACGTTTGCCGCTCAATTCAAAGGCAAATCCATTGCAACCCCCATTAAAGTGACCGCCGACGGCGGCGAAATCAGTGCCCTCAGCGGCGCGACCATCACCTCGCGGGCCGTTTGCAAGGGCACCACGCAGGCCATCGAGGACTATCAAAAACTGAAACCGCAACTCATCGAAAAAATCAAGGGCATGAGCAAATAAGAGGAGTTCTTACAATGGCCAAATCCATCGTTTCCGAATTCACCAAAGGCCTCTGGAAAGAGATACCGCCATTTCGCCTTGTTTTGGGCCTTTGTCCGACCTTGGGCGTGACCACCTCGATGAAAAACGGCATCGGTATGGGGCTGGCCACGACCTTTGTATTGCTTTGCTCCAACATCCTGGTCTCTTTGCTTCGCAAAGTGATTCCCTCCAAAGTCCGCATCGCCTGCTTTATCATCATCATCGCCACTTTCGTTATCGTGGTCGAGCAGATGATGCAGGCGTTTGCCTATACCCTTTACCTGGATTTGGGCGTGTTTATCCCCCTGATCGTGGTGAACTGCATCGTTCTCGGACGCGCCGAAGCGTTTGCCTCCAAAAACGGCTTTGTATTCTCGGCTGTGGACGGGCTCGGCATCGGCATCGGCTTCACGTTTTCCCTGGCCGCACTGGGCGCCATTCGAGAGCTGCTGGGAACCGGATCGTTGAAGGGTGATGTTTTCGGAGCATTGCCGTATGATATTCCCAATATCTTTGGCAGCGCGTTTGTTCCGTTCGACTTTGCAGTGCAGGCACCGGGAGCTTTTATCGCGCTGGGCCTGATGCTGTGCATCATGAACTTTTTCCCCAGTAAATAGGCGGGAGGATTAAGCTAGCCATGGAATACATCGAAATCATCGTCGCCACCATCTTCGTGAACAACATTCTCCTGGCGCAATTTCTGGGCAACTGCCCCTTTCTGGGAACCTCCAAAAAGATGGAGACCGCCGTCGGCATGGCCATGGCCGTTATTTTCGTATTGGTCCTGGCCGGTGTGATCACCTGGATCATCTATTACCTGCTGCTGGTGCCCTTCAAGCTGGAGTTTTTGCGCACCATCGCCTTTATTCTGGTTATCGCTTCCCTGGTGCAATTCGTTGAGATGTTTCTGAAAAAGAGCATCCCGGCACTGTATGCCGGCCTGGGTATCTTTCTGCCGCTGATCACCACCAACTGCGCCGTATTCGGTGTCTGTGTATTGAACATCGATAAAGAGCTCGACTTTCTGCCGGCTTTGGTCACCTCCTTCGGCTATGCCGCCGGTTTCGGTCTGGCGCTGATCATTTTCGCCGGTTTGCGCGAGCGCATATTGCTGGCCAGGGTACCCAAACCCCTGCAGGACACCTCCATCGCCCTGATCACGGCAGGCGTCGTGTCATTGAGCTTTTACGCATTTAAGGGCATGGTATAATTGATGGAAACCGCTCCCGGGCGGAACTGGGCAAATCAGGACTGCACAAACCGTTTGGGATCGTCACGTTCCAGACGGTTTTTTTTATCTGTAAGGAGCCGAAGCGCTCCATGGAAGAATCCAATCCCAAGGGGGACGGCTATGCCGTTCCAAGGAGGCCATTGTGATTGAAGCGATCATCGTCATGTTGGGCATCGGTGCTGCCTGCGGAATTGTACTGAGCGTGGCATCCAAAATCTTTTATGTGTGGGAAGACCCGCGCATTGCCGAGGTGGAGTACTATATGGCCGGGGCCAACTGCGGCGGCTGCGGCTATGCCGGCTGTTCAGCGGCAGCCAATGCCGTGGTCGGCGGCAAGGCGCCACCCAGTGTCTGTATCGTCGGCGGACTCGAATCGGCGGTCAACATTGCCGGCGTCATGGGGGTCGATCCGGGCAGCGCGGAACCGTTGAGATCACTGAACCACTGCGAAGGCGGCTTGCGCGCCGATGACAAATACTACTACAACGGCGCCAACACCTGCAAAGCACTCTCCAGCCTGTACGGCGGAAAGCGTGTATGCGCCATCGGCTGCCTGGGCATGGGCGACTGCGTCCGTGCGTGCAAGTTCGACGCCATCCACATGGGTCCCAATGGCTTTCCGGTGGTGGACGAGGCCAAATGCGTGGGCTGCGGGGCCTGCGAAACCGCCTGCCCCAAAAACATTCTCACGGTGCGCACCATGAGCCAGCGCCTGCTCACCTTCAACACGGAGGACGCCGCTCTGGCGCCGTGCCAGCAGACCTGCCCGGCCGAGATCAATATCCCCCAGTATATCCGCCAGATTCGGGAGGGGGACTACGCCGGTGCGGTGAACACCATCCGCGAGCGCAACCCCCTGCTGCTCACCTGCGGCCGGGTATGCCCCCATCCCTGCGAGGACTATTGCCGCCGCGGTCTCGAAGACGAAGCCGTCTCCATAAACCAACTCAAGCGTTTCGTGGCCGATTGGGAAATGAATTCCGGGCGGCGTCTGCCCATACCCTGCGCTCCCGACACCGGTAAAAGAATCGCCATCATCGGCGGCGGGCCGGCCGGCGTCAGCGCGGCCTATTTCCTGCGCCGCCTGGGCCATTCCCCCACCATTTACGAGGCCATGTCCAAACTGGGCGGCATCACCCGATACGGCATTCCGGAGTATCGCCTGCCTGACAAGGTCCTCGACTGGGAGATCGAAGGCATCCTTAATTTGGGCATCGATGTCCATTACAATACCGTACTGGGAGAGGATTTTACCATCCAGTCCCTGCGCGAAGAGGGATATGACGCCATTTTCATGGGCATCGGCGCGTGGCAAGATTACACCTTGAGAATCGACGGTGAGGATGCCGAAGGCGTATGGCAGGGCATCAACTTCCTATCCACCGTGGCCAACCATCCTGAAAAGAAAATCCCGGTGGGTAAAAAAGCTGCCGTAGTGGGCGGTGGCAACTCCGCCATCGACTGTGTCCGGACCCTTTTACGTCTCGGCTGTGAGGAGGTTTGGATTGTCTATCGCCGGACCCGCAAAGAGATGCCGGCCAATGAGGTGGAAATCGTGGCCTCCGAGCACGAGGGCGTCAAATTTCAATTCCTGGCGGCGCCGACCAGGGTCCTCAAAGATGACCAAGGGCGTGTCAAGGGTCTGGAATACCTTCAGATGGAGCTGGGCGAACCGGACGCCAGCGGCCGCCGCCGCCCCGTGCCCATCGAAGGTTCGGAAACCATCATCGAACTCGACATGCTGATTTCGGCCATCAGCCAGCGGCCCGACATGGCTTTCCTGGAAAAGGAGCAAGAAAAGGACCACATCGCCGTCACGCGCTGGAGCACCTTTGACAACGATGCAGAGACCCTCCAGTGCAGCCTGCCCTATCTATTTACAGGGGGCGATGTGGCTACCGGTCCGTCCCTGGTGGTGGATGCCATCGGCGGCGGCCGGCGCGCAGCAAGATCCATTCATCAATATCTGACCGGTGAAGAGATCGCAGGCCCACCCAAATCCCTGCGCAAAAAGCACATCGCCGAATCGCTCTTTGATGCGGTGCCCGGTGTGCAGAAGAAAGCGCGTACGCCTATGCCGGAACTGGAAGTGGCCGAGCGCATTGATTCCATGATAGAAGTAGACCAGGTCATTACAGAAGAGGATGCGGCCTACGAATCCCGCCGCTGCCTGAACTGCTGCCGACTTTGCTACAACCCGGATAAAGAAATCAGCGCAGCATAATGCCACTGTAGGCAGCGCCACCTTAAACAAGTTCAACCCCTTGCATCAAAAAGATGCAAGGGGTTTTCTTTTTCATGCCTCAATTGATCGATCATTTGGGTCATATCCCGGGGCATGGGCGCACAATGATCCTGTGGCTTGCCACTGACAGGATGGGAGAAGCGCAGATTTGCAGCGTGCAGCATTTGGCGGGGGGCCCGGTTTAATATTCGGAAGGCGGCAGGATGGAGTTTGGCCGGCCGTGAACGCTTTTTTTTATAACCATATACCGGATCCCCTACCAAGGGGTGGCCGATGGTTTGGCAATGCACCCGGATCTGGTGAGTGCGTCCGGTCTTTAAATCAACCTCCAGCAAGGTCGATCCTGTAAACCGTTCTTTGATGCGCCACAGCGTCAAAGCCTCACGGCCGCGAGGGCTGACCGTTGACATCCTTTTACGGTCCACGGGATGGCGCCCGACAGGCAGATCAATGCGGCCGCTTGCAGTTCCGGGTGTCCCATAAACCAAAGCGAGGTATCGTTTCTCTATATCGCGGGATTTGAATTGACGCGACAATTCCATATGAGCGACATGGGTTTTGGCAACGACGATGATGCCGGATGTATCTTTGTCCAGCCGGTGAACAATGCCGGGGCGATGTTCACCGCCAATGCCTTCCAGATCGGGGCAGTGGTGCAGGATGCCGTTCACCAATGTTCCGGATGCATGGCCGGCTGCAGGGTGAACCACCAATCCCGGTGGTTTGTTGATGACGATAAGATGTGGATCTTCGAAGAGAATATCCAGTGGTATGGGCTCAGGAACAAGTTCAACCGGGCGGGGTTCGGGGATTTGAACGGTGATCTGTTCCCGGGGTTTGACCCTGTGCCCGGGTTTGACACAAACCCCATCAATTTGAACACTGCCCTGGCGAATCAGTTGGGTAGCAAACGAACGCGAAATGTCGGGAACCTTTGCGGCGAGATAGACGTCCACGCGCGTACCGGCATCTTCAACACCGACGCTCAGTTGGACAACGCCGTTCTCTGTCATGTTTGACGGAATTACTCTTCTTCAGGTGTGAATAACGCTTCGATCTCTTTGGCAACCGACTTTTCATCCGTCTCTTTAGCTGTCGAAAGCTCCTTGATCAATAAGGTATGCGCAGTATCGTATAGTTTGCGCTCGCCAAAGGAGAGGTCTTTGGTCAGCTTAAGCAGTGACAAGTCTCTAAAAACTTCGGCCACTTCATAAAGGGAGCCGGTTTTGATCTTATCCATGTATTCCCGATAGCGCCGGTTCCAGGTCTGGTTGTCAATGGCGAGTTCCCGTTTGGACTTGATCACCTCCATGATCTTGGGGACCTCTTTTTTGCCGATCACGTCCCGAAGCCCCACCGATTCGACATTCCAGGTGGGAATCATGATGACCATACCGTTTTCGAGAACCTTCATGATGTAAAAATCATGTTCTTCGCCATTGACCACCCGTGTCTCTATGGCTTCGATACGGCCGACGCCATGGGCAGGGTATACAGCAAGATCACCCACTTTAAATCGTTTGGTCTCAGCGTTCCCTGTTTTATCTTCAACTGAATTATCTGTCGTCATACAAGCACCACGGTTGTGCAATTAGATGCGCATAAATGCCCAAATAGACGTTAAATATAGCATTCTCACCACTAACTTGCAACAAAAAAGGATCGGCCCCTCCGCGCAGGCGAAGGAGCCGATCCTCATATTGCTACACCGAAAAATTCGGTGTGTGATCTTGCCATTAGGCCAAGAACGGTACCATGAGCAGAGCCACAACGTTGAGGATCTTGATCATGGGGTTCACCGCGGGACCGGCTGTATCTTTGTACGGGTCGCCGACAGTGTCGCCGGTAACGGCGGCTTTGTGGGCGTCGGAGCCTTTGCCGCCCAGATGACCGTCTTCAATGTACTTCTTGGCGTTGTCCCAGGCAGCACCGCCGGTGGTCATGGAGATGGCCACGAACACGCCGGTGACGATGGAGCCGATGAGCAGACCGCCGAGAGCGATTTTACCCAGCAGGAAGCCCACGATGAGGGGCGCCGCCACCGGCAGCAGGGCCGGAAGCAGCATCTCTTTGAGGGCGAACTTGGTGACGATGTCCACACAGGCACTGTAATCCGGTGTGCCGGTGCCTTCCATGATGCCCGGGATCTCGCGGAACTGACGACGCACTTCGTCCACCACGGCGCCGCCGGCGTTACCAACGGCCTTCATGGCGATGGAAGCGAACAGGTAGGGCAGCAGGCCGCCGATGAACAGGCCGACGATGACCTTAACGTTGGAGAGGTCGAAAGCCATGGCTTCCTTGCCGCCGCCTTTCATCTGGAACTCCATCACGTAAGCGGCAAACAGCACCAGAGCGGCCAGACCGGCGCTGCCGATGGCATAACCCTTGGTTACCGCCTTGGTGGTGTTGCCCACCGCATCCAGCGGATCGGTGACGGCTCGCACGGCGTCGTCCATTTCAGCCATTTCGGCAATGCCGCCGGCGTTGTCGGTGATGGGGCCGTAAGCGTCGATGGCGATCACCATGCCGGTCATGGAGAGCATGGACATGGCCGCCATGGCGATGCCGTACAATTCACCGAATCTATAGGCCAACAGGATGGCGATACAAATGGCGATGATCGGCGCGGCCGTGGCCTGCATGGAGACGGCCAGGCCGGAGATGATGTTGGTGCCGTGGCCGGTGGTGGAGGCCTGGGCAATGTCTTTCACCGGTTTGTAGATGCCGGTGTAGTACTCGGTGATGATAACGATCGCAACGGTGAGCACCAGACCGATAAGGGTACAGTAATAGATATTGAGAGCGGAAATTTCACCCAGACCGCCCATGAACTTCATGCAGGCATAGTAGAAGGCGATGGCGGCCAGAATGGCGGAGCCGAACATGCCTTTGTACAGAGCGCCCATGATGTAGCCGCCGCTGCCCAGACGTACGAAAAAGACGGCGATCATGGAGGCGATGATGGAAATGGCGCCCAGGATCAGCGGAAATTCAGTGGCCATGGGGGCATTGGGGAAGAGCAGGTGGCCGATGAGCATGGCGGCCACAGCGGTGACCGCATAGGTCTCGAACAGGTCGGCAGCCATACCGGCACAGTCGCCCACGTTGTCTCCCACGTTGTCGGCGATGGTGGCCGGGTTGCGGGGATCGTCTTCGGGAATACCGGCTTCCACTTTTCCCACCAGGTCGGCGCCCACGTCGGCACCCTTGGTGAAGATACCGCCGCCCAGACGGGCGAAGATGGAGATCAAGCTGCCGCCGAAGCCCAGGGCGACCAGCGCGATAACGTCATGGGTGAAGGTGTAGTATCCGGCCACGGCGGTCAGGGCCAGACCGGCAACGATCATACCGGTAACGGAGCCGCCCTTGAAGGCCATGGAAAGACCGGCAGACATGCCTTTTTTGGCAGCTTCCGCGGTTCTGACGTTGGCCAGAACGGAAACGCGCATGCCGATGTAACCGGCCAGGAAAGAAGACACCGCGCCCAGCAGAAAACCCGCAGCGGTCTTTATGCCCAGGGTGGCGACGATAACGCCGAAAATAATGATGCCGGCAATCCCCATGCTTTTCAACTGACGGTTCAGATAGGCGATGGCCCCTTCTTGAATTGCGCCGGCAATTTTTTGCATTTTTTCATCACCGGCCGGAGCGGATTTAACGACACCGGCCACAATAATCGAAAACAGGATTCCAACAGCGCCGACGAGCGTACACGTCAGCGGAATATTGTTCATGACTGCTTCCATTTAGTCCTCCATTTATTATTAGCGCAGGCTTTGATTATATCGATTCATCCCTTCTTTTGTTCCTTTCGATAAAATCGTTGCAACTGCTTCGGTAGCCTTTTGCAGGATGTCGCCCAGGGCCGATCGTTCGTCATAGCAGAATTGGCCTAAAACATGATCAATCACATCTCCGCTGGTTTGCGATCTGCCGACGCCCACGCGTAATCGGACAAATTGGTCTCCCCCAAAGGCTTGGATCAACGACCTTATCCCTTTGTGTCCGCCATCTCCCCCTTTCTCTTTGATTTTTAATCTTTCAAAAGCGAGGTCGATATCGTCGTGGATAACCACCACTGCCTCGCGTTGAATCCTAAAATAATCAGCCAGTTGACGAAGGGGTGGACCGCTCCGGTTCATGAAGGCCTGCGGTTTGGCCAGGATAACATCTATCCCTTCAATGGTACCACGGCCGTAAATGACATCGAATTTACTGCGTTGGACGGAGATCTCATATCGGTCCGCCAATGCATCGACCACCATGAAACCCACATTGTGTCGTGTGCGGGCGTATTTCGATCCGGGATTACCCAACCCCGCCACTAGATAAACCGTCTGGTCCGGCATTGTTCAATTACGCTCAGCAGGTGCTGTATCGTGAGCTACTCTTCGGCGCCCTCTTCAGCCTCGGCAATCTCTTCGGCCTCGACCAGTTCTTCTTCCTCTTCCTCGACCGCTTCCTCTTCAGCTTTCTTCGGACTCAGGATGGTCAGAACGGTGAAATCGACTTCATGGGGAATTTCAACATCCCCCTCGAGATTGATGTCTTCGACATGCACGGAATTGCCGACATCCAAATCTGTAATATCAATGGTGATCTCTTGGGGAATGGCGTTTGGCAGACAAAGCACTTCCAGTTCGCGGCGGATGATTTGCAGCATGCCGCCCATTTCAACACCCACGCTTTTACCTGTAGTGACCACCGGCACCATGACCTTGACCTTACGGTCCATGTTCACTTCGTAGAAATCGATATGCAGAATATCCTGGCTGACCGGGTGCGTCTGCAGTTCTTTGATCATTGCAGCTCGTGATTTTTTACCGCCGTCGACGGCCAGATTAAAGATCGACCGCCCCACGTTGCCCAGCTTGATGATATGCTCCAACTCGTCTGTATCGATAGAGAGCATCACGGGTTCGGCTTCCGGTCCATATAGAATCGCGGGGGTACGTCCGGCGCGGCGCAAGGCCCGGGCCGGATTGTTTCCTGTGGTTGTTCGGGTTTCAGCTTTTAGCTCGATGTTATTCAAAAGAAATTCCTCCTTAATATTAGACAAACAATGATGTCACCGAATCGCCCCGATAGCTTCGAATAATGGCTTCTCCCACCAGTTTGGCTATGGAGAGCACTTTGATCTTCTCAGATGCAGCCGCTTCGGGTTTCAGCGGAATGGTATCGGTGACCACTAAACTTTTTAGGGCGGATTTTTCAATGCGGCCCAGAGCCGGGCCGGACAGCACCGGATGTGCACAGCACGCATGGACCTCTTTTGCGCCTTGGTCCACCAAGACGCCGGCAGCTTCGGTCAAGGTGCCGGCCGTATCAGACATATCATCCAGGATGATGGCTGTTTTATCCTTAACATCGCCGATCACCGCCATGGCTTTGGCCTCGTTGGGCGCACTGCGCCGTTTGTCGATAATGGCCAAACCGGCTTCCAGCCTCTTGGCAAATGCCCTTGCCCGTTCCACTCCGCCGGCATCGGGGGACACCATGACGATATTGTCACGAAAATGGGAGCGCATGTGCTCCAGAAGAACGGGGGCGGCAAAGAGATTGTCCACGGGAATGTTAAAAAACCCCTGGATCTGGCCGGCATGCAGGTCCATAGTGATGATGCGGGTTGCTCCGGCCAGGGTGATCATATCGGCCACCAGTTTGGCACTGATGGGTACCCTGGGGGCGACCTTTTTATCCTGACGGGCATAGCCGTAATAGGGGATAACGGCGGTGATGCGGCTGGCCGATGCCCGCTTCATGGCATCGATCATCAGCAATAATTCCATCAGGTTTTTGTTGACCGGATCGCATGTCGACTGGATGATGAAGACGTCCTTCATGCGGACGTTATCATGGATCTCGATCTGAATTTCGCCATCGCTGAAAGTGGAAAGTTTGGCACCGCCAATGGGCATTTTCAGATAATCGCAAATCTTCTCGGCCAGCTCAGGATTGGAATTTCCTGCAAATATCCAAAAATCATTGAGCGTCCTGGTCACAGCCACGGTTTCCCCTTTCGCAACAATATATAAATGGCTGGGGCGGGAGGATTCGAACCTCCGAATGCAGGAACCAAAATCCTGTGTCTTACCGCTTGACGACGCCCCAGCAAAATCAATGGCAACCGATGTTCAGCAACAACTTACCGCGTCAGCAAACCAAGTGGGTAACATAAACTTGCCACTGGACAGGTTTCGCCATGGTGTCGGCCGCCTTTCGGGCAGCTGATGTGTCGGTAAACAGACCGAATACCGCTGATCCGCTGCCCGTCATCAAGGCCCCTTTAGCTCCTTGATTTAACAACTCTTTCTTGATTTTTTCAATGACCGGAAATTGATGAACCGCCACTGTTTCCAAATCATTACAAAGGTGGCGGACCATATCAAATTTACCTTGTCCAAAGAGGAGATACCTATGGTGTTTTTCACATTTTGTCAATCCCAAATTAAGGTTTTTAAAGACCTCGGATGTGGATATCCCAAAGCCCGGATAGACCACAACCACGCCGCACGGCTGCAGTTTGTCGTACGGCAACAGCACCTCGCCCACGCCTGTGGCCAAAGCGGGCCGGCCTTGAATGAAGAAAGGCACATCCGCCCCCAACGACAGGGCAAGATCCAGCAGTTTTTCCCGACTGAACGGGTGATGGTAATGGCGGTTCAGAGCGTTGAGCACGGCGGCGGCATCAGAACTGCCGCCGCCCAATCCGGCCCCCGCTGGAATGCGTTTGGTCAGATGGATACGCACGTTTTGGGGGACTATTCGGGTTTTCACCGCCAGAGCCGCATTGAAACGGATGACGGACTTTAAAGCCAGGTTGGCGTCATCACAAGGCAGATTGGGATCCGAACAGGTGATGACATTGCGATCGGCCCCGATTTGCATCTCGAGGGTATCGTATAGACCGATACAGCACATCAAGGTTTTCAATTCATGATAGCCATCGTTGCGCCGGCCGACGACTTGCAAGAAGAGATTGATCTTTGCAGGTGCTTGAATTTCCATTTTAGAAAAAATTTTAACCGCCCGCCGGCAATGCGCATTCGGCTAAAAAACTAACTGGTTTCCTTGACGTAAAGCATCCGCAGTTCATAGAGGATGTTTGTTAAGATGTTACTTTCATCTTTCGTCAAATTCCCGCTCGTTTTTTCTTCGAGCATGCCCAAAATATCGATGGTCTGTTTGGCTAAAGGAAGATTTTTAGTCTTTTGGCCGGTACTTGGGTCTTCGATCAGGCCAAGCTGAACCAGCGCCGATGAATTGATCGACAACACAAATGTAGAAAAGTCAATTTTGGGCAGCGCGTAGGTCCGCTCTTGGGCGCCTGCCTTGTCCTCCTTCCGGGGCTTGTCTTTGGTCTCTTCGGGCATATGCACTCCTATTTTCCAGAATGGTTGATAAATAAAATATAGGTCGTCATCCTAAAAATCCAATGATGTAACCGTCTTGACGGTCTTTAATTGGCGCAGATCTTCAACCACATCGCCGGGAATGGGCGAATCGGTGCACAGAAAGATGATGTTGCGCTGGCCGCCCTCTTCCTGGCCGACCTGCATGCGGGCAATATTGATATTGTTTTTGCCCAGCAACGTGCCGATTTCACCGATGGAGCCCGGTATATCCAAGTTGTAGATCAATGCCATATGCCCCAATGGAATCATTTCAAGTCTGAACGTGTTGATGCGTACAATGCGAACATCATTCTTACCAAAGACCGTGCCGGCAACCAGATTCTCGCCTTCCGTCGTAATCACGTTGACCCGGATCAATTGGGCGTATTCCCCATGGTCCGCGACGGTGGATTCCGAAACCTTGATGCCTCTGTCGCTGGCGATAAAATTAGCGTTCACAAAATTAACCACATCGCTCACCATGGATTTGAGCAGGCCTTTGAGCAAAGCGGTGGTGACCGGTGCAAGGTCCATTCCTTTGTAGTTGCCGTAATACTCCACCACCACTTCTTTGGGTGCCCCGCTGATCAGCTGCGCCTGCAGTGTGCCGATCATTTCAGCCAATTTGATATACGGCCCCACTTTTTCCAGTGTTTCGCCGGTAACGGAGGGGACATTGACGGCATTGATAATGGTACCGGAGGAGAGGTACTGGATAATCTGATCGGCCACCATGACCGCCACATTGGTCTGGGCCTCTTTGGTGGAAGCGCCGAGATGGGGCGTACAAATCACCTGATCCAAAGCCAGCAGCGGATTGTCGCTGGATGGCGGTTCGGTCTCAAATACATCCAAAGCGGCATGGGCCACTTTGCCCGAAGTGATGGCATCGTAGAGGTCGGCCTCATTGACGATACCACCGCGGGCGCAGTTGATAATCATGACCCCGTCTTTCATCCGGTCGAAGGCTTCTTTGTTGAGCAGGCTTATGGTGGACTTCATTTTGGGAACATGCACCGTGATGTAGTCCGCCTGGGCATACAACGCTTCAAGGGTAACGGGCTCATAGCCGTCATTCTTTATTTTTTCAGGCGTCACAAACGGATCATAGATCAACACCCGCATTTTTAAACCGCGCCCCCTGTCGGCAACAATGGATCCAATTTTCCCATATCCCACAACGCCCAGTGTTTTTTGATAGACTTCGCGCCCCTGAAGCTTCTTTTTATCCCAGCGCCCTTGCTTCATGGAAGAGGTTCCGGCGGGAATATTGCGGGTCAAAGCCATCATCATGGCGATGGCATGCTCGGCAGTGGTGATCACGTTTCCTGTGGGTGTGTTCATGACCACTATGCCACGTTTGGTTGCAGCTGGGATGTCCACGTTGTCCAAACCGATACCGGCCCGCCCCACAACCTTCAGGTTGGCGGCCGACTCAAGCAGGTCCTCGGTCACCTTGGTGGCACTGCGGATCACCAAACCGTCGTATTCACCGATAATGGCCTTGAGCTCTTCAGGAGCCAAGCCGGTTTTGACATCTACATCGATACCTTCGGCCTCTTCGAACATTTGAATACCAATTTCACCCAGGTTGTCGCTCACAAGAACCTTCATAATCGTTTCCCTTCTTAAAATGTGCGGATGGTGCAAGTGTCGTCCGACCGGTGGAAACCGCCATCGTCCTATAGATGAATTCAGCCTCTATAAACAAAATTGAAAATGAGTATTTAACCTCAAACCAGGAACGATTTCAAGAAAAAGTCGCCTGAAGTCACACCTTGATTAATCCCAACTGCTTTGGTATGCCCACAAGTTAGCTATTCACCCCGTAGGATGCGAGGTTCCCCATGATCATCACTGAAATTCTTGAACGCAACGCTCGTATGTACGGCGACAAGGTCGCCTTGATCGAACGTGATCCGGCACACAATCAACGGATGACCCTGACCTGGAACGACTTTGATGGTCGAGCCAAACAACTGGCCCATGCCTTGGAAGCGTTAGGGATCTCCAAGGGGGATCGCGTGGTCCAACTGATGACCAACTGCATTGACTGGTTGCCCATATATTTCGGTATCCTGCGGACCGGTGCCTGGGCGGTTCCACTGAATTTTCGGTTTATCGCATCGACTATCCTGCGATGCACCGCATTGGCTGAAGCCAAGGTATTCATCTTCGGCCCCGAGTTCATCGATCGCATTGGCAAAATCAAAAATGAGCTGGACCGAACCATAAAGACCTATATTTACGTTGGCCCCCCCTCATCACGTCCTGAATATGCTTTAGATTATTCAGATTTGTTACAAAAGTATGAGCCCTTGAATCGTTCCGTGGAACTTGAAATCACCGATCGGGCGGCGCTTTACTTTACCTCGGGCACCACCGGCACTCCCAAAGCCACACTGCTGACCCACAGAAATCTCGAGGCCGCCTGCTATATTGAAAACCACCATCACCGGCAAACCCGCGAGGACAATTTTCTGTGCATTCCCCCGCTTTACCACACCGGTGCTAAAATGCACTGGTTCGGCAATTTTATGGTGGGTGCCAAAGCGGTCATTTTAAAAGGCGTCGAACCGCGCTGGATTCTGGAAGCCATCTCGGAAGAGAAGGTGACCATCGTATGGCTGCTGGTCCCTTGGGCCCTGGATATCCTTTTTGCCATCGAAAGCGGTGATCTCAAACTCAAGAATTACCAACTCGAGCAATGGCGGCTCATGCACATCGGGGCACAGCCGGTCCCCCCAAGCCTTATTAAGGAGTGGCAAAAAATCTTCCCCCACCATCAGTACGACACCAACTACGGCCTTACCGAATCCACCGGCCCGGGCTGCATACACTTGGGCATAGAAAACAACCATAAGGTTGGGGCCATCGGAAGACCTGGATTCGACTGGGAATTCCAAATCGTGGATGACGACAACAACCCCGCACCGGCGGGCACGCCGGGCGAGCTCATCGTCAAAGGCCCCGGCGTCATGCAAAAATACTATAAAAACCCCCAAGCCACCGCCGAAACGCTTAAAGCCGGCTGGTTGTTCACCGGCGACATTGCCAGAATCGATGAGGAAGGTTTTATCTGGCTGGTGGACCGCAAAAAAGATGTCATTATCACCGGCGGTGAAAATGTCTTTCCTGTGGAGATTGAAGATTATCTGCAGACCCACCCGGCGATTCAGGATGCCGCCGTAATCGGGCTGCCCAGCCTGCGTTTAGGAGAAATCGCCACCGCCATTATTCAACTCAAACCGGGCAAGGAACTCACCAAAGAAGAAGTGCGCGAGTATTGTGAAAAACTGGCCAGATTCAAACGGCCCCGCAAAATCTTTTTCGACAACGTACCGCGCAATCCCACCGGAAAAATCGAAAAGCCCAAATTGCGCGAAAAATACAGCGGTGCTAAAGAGAGTTTTCAGATCGACTGAAAATCGAAAGAGCACAAATCTTTACGGCACCCTTTATTGTAACAAAAAAGGTCACCGGCACCTCTCAAATTGCGGCAGGCTGAAATCGCCGCACAAAGGCCGTCGTTTGTAACCGTTTGGATATATTTATAAAATAAAACTATCTTATGTTGGCGTATTTTTTGCGTAATCACTTCTGCGATTGCTGATGCTACTCGAAATTTGACACTATTCCTATGGATAACCATGCATGCGGGAAAAATGATGGATCAAGACGGAAAAAGGCTATCATACGAAAGCGATGAAAAAGAGCCGAATGCCTCCAAATATCCCTGGTATGTTTATTTAATCGGCGGATATTCGCTGACCGGTCTTTTTTCTTGGTACCTGCTGGCAAGGCAGTTCTGGATTCACCGACGGCGACAAGCGGCAGCCTGTGTTCTTGGCATCAATATCGCTATTTTTGCCGTGATTTACTGGTCGGCATTTAAGGCCAATGTTGCCTGGTGGCGGCTTGAAACTTCCTTTCTGGTTTTTAACTTGGCCTGGTCTTTTTCTGCCTGGTGCACCCAATACAAGCTTTACGGCCCTTGTCAGCGCCGCCTGAATGTTCATCAGTGGAAAAAATGGCTGACGCCGCTGGCCATTGCCATCGCAATCGGAGCATCCATTTCTGTCGCCATAAACCTGATGCCGGCGATCTCCCAACGTTTTTCAGCCACTTATGCTGAAGGTATGGCACCCCGGTCTTTGGTGTTATGGAAATTCTTCACAGGTCTTCCCGTCGGTCTGTCCATGGGCGCTTTGTTAGGTCTTTGGTGGGCCGGCGAACGGCGCTTCTCGACGAGTCATATCACCTCTTTTTTATTCGGCCTCTGCCTGGTGGCAGCCGCACAAATTCCCGTATACGCATTGTGGTTGTTCCTGGTGCATGGCGCCGACAAAGTCAGCCTGAACATGCTGGCCCAAGAAACATGGAAGCTTGTTCCTTACGGCACCGGGGGGTGGCGACAGTTTTTGATCATGCTGGACAAATTCGATTACATTGGTTTTGTGGTTGTGGGACTCCTTTTTGGAGCCCCTGATCGGATTCGTGCTTTTTTAAAGCGAGCAGCCGTTGTCATTCCCATCATTGTTGTTTTTACCCTGCCATTGATGCTTTTCGCCCAGGAGGGATGGAAACTTATCCAAGGACAGATTGTTTATCAATTGGCCTCACCCGTACAAAAACATCGCGATTCCGCCTTCAGCTGGCTTGAAGTAATGCTCAAACGGTTTCCGAATCACTCAAATTGGCCCTATCTGGCATTGAGGCTGGCGGATTACCGAAATGAAAAGGGAGAAATCGATGCATCCCGTAAATACTACCAAGAGATCATCCATCGATTTGGAAATGATAATGAATGGAAAGCCATCGCTGACAAAAGCCGAGCCATTGTGGCGGCACCGAAATTTGGGCAGAAGACCCATGGCAAACAACTGGCAATCCCTGTGGCGAGCTACCAAACGCACTTGACTCAAAATTGGATGGCGCTGATGTCGATCCTGCGCTATTTGAACGGCCCGCAGATACCGGAGTCGGATATCGCCATCCATCTGATGGACATATCAAAGAGCGAAGACCGCATTGACCTGCCAAAACTTACCGATCTGGCGGATCTGGATGATGCAGCAATAAGCATGGGCTATGAGGTCTTAATTATGCCGTCCGATCCGGATACGGCCAAACGTCTTATTGAAAACGACATCCCTGTACTGCTTCCGGTATTTCGTTCTTTCTATCTACTCTATGGCTTTGATGATTCCCGCAGTGTGATCAAGGCCTACTGCTTCGGCCAGTTATCATCCAAGGTCAAGCACCGGGTCGCAAATGAGGTCTCAGAGATCCTGTTGGTTGAGGCCGAGGGAAAGGGTGAAAGCGAAAAGAGGATAAGACGCATTGCACTTGAGGCCCAATGCGAATGGCCGCTTAGCCAATGGGAAGAGAACGCTTTCTCCGATGCAGCCCCCCTTATGGCGGTTGTCTATACTGTGGATCGTCAACCCGGCATCGACAGAATACTGGGAAATACACCCGAGTTCAATAAGCAACGCCATGGCGGCTACCTGGCAGCATTGATCGGATTGTCGTTTGCCAATCGCGGTGATCCGATGGCCTGTTTTCAGTGGGCCCAGAAGGGAGCGCAAATGGTTGGGGGATCGTTTCCATTGCATGTTGCCTATATTGGACAATCTCTTTGGGAAACCCGTACCCGCAATATCGGTGTCAACATCGGGCTAATGGACAAGTTCACCGTTCTCAGCGAACCGGTTGCTTTTTTTAACGCCCCGTCTACCGCCGCTTTTGCCAAACAAGCCCGGGAACGCTTTTCACAGGACTTGAAATCCGGGCAGGTACCTTGGAATATTCGCAGCGCACTGATTTCTCTGCTCGACCATACAGATCCGGAACAACGGGCTCAACTCATAGAGCTGGTTCAATATGACCTGACCCGCCATCCCTCGAACAAGAAGCAATGGCACCGACTTGCCGATCTGTATGCGTTGGAAGGTGACATGCAGGCCATGTCAAAGGCGCTCATGGGGGCCTGCTCCGCAGGAAAATGGGATGCCAAGGCCAAACTATCCCTTGCGGCCGCATACGTCAAGGCTGGACGGGTCGATCGTGTTGAAGAGCTGCTGAAGCGTATCGATCCTCAAAAAGTGCCCTATGAGGCAGACTATCCCTACTGCTTAGGAGTGGTCGCAGAAGCAAAGGGGCGTGTCAAAGCAGCGTTGCGTCATTACGAGACGGCTATCGACTTGTGCCGTTATCGACCTGATTATCATTTGAGGTATGCGAAGCTACTCATAATGGATCAAGGATATTCCGATGCTGCGCAGAAGGCGCTTGTATGGGCCGCCCGCATAGACAGTGACAATAAGATTCGGGAAGAGGCCATCGATTTGTTATCGAAAATTCGGTAGCCGACTGCTCGCCTTAAATTTGCTCTATACGGATAACCAACGAAAAGGAAATCGATAATGGATCATCGTATGGACATATCGCTTCCTCCAAAGAGACCGGAGAAAAACCCCCGGACAAGAGAAACGGATGCCGTGGGACCCATCTTTTTATCTTTCATTGCTTTGGTCGCAGGTCTTTGTGCAGCCGGTCCATTGATAGGGCGCCTCGCCTACCGTATGGGGTACAAGACCTTGGGGTGGGTCCTGGGCTTTTTCCTGGCGATAGCGGGTTTTGCATTTAATGCGATATTGATCCTTTGGGGAGTAAAGCAAAACTGGTCCGCTCTGATACTTGTCGCTATCCATATCATCACTGCCGTTTTGGTCATCATCTGCCTTTCGGGATCCTGGAAAAAATTCAACAGATCTCATAGGCACGCCAACATTGAACGCGGCTCTTACAGAAATATCCTTACCGGAATCGTTATGGGAGGCCTTTTAACCGGCATCTTCGGACTGGTCAGCCTGTCTCTTTATATTTTGGTCTCTGATCACCTCCTGTCCAATTTGGCGCCGGTGGCCTTTGATGACGGTTTTACGCTTTTTTTAATGGGTATGGCCTGTGTGGCAATGCTGATCTCAGGCATGACGACTGGCGGTATTTTAGGATGGCTAAAACCAAGAACAGATTCTGCAAAAGCGATCTCCTATTCACTGGCCTTTATTTGGGTCCAACTGACATGGCTGGCTGCCATGCAACTCGCCATCGCCGTTCCGGGATTCCAGGCAGGCGCAGCAACCAATCAGGGGTGGCAAGCAGCCATACTACCGTTTACGCTCGGGCAGTTCTTTGTCGGTTTGTGGTGGTGCATCATTATCGTGTACTATTTGTCAAAAGCCAAAACGGTAAAGACATTTCTATTCAGAAGCGCATACGTTCCGGTCATTAACATCGCCGCAGCAATAGCGCTGGCCATTGTCATGGGCTACCCGGCGGACATGTTTCTGGCCTTCGGTCGGCATCATGAACGTCAGGCGAACATATCCAAAGCGCTTTGGTGTTACGAAAAAGGCCTGTTAAAAGCGCCCTCTCCCCGAATCGCTTCCTATCTGCAATATCGATCTGCGCTGATCTATCACAAGCTCGGCAATCAGGACCTTGCCAAAAAGGGGTTTCGCCGGGTGGTGACAAGATATACGGACGATACCACACTGGTCGCCAAAGCCAATCGTTTTCTGGATAGTCTCGATCGGGCCACCGCGGATCTTAAACGGGTCGCCCTTGACGGCGTGGAGACATATACCGAATATAAAAGCGCTTATTGTGTTCCAAACTCCCTGGCATTGGCCATGAAATACTGGGGATCGGATGTAGATGCCCATACCATCGGCGCCCATATTACCGGTCTCGGTACCGGAACATATGCGGTAGATCAACGATGGTATGCAGAACAGCAACAATTCAATCATGATTTTCTGCCCATGGCCAATATTGAAGATATTAAAAAGTGCATAGATGCCGGATTCCCCGTACTTGTCTATGTCCCCTCACATGTATTTGCCATCGTCGGGTATGATGATATCCTGGAGACATTTATCACTTATGATGTTGCTCTTCAGGATGTTTGGGCGGAATATTTACAGGAGGATTTCATCAAGGCCTGGAAAAAACAGGCAACCACAATGGTACTGGCATACCCGCCGGACAAAGCCGATCTTTTACCCGCAGAAATACGCGACAGGCTCCGGAGGCTAAGCGATAACTACCTCCACTTTCAGCTCCACTATTTTGACAACCCGGCAGACACAATCAGTGCCGCCCATTTAAAAAAGGCGGCTGGAGAAAATGCGGATTTCTTTTTTCCGGTGACCATCCTCTATCGAGAGTTTCCTTCTCTGCGCGCCAGCCTTGACAAACGATACAATCCCGATCAGATATCCGACGCCATTATCGATTACTTCAGTGATGATTTTGACGAGGGCACGCACCTGGCCGGCCAATACCATGATGAGCGCTGGGCAATGCCGGACTGGGCGCTAAGATTCAGTGTCGAGTACCTTATTGGGCAAAAGCAGTTTGAAAAGGCTTCCAACCTTTTGTCGAGCATTGACGACCATGGTCAACTTAGCAAAAAAATGCAATACTATAGGGGCATTCTGGCTTTAACCAATGGCGAATATGAAATCGGCATAGATCGGCTTTCCAAAGCAAAAAGCGATTCCACCCATTTTTACAGGGCGCTGGCCTGTATGAAAATCGGAAACCGCACTGAGGCGGTCACCGAACTTGCGAATCTGCTCAAAGGATGCACATGAAAGTTTAAACGAACGTCGGTCGACGTTCCTCACCTTTTTTGGAAATCACATCGACTTGATCCTTCTGACAGGCGTTTTTATGACAGCAAATATACGCTTGATCTGGATGAATTCGGTTTTCCGGTCATCGCGCTGGCCAACAAACTATTGATCGCTGAAAATGAATATGGGAACAACAGGGAGCTGTTAACGAATAACTGGCAGGGCTGGCTCAACCTGAATCCCTTTGATGCGAATGTGGCAAAAAAACTTGCAACCCTTTATAATTTGAGGATATCCAATCTCGATCCCGTCAAAAACAAGGCTGAAATTCATAGGATAAACCGAAAACTGCAACTTGCCAGGGGACGTGCCCATCGATATGCCTATGCCAACAGCTCATTTGGGACTTCGGGTTTATCAGAGCATTAGTTGCCCATACATGAACAGACAAGCGGTAAACTTTCTAAATTATTTGTGAACGAAGGCCCAATTCGCAGAGCGGAATTGCCATGTCCCTATTTCCCCTTATCATATATGCATAGCGATCAGTTGGAATTTTATCGATATTGAGGTGCCCCTTGATTGATCAGTGCCGTCTGCCGTCATTAAGAATATTGATTGTCGAAGATAACGTGGATATTGCCGGAAATATCGGCGACTATCTGGAACAACAGGGGCATCTGCTTGATTTTGCCATGGACGGCATCAGCGGACTGCACCTGGCCCTGACGCAAAAATTCGATGTTATTGTGTTGGATATCATGCTGCCGGGCATGGACGGCTTGACCTTTTGCCGAAAATTGAAAAAAGAAACAGCCCATGAGATACCGGTTTTAATGTTGACCGCCCGGGATACCTTGTCAGACAAACTGGAGGGATTCGACGCCGGTGCAGATGACTATCTGGTAAAACCCTTCGCCCTGGAAGAGCTTTCAGCCCGCGTCGGTGCCCTGGCGCGAAGGGGAAATCAAACCTCACCCCCGCTTTTGCGTGTTGCGGATCTGTTGGTCGATACCGGTAAAATGGAAGTCACACGGGCCGGGCGACGCATCGAAGTGAATCGGATATGTCTTAAAATTCTGATCATGCTCATGAAGGCGTATCCGAATGTGGCCACCCGCAAAGAGATTGAGCATACCTTATGGGGCGATATGCCTCCCGGAAGTGATGCCTTGCGCAGCCATATTTATAAACTTCGACACGCGGTTGACGGGCCGTTTGCATATTCTCTATTGGAAACCGTCCACGGTGTCGGCTACCGGTTGGTGACCCGCGATGAAATTCCGTCATAGTCTGCAATCACGTATTATTTTTACCTTTTGCCTCTTCGGGGCTGTTCTTGGAACGGTGTTCGCGACGATCGTTTACATCTCTTTGGACCTGATCGACGACCATCTTGTCAACAACCGCCTCCGTGAAGAAGTTGAATATTTTTCCAACCACTATAAATACCATAACCTTTTGCCAAGGCCGACGTCACCGTTCATCACCGCCTATACGGAAACAGCATCCATGCCGCTGTATGTCCTCGAATTGGTTGACGGACTGGGCCAAGGCTTGCATGAGAATTACAGCGGACAGGATGAGTATCATATTGCGGTTCAAAAACTGCCGAATCAAAAAGAGAATTTATACTTGCTTTATGAGGTCAGCGCACTGGAATTTACGGAAAAGCGAAAACTGGACATCGGATCAGTATTGTTCGGGGGTGTCATTCTGGTCATTTTTTTAGGATGGTGGATCGGACGGCTGACCTCCCGAAAAGTGATCTCCCCGGTTGTTCATCTGTCCGAAATGGTTCGCAAAACCGACCCGGATAGCCTGCCGACCAATTTTTCCGGAGACTATGTCGATGATGAAGTGGGAACCCTGGCCTCGGCCCTGGAGCAATCCATGAAGCGACTGGAGTCCTTTGTAGAACGTGAACACCAGTTTACCCGTGACGCCAGCCATGAACTGCGGACGCCTGTCACCGTCATCAAAGGTGCCGTTGAACTATTGCGCAACCAATTGAAGTCCGAAGATAAGTACGTGATGCGCCCCCTGGAGCGAATTCAACGGCAGGTGACCCACATGCAGCACATCATTGAAGCGTTGCTTTGGCTATCCCGTGAAAAAATATCACCGGACAGTGAGCAACCGTTTCCCGTGGTTCCGTTGGCCCGGGAGATCATCGCGGAGAACCGGCGGCAGATTGCCGACAAAACCATTAATTTGAAGTTGGTTGCCGAAGCAGACCCGGTTTTATGCGTCCCTCACACTCTTTTCCAGATCGCTTTGACCAATCTCATTCAGAATGCAGCGCGCTATACCGCCAATGGAGACATCACCATCCATGTTCGTGACGACCGGGTGCTGGTCTTGGATACCGGCAGGGGAATTGACGGTACTGATCTGGGTAAAATCGTCCAGCCCAACGTTCGAAGTGCCGACAGCAACGGGTTTGGTTTGGGATTGTCCATCGTCGACAGATTGTGCCATCGCCTGGACTGGCAATTAATCATTGAAAGTGAAGTAAATCAAGGGACTACTGTCCAACTGATATTTCATTGACGAGTCCCAAAGCGCCTTTCGGACGCCTTACGGGACTTCACATCAAAATTTCACGTTTTTTTCGCATCGATTTCACGTTTTTTTCACTCCCCGGCCTTTACAGTAGAAGATAGATTTACATCAGCTATGTCTATCCGCTGCTTTCGGTTTTGATTTCCCGCGGTTATGCGATCTTTTCCGCATATGAGCGGTCAACCTTCAGGCACGGAGACAAATTTTCCAGATCCGGACCTTACGCTTTTTAATGGAGCAAGCATGCCCGACAACCACGATAAGGCCAAAATAAACGCTGAAAGACGGGCACTTATTATGACCACCGCTCTTTGCGGAGGCGTTGTCACCCTTTTGGGCGTTCCCCTGACCGGATTTTTTATTTCACCGGCTTTGAACAAGGGGGCCGGAAAATGGGTGGATTTCGGCGCCGTGGAAAATTTGAATCCGGGTACGGTGGAGATGTTGACCTATGACTTCATGGTCAAAGACGGCTGGCAGGTCCTGCCCCAGCGTGGATTTGTATGGGCAAAGACCGAAGCGAACGGCGATATCCGCATTTTTTCATCCACCTGCACCCACTTGGCGTGCAACGTGATCTGGCGTGGGCCGGAGAAAATTTTTGAGTGTCCCTGCCATTCCGGCCGCTTCGACGAAAACGGCCACCCTGTGGCCGGACCTCCCACGAGGCCCTTATCTGTTTTGAACCATAAGGTTGAAGACGACAACCTACTGGTTTATTTGACCTTTTAACCGCAACACAAAGGAGGAAGTATGGGGCGTAAAGTCATATTCTGCATGATCATGTCTCTGGCAATGGTTTCCGCTGGATTGCTGTTCAACAGCGACGAGGCCGCCGGTTCGGCCAAGCAAAACCTTACCGCCGCCAAAATTAAAAAAGCACCCGCCGGTTTGGATGATCCGGTCTGGCAAAAGGCCGAAGCTGTGCAGGTGCCCTTTGAGGGCAAAGAAAAATTTGCCGGTAAAAAGGCCGCTGTCACCACAAAGGCGGTTTACACTGATGATAGCATTTATTTCCGCTTCAGTTGGAAAGACGGTACCAAAAGTGTGACCAAAGGGGCCTGGAAATTCGATGGCGGGAAATGGTTTCATCAAAAAGGCAACGAGGACCGGATCTCCATGCTGTTCGAGATCAATCGGATCAACAACTTCGCCACCAAGGGATGCGCCGTGGTTTGCCACGTTCCGTCCGGGGCGTCCAACGCCAAAAATGGCAAGTTCGGCACCACGTCGGCGGCCGAAAAAGGTGATTTGTGGCACTGGAAGGCTGCCCGCTCAGATCCGGCTGGATTTGCCGATGACACCTGGCTGACCAAAATCGGAGCAGAAAAAGGTGGGCGCAGGAGCGATGCCGGCAAAGGCGGCGACAAGAAAAACATGACCGCAGACAAATCCAAACCTCTGTACATGGCGCCGGACGGTAAAAAGCTTGCCAAGAACCATATCCTGCTGGCGTCACACGCGGTGGAAATCAAGGATTACAATGGATTTAAGGCTGGAGATACCCTTACTTACCGCATGCCTAAAACACCGAAAGGTTCAAGGGCGGACATCAAGGCTCTCAGCCGTTATGCCGATGGTGGCTGGACCGTTATGCTCTATCGCAAGCTCGATACCGGCAACGATGACGACGCGGCCTTTAATCCCCGCAAAAAGTACAATTTCGCCATGGCGCTGTTCGATGATTCCGGCGACCAGGACTCCTATGACTCCGAAGTCATCTCACTGCAATTTGGACGCTGAGAAATTGTATGGGCAAAAAGGAGCCCGATTTGAATATAGGAAACGGGAATCAATCCGGCGGCATATTGGAGATTCTGGCTTTAGGCGGCGTCATTGACCGCTTAAGGGCATTTCGAATTCCATCGGATGCGCTGACCTGGCATCGTTTCTTCGGTGCGCTCCTGTTGGTATTGCTGGCACTGCTGATGATTTCAGGGGCCTTTTTGGCTTTTTATTATTCACCGGTACCGGGTTCGGCATACGACAGTGTTGATTACACCCTCTACACATTGCCTTTCGGCGACATCATCAAAGGCATCCATCATTACAGCTGGAATCTTTTGCTGGTGGTGATGGGACTGCATATGGGCCGTGGCTTCATTTTCGGAGCTTACAAAGCACCCCGGCGGTTGGTGTGGGTCTCCGGAGTGATGATCATGCTCTTGGTACCGGCCTTGATTATCACCGGCGACCTGCTCCCCTGGGACCAGAACGGTTTTTGGACGACTCAAGTTCGTCTCAGTATTATCGCTTCCGTTCCAATGGTGGGCGATTTTGTCGCCCGCCTGCTCCAGGGAGGTCCCCTGACCGGCATCGTGGCCCTGACGCGATTTTATGTTCTGCACATCTTATTTTTACCGGCTTTGCTGATTCTGATGATCATGCTGCACTTTCATTTTATAAAGGCGCGGGGCTTATCCGGCCCTTTTTTCGAGGATGTCTCCCAACGCCGGACAATCTCATTTTTCCCGCAATTGGTGAATCGCTGGCTGCTTTTGTTTTTCGTGTTTTCTGTGGTGTTGGGATGGCTTTGCCGGTACCATGCGGCTCCGTTGGGCGATCCTGCCGATCCCACGGACTCGACTTTTGTCCCCGTACCCGAATGGTGGGTACTGTTCTTAAATCAATTGGTAACCCTTTTCAAAGGATCACTATCCGTCATTGGAAGTGTTATTATTCCCGGTGGATTGGTTGCCTTCCTGATAACGCTGCCATTAATGGACACGTCACCTGATCGACATCCGGACCATCGCAAAAAGATCATGATCGCTGCGGGAATGATGATACTCTTTTTGCTGGGGTTGAGCATTTCAGGCTATGTTCAACATTTTAAAGGCTGAATCTTGTGCGAAAATTCAAAAGGATGAGGTGTCAAGCTCAGAAACCGCAGGGCGTCGAATCCGTCATGCCGGGCATCAAAATTAGAATCTAATCCAAGAACGGAGGCAGTATATGCGCATCCGTACATTCATCCGCCTCGTTATGGCGGCCGCCCTGCTATCGACAATATGGGTATTGAAGCCGTATCAACAGGCGTGGGCCCACACGCTGATCGTGCATGTGAATTATGTTGAAACCGCTCCTCAGGGATTGGATGACCCTCTCTGGAAAGAGGCGCATGCCGTTCAACTTCTCGTGGAAGGCCGCGAGCCGATTACCGCAAAGAATTGGACTGTGACCGCGAGAGCACTTTACACTGACGACAGCTTGTTTTTTTTGTTCAAATGGAAAGATCCCACCCAAAGCGTTGCCAAGCAGTCCTGGCAATATGACGGTGAAAAATGGGGCCATCTCGAAGGCAACGAGGATCGCATCGCTTTATTGTTCGAAATAACCCGAATCCGCCAATTTGCAACCCGGGGTTGTGCCGTTGTCTGCCACAGCCCGGCTGACAGGCCCAGAAAAGAGTGGAAATTTGCCACCAATACCGAAGACGAAAAAGGCGATCTATGGCATTGGAAAGCGGCGCGATCCGCCCCTTACGGTTACGCGGACGATGCCTGGCTGACAGTCGCCGGCAATCCCACGGGATCGTATCGCGAATCCGGACGAAGAAAAGATGCCGGGACCGGTGGGGACATCAAAAACGAGACCGCCGATGGAACCCGACCGCTGTATATGCAGGATCCGGCGGCAAAGCCGCGCTCACCCGGCTTTCTGCTCATGCAAGAGGCGGTTCAAATTACAGATTATTCTATCTTTAAGGCCGGCGACGTCATCCCTTATCGTTTACCGGTAAAGCCGTCCGGGTCGCGTTTTGACATCAAGGCAATCAGTCGGTATACCGATGGCGGATGGATCGTTATGCTCTACCGCAAGCTCAATACCGGTCATGAAGACGACATGGTCTTTGATACCAGGAAAAGGTACAGTTTTGCTTTAGCGGTGTTTGATGATTCAGGATCAGAGCATTCCAAAGCTACCGAGCCGATGACATTGCTGTTCAGTCGTTGATGAAAAAACCCCGTTGCCACTCTTCCGGCAACGGGGTTTAAAACGCCTAATGTGCGTCCAAATTATTTCTTGTCTTCTTCCTTGACCTCTTCGAAGTCCGCGTCCACCACATCGTCATCGGCTTTGGGATTGGCGCCGGCCTGGGCACCCGCTTCCGCTCCCGGAGCGCCCTGCTCGGCCTGGGCGGTCTGCTGGTACATGGCTTCAGCCAGTTTGTGGGAAGCCTGGGTCAGAGCTTCGCTCTTGGCCTTGATCGCCTCGACGTCTTCGCCGTCAATGACCTGCTTCAGATCCGCCATGGCGGCTTCAACATTGCTGCGAGTGGCCGCTTCCACCTTGTCCCCCAGGTCTTTCAAGGATTTTTCCGTGGCGTAGATCAGACTGTCGGCGTGATTGCGGGCATCGATCAGATCCTTTTTCTTCCTGTCGTCTTCAGCATGCAGCTCTGCGTCCTTGACGGCGGCATCGATCTCTTCCTGGGTCAAACCGCTGGAAGCCGTGATCTGAATAGACTGCTCCTTGCCCGTGGCCGTGTCCTTTGCGGAAACATTGACGATACCGTTGGCATCGATGTCGAAGGTCACCTCAATCTGGGGCACGCCGCGCGGTGCCGGCGGTATGCCCACCAATTCAAAACGCCCGAGGGTTTTATTGCTGGCGGCCATTTCACGCTCGCCCTGCAGGACGTGGATGGAAACGGCCGGCTGGTTGTCCGCTGCGGTGGAAAACACCTGGCTTTTGCGCGTTGGAATGGTGGTGTTCTTCTCGATGAGCCGTGTCATCACACCGCCCAGGGTTTCGATTCCCAGAGACAACGGGGTCACATCCAACAAGAGGACATCTTTGACATCGCCCTTGAGGACGCCGCCCTGTATGGCGGCACCGACGGCTACCACCTCATCGGGATTCACACCTTTGTGGGGATCTTTGCCGAAAATCCTTTTAACCCGCTCCTGAACCGCAGGCATGCGGGTCATCCCACCCACCAGGATCACCTCATTGATATCGGAAGCGCTCAAACCGGCATCCCTTAAGGCCATTTTGCAGGGTCCCTCAAGCTTATCCAGCAGATCGGCCACAAGAGACTCCAGTTTGGCACGGGTGATCTTGATGTTCAAATGTTTCGGCCCGCTGGCGTCAGCCGTGATGAACGGCAGGTTCACATCCGTTTCCATAGACGTGGAAAGCTCCATTTTGGCTTTCTCGGCAGCCTCCTTGAGCCGCTGGAGAGCCATCTTGTCAGTGCGCAGATCGATGCCCTGGTCCTTTTTAAACTCCGAAGCCAGGTGATCAATCAGCCTGAGGTCGAAATCTTCGCCGCCCAGATGGGTATCGCCATTGGTTGCCTTGACCTCGAATACACCTTCACCGATCTCCAGCACTGAGATATCGAATGTGCCGCCGCCCAGATCGAAAACCGCGATTTTCTCTTCACTGTGCTTATCCAAGCCATATGCCAGAGAAGCTGCAGTGGGTTCGTTGATGATGCGCAGCACATTCAGGCCGGCAATTTTACCGGCATCTTTGGTCGCTTGACGCTGGCTGTCATTAAAGTATGCCGGTACGGTGATGACGGCATCTGTTACCGGTTCTCCCAGATAATCTTCGGCATATTTTTTAATAAATGCCAAAACAAACGAAGAAATTTCAGCCGGGCTGTTCAGTTTGCCGCGCAGATCGATGCGTACGTCGCCATTTTCCGCGCGTTTGATATGGTAAGGCAGTATATTGATATCATTCTGAACAACGTCGGAATCATATTTGCGGCCGATGAGACGTTTGACGCCGAATACCGTATATTCAGGATTGGTAATGGCCTGGCGCTTGGCGGTCTGCCCAACCAGCCGTTCCCCGCTTTCGGTCACAGCAACAACGGACGGTGTGGTACGGCCACCGTCTGGATTGGTGATCACTTTGGCATCACCGCCATCCATGATCGCCACACAAGAGTTGGTGGTTCCCAGATCAATTCCGATAATTTTACCCATTTGAATTCCTCCTTGGAGTGACGTCCCCTGTTATGTGCGCCGCATTTATTCTCCCCACGCGCTTGAACCAGGCCGTCAAATTATGTACTTGTTCGCTATATTTTTAAATTAATGTTTTTTATTCGCCGTATGAACGGCATTAGCCATCTTCACTTTTTGCTTTTGAAACCACCACCATGGCCGGCCGCAACAGACGATCATGCAGTACGTACCCTTTCTGCATCTCTTGAATCACCGTATTGACCGGTTGATCTTCAGATTCCGCTTGCATCATGGCTTGATGGAAATTGGGATCGAAAGGTTCTCCGAGGGCTTTAACCGGTTGAACATTATGCCGCTCAAGGATCTTCTCAATTTCGTTGAGCGTCAAACGGACCCCTTCCAACAAGGCATCGTCTTCAGCGCTATCCTGCTGAGCGGAAATGATCGCACGCTCCAGATTATCGACAACGGACAAAAGTTCTTTTAACAATTTCTCATTGGCATACCGAACCACATCCCGCATCTCGCGGGTGGTCCTTTTTTTATAGTTATCAAACTCAGCTGAGGTTCTTAAAAGACGATCATAGTATTCGTCAGCCTTCAGTTCAGCCGCCTTGAGTTTTGCTTCGGGGTCATCTTCAGTTGGGGCCTCTGAATCCTCTTCTGCAGGGGCCTCTGAATCCTCCCGGTCAATCGCATCGGGCGATGTCCCCTTGTCATCGACAATCGCCTCTTCCTCTGGTTTTTCAAGGTCATCTTCACTCTTAATTTCGACTTGAACTTTCTCACTCATTCCCGGCGTTGCTCCTAGCCCCACTCCATGTACTTTTTTTAGGAATGGTTCTTATTAGTCTGATAATCTTATAAAAATGGTCACTATGAAAAATCGATAAAAACATAAGACGACTTGCAATGATGTCAAGGCAGGAGATGGATGAGTTTTGAACTGTCTTGGAAGAGGGTATAAAAACGGTTAATAAATTGATATTAATTGTCTTAATCAAATCCGGAAAGGCGTACCACCGAATAACTGGATCCAATTGTGAGATTGGTTGTGCACCCTCTCTCGAATCGGCCTGGGAAATTCAGCCTAAACTCTGACCGGGATCAACCGCGACACAGACCGCATCACTTATCGCTGCTTCCTTCCGGACCTGACGAGGTTCGCGACCGTCTGTTGCACGGCGGCCGATCGGCAAGGCTGAATGACTTGGGCATAACCCTCAAGAGGGAATTCGGTCCCGCATAAAGCGGATTTCGGGTAAAGGGCACCGCTAGCTCCCCACCTAGCACAACCAGGGCACTGATTATAGAGATGCTCTCGGACGATTTCAAGGACAAACAGCCTTTCCAAAAAAAATTCGGACTTATAACCCCAATGATGGTTCATACGACATTTAAGCCTAAAAGGGGTATTGAACCTTTTTTAGGGATATAGGTCCGAATATTGACATTGCATTGAACCTGCCGTAAAAGGCCGGTAAAGCATCCGGGTCCTTTAGGACCTGGCTTTGGATTAACCCCTGCAAGGGGGATAGCGTTACCATATGTGTTGTGAACCGTAGAATATCGAACAAGGCATGTCCAATGCCCAAACTTCAACATTCTGCGGTTCCTTGTTCGCTATTCGATATTCCATGACCATGAGCCCTCAATCATCATCCCCTCAAAACCAGCCACAAATCATCCAACGCGTGGTCCGCACCATTGATGAATACGGTATGCTGGCGTCCGGTGAAAGCATTTTGGTGGGGGTATCCGGTGGACCGGATTCAACAGCACTGCTTCATATCTTGCATACATTGGCGCCATCATACAGGCTTAAATTAGCTGTTGCCCATTTCAATCACGGAATCAGACCTGGAGCTGCAGAGGACGATGCGGTATTTGTTCAAAAAATGGCTGAAACGTTGAGGCTTCCGTTTTTTATGGAGCGGGCATCTGTACTGACTCCCACGGGATCTCTGGAGGAACAAGCCAGAAATGCGCGGTATGCTTTCTTTAGGGCATTGATGGATAAACACGGGCAGACTAAAATCGCATTGGGACACCATAAAGATGACAACGCAGAAGCGGTATTGATGAACCTGCTGCGCGGCAGCGGGATCAAAGGCTTGGCCGGGATCCCGCCGACACGCAACCATGGGGTGGTGCGCCCCCTGATTCGATTGAGTCGCGCAGAAATCCTTGACTATCTCAATAAAAACCGCATCACCTTTGTGGAAGATGCCACCAACAAGGATCAAGCTTACCTGCGCAATCGCATCCGGCATCACCTCCTGCCTCTTTTGCGGTCCACCTATAACACCAATATTGTTGATATATTGAATCGAACGGCGCATCTGTGCCGGGAAGAAGAGACCTGGCTCAATCACCACCTGCGGCCTTTGCTGGATAAAACGGTGGTGTCCGCCACAAATGACCGACTTGAACTCCACCTGTCTGTGTTGGCATCCGAGCCTTTGGCTGTGCAACGACGGTTGATACGCGGCGCTCTGAATCACTGGCGCGGCAGTCTGCGTCGAATAAGCATATACCACATTGATACCCTCATTGGATTAATTGCTGAAGGCTCGGAAAGAAAGCGAATGAGCCTGCCTTACAATATTGAGGCAAAACGCGGTGCAAATCACCTCGTCTTTGCCTATCGCCAAAGATCCAAATCCCTTGTTACGTCCAAAAGCGCCGGTTTCAGCTATCATATTGCCGATATTGACAGCTTACCCGAATGCGTGGATTTGCCGGAATCCAATTATCGACTCATTTTCGAACAATTAACCCGCCCTGAGCCCAGGGAACCATCTCTATATCATTCAAATCAGGCCTGGTTTGATTTGGATAAGCTGGATTTTCCGCTGGTGATTCGATATTTCAAACCGGGCGACCGAATTAATCCTTACGGCATGCGCGGAACCAAAAAAGTCAAAAAATTGTTCATTGATAAAAAAATCCCCTTAGACCAAAGGCCGAAAATCCCAATCCTGGCCAATGGAGAATCCATTCTCTGGATCGCCGGGATACGTCGCAGCAATGAAGCTGTCCTAACTAAAAAAACCACACGAATGTTAAGGGTAAAGGTGATCCATGAGAATATGTCCCCCAGTTCCGGGACACCACAAAAGCCACATTCACACCGCATATGGCAGACGCCCTGAAAACTTTGGATAAAACTTGCGAAATCCACTAATCGGCATTATGGTATACGCGCCTGAGTTATGCCCAGCGTTATGCATTGATTGAGGAGGTATAATATTTGAATCCTTTTTATAAAAATTTGGCTTTATGGTGCGTGATCACTTTGATGATGATCATGCTCTACAAGATGTTCAATGCCCAGAATCTGGCGGAATCAGCTCCGGGATATTCGGAATTTCTGGCAATGGTGGATGAAAGCCGGGTGGAAGAGGTTATCATCCAGGGACAAGAACTAACCGTCACTGACATCAACGGCCGGCGCTATAAAGTATACGCACCCAATGATGCGGACTTGATCAAGACATTGAGATCAAAAGAAATTCGCATTAAAGCCAAACCGCCGGCAGATTCACCCTGGTACAATATTTTGATTTCATGGTTCCCCATGCTCATTCTCATCGGCGTCTGGATATTTTTCATGAGACAGATGCAAACCGGTGGCGGGAAAGCCATGTCATTCGGCAAAAGCCGGGCGCGGTTAATGTCGGACACTCAGGAAAAAGTCACTTTCAAGGATGTGGCCGGCATCGATGAAGCCAAAGAGGAATTGGGCGAAATCGTTGAATTTTTGCGCGATCCTAAAAAATTTACCCGCCTCGGTGGCCGCATCCCCAAAGGCGTCCTGCTCATGGGTCCTCCGGGGACCGGCAAAACCTTATTGGGACGAGCCATCGCCGGGGAAGCCGGTGTTCCTTTTTTCAGTATATCCGGATCTGATTTTGTTGAGATGTTTGTGGGTGTAGGTGCCTCACGCGTGCGTGACCTGTTTCTGCAGGGAAAAAAGCACGCACCGTGCATTATCTTTATCGACGAGATCGACGCTGTGGGGCGTCACCGGGGTGCAGGCCTTGGCGGCGGCCATGATGAGCGCGAACAAACCCTCAACCAGTTGCTGGTTGAAATGGATGGTTTCGAGTCCAATGAAGGCGTCATCCTGATATCCGCCACCAACCGTCCCGATGTTTTAGACCCGGCGCTGCTGCGCCCAGGCCGATTCGACAGGCAAGTGGTGGTCAGCCTGCCCGACATTCGCGGCCGGGAAAAGATACTAAAGGTCCATATGAAGAAAACACCGGTGGGAGATGACGTATCGCCCCTTATCCTTGCCAAGGGAACCCCCGGTTTTTCCGGAGCCGACCTGGAGAACCTTGTCAACGAAGCCGCATTGCTGGCCGCCAAGCGGGGCAAAGAGAAGCTAGAGATGGTGGACTTCGAGGACTCCAAGGACAAAGTCTACATGGGACTTGAACGCAAATCCAAGGTCATCAAAGAAGAAGATCGAAAAACCACAGCCTACCACGAGGCCGGACATGCCCTTGTGGCCCGTTTTCTTCCCAATGCCGATGCCATCAATAAAATTACCATTATCCCCCGGGGCCGGGCAGCCGGGGTAACCTGGTTTCTTCCCGAAGAGCGCGACTTTAAGTATAAGGACCAGCTTGAAGGTGAACTGGCTGTCGCTTTTGGCGGTCGGGTAGCGGAAGAGATTGTCTTTAATCGTATCAGCACCGGCGCATCAAATGATATTAAACAAGCCACCGAACTGGCACAGCAAATGGTGCGCACCTGGGGCATGAGCGATGAGTTGGGTCCGCTTTCCTACTCAAAAGGCGAAGAGCAGGTATTTTTAGGAAGAGAGATTGCCCAGCACCGCGACTATTCCGAACTGACCGCCCAGAAGATCGACGATGAAATCTCCCGTCTGATCAAGAATGCCTTCGAAAAAGCCAAATCGGTGCTCGAAGAGCAATTAGACTTGCTGCACGCCTTGTCGGATCTGCTTTTGGAAAAAGAGACCGTCCTTGGCAAAGAGTTGGACGAGTTGATCATTTCCCTTAAACCGGGCATCGATCTGCCCGAACGCTCGGACGACCAGGAGTCAGAGCTTGAAACGAAGCCGGAACCGATCAAAACTGAAGCAAACTCGGACAATGACCATAATCCGGATATGGAGAAAAGCGCACAGCCCAATCCAGAGAACGAATAACCCTTCTGAAACCGATTAACTGAAATAGTGTTCGTTCGATGAAAATGAGAAGCTTTACCCTGAGTTGGCGAGATCGGCAGTTGCGACTAGGGCCCAAATCCACCATCATGGGAATCGTCAATGTGACGCCTGATTCTTTCTCAGATGGGGGCCTTTTCCATTCAGCCGACGCAGCCATCGCGCAAGCAGAGCGCCTGGCAGAGGCCGGCGCAGACATTATCGACATTGGAGGAGAATCCACACGCCCCTTTGCCGATAGCGTATCCGCCGAGGAAGAGATTGAAAGGGTTGTGCCCGTTATAAAAGAGCTGGCCGCCCGCATCTCAATTCCCATATCCATCGATACCTGCAAATCCCAAGTGGCAAAAGCAGCCATAAAAGCCGGCGCTTCCATCATCAACGACATCAGCGCGATGCAAATGGACCCGCGCATGGCCCATACGGCTGCCGATCTGAATGTTCCTATCATTCTCATGCACATGAAAGGCACACCGCGTACAATGCAGTTGGATCCCGTCTATGAAGACGTGGTCGTCGAAGTTAAAAACTTCCTGGCCGAGGCCGTTGAACGTGCGGTGGCCGCCGGCATCGACAGAAAAAAAATCATTGTTGATCCGGGTATTGGTTTCGGAAAAACCGGTCGACACAACCTGATCTTAATCAACCGCCTGTCCGAGTTTGAAGAATTGGAGGCACCGATTCTGGTGGGCCCCTCGCGCAAACGCTTTATTCGAGACCTGCTTAAAGATCCATCCCAGGAAGATATCAGCCCGGACCGGCCTGAAGTTGAAACCGGCACGCAAGCCGCTGTGGCGGCCTCGATACTCAATGGAGCACATATCATCCGCGTTCATAATGTGATGAATACGGTTGCAATGGTTAAAGTGTTGGATGCTATTCGGAATGTAAAATAGTTTTAGGTTTTAAGTTTTAGGTTTTAGGCGGTGGAATTCTGCCTGATCTTAAGAGCAGCCTGAAAACGGGATTGGATATCACGTAATTACGGCCAAGAGGATGTTTCTTAGGGTAATCATCTAAAAAGCAAAATATGATAGGAACTCGAGAAGATACAACCCACCATTTTTGCCGCTTACAACACACCCTAAAAACGGCCCTAATCCTTAACTTAAAACCTAAAACTTAAAACCTAAAACCTGTTCGAAGAACATTAGCGGACAGAATGAAATACAAAAAATGATAAATGCATAAGGCAGTGTATTATGCTGTTAGTCATCGACGTCGGCAACACCAATACGGTCATGGGTATTTTTGATGGTGAACATCTCAAAAACAGCTGGCGCATACACACCGAACGCAATACCACCGCGGATGAATTCAACGCGTTGGCCGCAGCGCTCTTATCCCATGCCGAAATCGACTTTAAAGACATCCGGAAAACCGTGATTTCATGCGTCGTACCCCCCATGGTTACGATTTTGGACAGTTTCGGGAAGAAGTACTTGGGCCATGCCCCCAATTGGATCGATGCCAGATCCTATCCCGGCATGCCTATTTTAGTAGACAACCCCAACGAGGTAGGGGCGGATCGCATTGTCAATGCAGTGGCTGCCTACGCGCGGTATAAAACCAGCCTGATCATCATCGATTTCGGCACCGCCACCACCTTTGACGCCATCTCTGGAGAGGGGGCATACTTGGGCGGCGCCATCAGCCCGGGCATTGCCATCTCGGCGGAAGCGCTTTTTGCCCATGCCTCCAAATTGCCGCGGGTTGAGCTTTTTCAGCCTCCCCATGCCGTGGTGGGCAAAAATACCATCAGTTGTATCCAATCCGGTATCATCTTCGGCTATGCCGGCCTTGTGGATGGGATTGTTCAACGCATGCAGGCTGAAATGCAAACCCGGCCGAAGGTGATCGCCACCGGCGGCCTGGCGCCCCTGATTCGTGATGTGGCCGACACCATTGAGGCGGTGGAACCCGATCTGACGTTGGAGGGATTGCGTATTATTGGGCAGGTGTTATGATCGCCATTTAAATATGGATCAACCCGATCGGCTCTTAAAATATCCCCAATACCCTTTGATGCTGTTGGAAATAAAATTGCGCTCACGCGCCCGGGCCTCAGGCGAAAGCTTGCCGAATCCGCCAAGCAGAGGGTCGTTGGCCAGCAGATATTCGGCACACGCTTGCATGGCTGTCTGCCCTTCTTCTCCTGCTGATTGATGGAAGGGTAAGATCATTTCACGCCAGTTGAGCAGTTGACGGCGATGGGCCTTCAACATCTCCACAGCATTGTTTCTGTGGCCGATATGACCGTAGCAGATTTGTTGCGGCGCCTGCGCAACCAGCCTGTCAATACTCTCCAGATTGGTCTCCAGAAAAAATCGTGGCGGCGTGGCCGGACGCAGATAGAAACTTTGGTCACCCATGGGCAGGCAGACGCCTCCGGCCTCCCCGGCAAAAAGCAGGTCATCGATCATGAAGCTGATGTGGTGGACGGCGTGGCCGGGTGATTCGATGCACCGGATGTTGGGATGGTGAAATTGGTCCGAACCCACCACCCGGTCTTCGGTGACCGGCGCTATGGATTCATAGGCTTCGGCAATCTCACCTAATGTCTTCAGAGACCCCTCCCACAAGCGCTGGGGATCGATCAGATGCTCAACCGCCTTGGGATGACAGACCACTTCGGCTTTGGGAAAGGCCCCGGCCACCGTACCGATACCGCCGGCATGATCTATGTGGATGTGGGTAAGCAAAATCAGTTCGGGTTGCCCCAGGCCAAGTTCGGCAACGGCGGACAGCAGATATGGAGCTGACACGGCCGGACCGACGTCCACCAGGAACACTGGATCACCCGTATACACCCAGGTACCGATAAAACCATCAAACCCCTTGATGGGGACGGGAAGGGAAATCAAATAGAGATTATCCTGAATTTGCTGGATATCGGTTTTTGATGACATGTGGATTAAAAAAGTTTTAGGTTTTAGGTTTTAGGTGAAGGTATTCTACCTATTTTATTTTGGATTGGGAATAGACTTTTTACGAAACCATTAAAAATTGGATCTGAATAATATCTTTGGTGGAAAGCTATTATAGCGGCAGCTTCTTTTCAGCCTTCAAAATCGGCAGAATACATCAACTTAAAACCTAAAACCTAAAACTTAAAACTCGGCGGCGGACAAAGACCGCCCACAACGGCACTTCAGTCGGCACATATAAAGGGAAGGATTGTATCGATAAGCAATTCCGCCGCCGTTAACTCGTCATCCCCTCTTTATAGACCTTGTAAAAAAGTCCGTAGTCAGCCAGCGAGCGTTGAATAATTTTATCAAAATCATCAACATTACGGACATTTAAAATGAGGTTGACGCTTCTTGAAAAGGCCGTCATATGATCCATGGTGCGAAACCGCGATGTCAGCAACACCACAAAAATATTTCTGCGCACCTCCATCAACTGGCGCTCTAAATAGATCAACAACGGATTGGCATCGGGATCCCGGGTATCGAAATATTCATTGACGATGATGATATCGTAGGTGTGGTAACGCATTTTTTTGAGCGCTTCACGGCTATTGGGTACTTCGGTGATGTGATATTCCAAGATGTTCATTGCCGGCCGGATCTTCTCCCGAATCAAGGCATCGGATTCACACACAAGTGCCGATTTGCCCTCTTCTTCGATGAAATCAAAGGGCTTTTCGGCAGAATCATATCCATCCCCTTCATCCTCGTCAAAATCGAATAAATCATCAAAAGCGGCATCGGTATCACCAGCCGCATCATCCTGGGGGGTGATTTTAATCACTGATTTACAGCGCGGGCACTTAACGCTGGCGGTTCGGCCCTCCGGCAATCTCCCATCGGCAATTTTTAATTTTCCCTGACAGCTTTGGCAAATAATATCCATGGATGTTTAGACACTCCCTTACGCCTTTTGGTTGTAGCTTCGATCGATCTCCAGATCCTTGATATCGGTGGTGGCTTCGCCCCTGGCGCTTTTAACCTTGTCAATTCCCCGACCGGCCACGGCCTTGTGCGATGCATAGGCCAGTGCCGTATCCTGAGTAATTAAACCTTGCTCATATAGCCCGATGATGTAGTCGTCAAAGGTGGTCATGCCGAAGGGTTTCCCGGTTTGCATCATCTCATAAAAGGTTTTGCCTTCGGATTCGCCTTGAAGGATAGACTCCTTCACACGCAGGTTCATCCGCAATATTTCAAAGGCAGCAGCCCGGCCCCCGCCTATCTTGGGCAACAGTCGTTGGCTGACCACCCAGCGGACGGTGTCGGCCAACCGAATGCGGACCTGTTTTTCTTCTTCGTTAGTAAACATACCCAGGATACGGTTAACGGCTTGCCCCGCATCCACCGTATGCAACGTGCTGAGCACCAGATGGCCGGTTTCCGCTGCGGTCAAGCCAATTTCCACGGTTTCGCGGTCACGCATCTCACCCACCAGAATCACCTTGGGTGCCTGGCGCAGGGCGGCTCGCAAACCATTGGCAAAGGAGTCATAATCCCGGCCCAGTTCGCGCTGGTTAAAGGTCGCCTTTTTGTGAGGGTGTTGATATTCAATGGGATCTTCAAGGGTTACCACATGGACAGCGCGTTTTTCGTTGATATCCTCCAAAATTGCCGCCAGGGACGTTGTTTTACCGGTGCCTGTGGCGCCGGTGAAAATCACGATGCCGTTGAGTTCCTTGGCCACATCGAAAAAGGATTCAGGCAGTTTCATATCCCGTATGGTGGGAACCTTGGACTCCAATTGACGCAGTACAATGGAATATTGGCCGGTCTGAGAAAAGATGTTGACGCGAAAACGCGCCTTTCCGGGAAGACTATAGGACAAGTCACAGGATCCAGTGCGCAGCAGCGTCTCAGTAAGCCGCCGGTCCCCGTTGATCAGATTCATGGCTACTGTTTCCGTTTGAAACGGTGACAGGGATTTGATGGGCGGTTTGATATCCACAGGCAGCAACTCGCCGGCACTTTCGACCTGCAAAGGTCTCCCCGCGGTAAAATTCAGATCCGATACCGAACTGTAGGAGTCCAGCATTCGGGTTAAAATATGATCAATTTCCTGTTGTCGCATCGGTCACCTCGCCAAGCGTTGAATCTGAATAAAAAAATCAGGCCTCCGTAAAATCCGTGGGCGGCGCCTTGAGCAGGGGTCTGAAACGCGCTTTTTCATTGGCCTTCATGTAAGCATCGTCTGCGCTGATCTTGCCTTTATTGAAAAGTTCCATGATGGCATCGTCCAATAACTGCATGCCATATTTTTTCCCGGTTTGAACCATGGACGGGATCTGGTGAGATTTGGCTTCACGGATCAAATTGCGAACAGCCGGCGTGGCGATCATGATTTCCAAAGCCGGTATGCGTCCCTTTTTATCTATCCGTTTGAACAATGTCTGGGATATGATCGCCCGGATTCCATCGGCCAAAGTAGACCGGATTTGGCCTTGCTCCTCTGCGGGAAAAACTTCCACAATTCGGTCGACGGTCTTGGCCGCGCTGGTGGTGTGGAGGGTGGAAAAAACCAAATGGCCGGTAGATGCCGCTTCAATGGCCAGACTCATGGTGGTCAAGTCACGCATCTCACCCACCAGGATAATATCCGGGTCTTCGCGCAGCGCGCCGCGCAGTGCCGCTGCAAAGGATTTGGTGTGAATTCCCACTTCGCGTTGATTGACCAGACACCCGCGGCTTTTGTGCACGAACTCAATCGGATCCTCAATGGTGATAATGTGGTCACTGCGGGTGCGATTGGCCTCATCAATGATTGAGGCCAGCGTGGTGGACTTGCCACTTCCGGTGGGACCGGTCACAATGACCAATCCGCGTGGGAGGCCGGCCAATTTGGCCATCACCGGGGGCAGCCCCAATTGTTCGCAACTCATGATAGAGCTGGGGATTTCACGAAAAACAGCGCCCACACCGTTTTTTTGCATGAAAAAGTTGGCTCTGTAACGTGCCAACGCCGGGATTTCGTAGCCAAAATCCACATCTCCGGTCTCTTCAAAGGTTTTGATTTTATCTTCTGCCGCAATTTCGTAAAGCATGGCGCGCAGCTCATCATTTTCCAGCACCTTGAACTTGACCCGCTCAATATCACCATGAATACGCAACGCCGGCGGCTGCCCTGCCAATAAATGGAGGTCCGATGCATTCTGTTCATGCATAAGCTTGAAAAAAGCGTCAATTTTGGCCATTATCAGCTCCCTGAAATGTGTTTATCAGTCAATTCGTATCGAAAAAGAATGCTCGCGATGCCGCATCCATATCTCATCCCATTATCGGCCGAATGGCCGGGCGGGTTTAGCTGAAAGTGCTGGGGGGCTGTTTAAGAACAGCGACTTTGTCGTCAGCTGCATCCATCGCCTCCATGCTCTCTTTTCCGATTTCAAGCAATTTGGAATGGGATTCGATCACCGATCGTATCTGGACTTCGATCTGCATACGCTGTCTTTTCAATTCGGTAATATCTTCATGCAGTTGAGATAGACGGTTGTGCGCGCGGTTCAGAACCTTTTCGGCTTTGACCTCGGCATCGGCGATGATCACCTCGGCGGATTTGCGGGCATTGTCCTTCATTTGCTCCAGCACTTTTTGGGAATTGAGCATGGCCCGCTTAAAGGTCTCCTCGCGCTCTTTATATCCTTGGGTTTCATGCTTGAGGCGCCGAACATCTTCCCGCAAGGATTTATTCTCACTTTGGAGTGCGGTAAACGCTTCGGCCACCTGTTCGAGAAAACGGTCCACCTCACGAATGTCGAATCCCCGAAAGCGAACCCGAAATTGTTGTTGCTGGATATCAAGAGGTGTCAAGTTCATCGACACAACCTCCTTTGTGACCTTTAGATCAATGAGATACCAATAAATTCAATACTTCTCACTAGAAACGTTTTTAGAAAAACAATGGCAAGCAATACAATGATTGGCGAAAAATCAATTCCACCAAAATTAACAGGTATCCTCTGACGAATTGGGTACAAAACCGGTTCAGTAACATTATGAATAAATCGAACAATGGGATTGAAAGGATCGGGGCTAACCCAAGAAAGAACCGCACGAGCGATAATGATAAACATGTATAAATTCAGTACAAGGGCAAGCACTTTCGCTATGGCGATAAAAAAGTAACCAATAATGGGCATGGCTTTTCGAAGTTCCTAAAAACTGACCGGTTTCATTGCCTTTGCAACTGAATGTATATCCGCCGATTTTGGAAATTCTTAAGATGACGGCAGCGATAATCAACAATAAGTTCCCAAAAAAACTCACTCTACAGCTGAAAACATACGGTTAAAAGTAATAATAAGTCAAGGTTTTTCAGGGGTTGCGACTGAAGGGGTGTTTTCTACCTGCATGGGTACGATCACCGGCGAGTAAAGCATCCGTGTACGGAGGACCCGTTTAGGTCAACCTTTGGAGGGGGATGACGCTACCATATGTGCTGTGAACCGCAGAATATCGAACAAGGAATATCCAATTACGCTGTCACGCCGTTGGCCTTAAGCACCTCCAACACTTCCGGAAAGTCAATACCCAAACGCTTAACGGTCGCCTGGGTGGGAATGCCGTCATTGGTCCACCCGCGCCGTTTGTAAACGGCGTCTTTGAGTTTCTCATATCCCTCTTCGCGGAATTTCCTCAGCAGCGCCACTTTTTCAACGGTTTCCCTGCCGGTGATATCAACGCCGTGTTTGTCCACCAACTGCCCGTCGTAGCGATCCTTTCGTGATTCATATTCATCCACGGTAACCGGCCCCATGGCGCGGTAGGGAAGATGGTCATGCTCGCGGCGGCCAAACCCCATACGCAGGTTGAAAATCCGCTGAAAATTGTAGACCCGTTCACTCATTTCGATGAGATCGTCCGGTTTTACCTTTTTCCCTGTAACCGACGAAAAATATTCCGCATACCATACGACATGCTTCATGACTTTTGCCGGTTCGGCCGTCTCTATGTTATCGGTGGGGACAATGTCGTTCCAGGGCAGCTTGCATAGGCCGCAAAGGCCGAACCAGGTGCGGAACATGGGAAACCAGTGCAGGGCTTCAGCTTTTTCCTCGAAGCTGGGCATAAAATTATGCACCATGTCCAAAAAGATCAGCCAGGCCTCATCGTGCTGCGGCCCCTTCAATGCCAGTCCGTAACCACCCTGCTGGGCTAAAGACTCTTTGGTCATGTATTCCGAAAATTCCAATCCTTTGGCCTCCATACCGATGTCGGCCATGATTACGGCATCGGCGCCATAGCGGTCGGCAAAGATCTTTTTCATATTGCGGATGCCTTGGCCCACGATCCGCCCGAAGCCCTCCCCGCGGGCCATTTGATGCAGCAACGCCAGCGCTGCCGAGCGGTTTCCAAAATAGAGCTTCAGCCCGCCGGTATGGCTTTCGTTGATCAATCCCAGTTCAAAACACTCCATGGCAAATGCGAAACTGGTACCTACGGAGATGGTGTCCAGGCCGTAGGTATCGCAGTAAAAATTCATTTCCAGAATGGTGTATGGATCGAATATGCCCAAATTGGATCCGCATCCGGCGATGGTTTCGTATTCCGGCCCATCCACAAAGACCTTTTGCCCTTTGTAAGGCCCGGAAAACGGCACGAAATCACGCACTCCATGGGCACAGGCCACCGTGCACCCCAACCAGCATCCGTCATAGCCCGGATCAAACAGTTGACCATATGCTTCGCGACCGATCAGAATGGTCCGCTTATCCCGTCCATATCTGAAATTATGGACAGGCAAGAGGTCAAAATCATTCATAATGGGTACCAGATGGGTGGTACCGATGCGGGCCATCTCATTTTGTTTGGGGTCCAGTTCGACGATCTCTTTGGAGTGTTGCCTGGAAACGGCTTTTAGGGCTGCTTTGTCGGCCGGCCTGTTGGAATCCATGGTCACCGTATCCCAGCGAACGACCAGAGCTTTGAGCCCTTTGTCTTCTAGTACGGTTCCCATACCGCCCCGACCGGCCTGCTTGTAGCGCACCCGTTTGCGTTTGGCGTCAAACCAGGTAAAATTAAGGCAGCCCATATAGGTATGGCGCGCTCCGGGACCGGCGCAAACCACTGAGATACTGCGTGGTTTTCCTTGGGCAAAATGATCGCTCAGTGCTGCTGAAAGGGCGTAGGCATCATCGGGCAGATCCTGGCCGTCCAGTAACTCGATACACTGATCCATGCCGTCGATATATACGATGCAAGGCTTTTCGCTCCTTCCCTGAATTTGAAGGGCGTCAAATCCTGAAAATTTGAGATAGGGACCGAAATAGCCTCCCACATTGGAGTCCATCACCGTGTGCGTCAGCGGGGACAGCGCCGTAACAATGCTCTTGCCGGAACCCGGGTAGGCCGGCGTGCCGCCCATGGGACCGGAGGCAATGCACAGGGTGTTTTCCGGATCATTCCATTTGGTTTCCGGCCGCACGGCCTGCCATAACATCCACAAATCAAATCCTTTTCCACCCACAAAGAGGTTTTTCATCTGTTCGGTCACCGGATGGACCTGTATGTCGTTTTCGGTCAGGCCAATGGATAATGTTTGATTGGCATATCCCTTGTTGATGGCCGGACGTTCATATTTCAAGGTCGTGCGCGACGTTAATTTCAAAATGAAAACTCCTTTACATGGTAACAACCATTGCGAAGTATGGCTTGTACGGGCGCCAGATGGATAGTACTGTAAATGCAGATTAATATCTGCATGCCGCTGCACAGTCAAGTAATATGGACTTATTTTTCTTGACAATTCGGGCTCAGCCCTTAAAGTAGCCGGTGCCGGGCAAGCTCCAGCTGGCGCGCATTTCAGACAGAAACGGAGATCAGACACCATGCTCAACAACAAAACCATCGGCTTCATCGGCGCAGGCAATATGGCAGAGACTTTGCTGAGCGGCTTGATCAGCTCGAAACAATCCGAACCTCAAAACATCATCTGTTCCGATGTCCGCCAAACTCGCCTCGAAGAAATTGCAAAGCAATACGGCGTTCGGACCACCACAGATAACAAAGAGGTCATCAAAACATCGGAAATCATCATCTATGCCGTCAAACCTCAAATCATTGCCGAGGTGTTGAGGGAAACCGCCGATTTGCTGGATATGTCCAAATTGATCATTTCCATCGCCGCAGGTGTTCCCATGGTTGCCATAGAGGCCTTGCTGCAAAAAGATTTGCGTTTAATCCGCTCCATGCCCAACGTATGTGTGGCCGTGAAAGAGGGCGCCACGGCCATAGCCGCCGGGACACATGCCAGACCCGAGGACATCGACATGGCCATGGCTATCTTCAATTCCGTGGGACGCTGCATCTTCCTTAAAGAGAATCAACTGCTGGATGCGGTTACCGGACTCAGCGGCAGCGGTCCGGCCTATATTTTCATGATTGTGGACGCATTGGCCGATGCCGGCGTCAAAATGGGGCTGTCGCGGCAAGATGCGCGGGAGCTCTCATCCCAGACCGTATTGGGCGCAGCCAAAATGCTGTTGGAGACCAACATTCATCCAGGCCAGCTCAAGGACATGGTCACCTCGCCCGGTGGAACTGCCATTGCCGGGTTGCATACCCTTGAAAAGGGCGGATTGCGCACCACTTTGATCAATGGCGTGGAAGCCGCCACCTTGCGCTCCAAGGAACTTGGAGACATCATGATTGATAAATTCAACAGTAAGTAACATCAATCAAGCATTGTCGCATTCGCCGATATCTCCTGAGTCAGGTGATCCCATGGGTTTTTTTAGCCGCCTATTCCATCGAAAGAGTGCCTACCTCTTTAGCAGGGTTCTGCTTGGAGGGATCCTCGTGTTTGCCAGCTGGGATAAAATCCTGGATCCGGCGGCCTTTGCACGCATTATCGACAATTATCAAATCCTCTCAACCGGTATGGGCCGCCTAACAGCCTTTTTTTTGCCCTGGCTGGAATTGGTCTGCGGCATATGCCTCATCATCAACCGCTGGACGAGAGGCAGCGCCGTGATTGTGGCAGGCCTGATGGTTGTTTTCGTGGGCGCATTGGGCTACAACATCTATCAAGGAATTGACATCAGCTGCGGATGCTTCACCCTGACGGATAAAACACCGGGCAGCATGTGGTTCTACCTGCTGCGGGACGTTGTTTTTCTGGCCATGGCCATTGGAGTGGTCATTCACGCTCACCCGGAACAGCGCAATTCCAACCCGATTTAGATCATTAGGATAATGAACGGGACTTGATGAACATGTTCGAAGATGTCACTTACTCGGTTGCCTTTTTTTACGGACTCTTGTCCTTTTTTTCCCCCTGCGTGCTGCCGATCATACCGTCCTATTTCTGCTTTATCACCGGCTTGTCATTGGAAGAGCTGACCACTGCACCGAAGGCGGCGATTCGGCGTAAAGTCTTTCTGTCCACATTGGCGTTTGTTGCGGGATTTTCCGTGGTATTCATTATTTTAGGCGCTTCAGCCTCCTATCTGGGAGGGCTGTTGGCCCAGCACAAGGGCCTCATCCGTATCATCGGCGGCTGCCTGATTATCCTGTTCGGGCTCCATTTAACCGGTCTATTGCGCATCACCGCCTTCCAATATGAAAAGCGATTGAACATCCAGAAAAAACCCCTGCATTTTCTGGGTACATTCGCCATCGGCATGGCTTTTGCCGCGGGCTGGACCCCTTGTATCGGCCCCATTCTCGGCTCCCTGCTCATAATGGCCCAGGACAAGGAGACCGTGAGACAAGGTGTGCGTCTGTTATGCATTTATTCCGCGGGCCTGGCGCTGCCGTTTGTGGTGCTGTCTATTTTTATCAACACCTTGTTGACCTTCACGCGTAAAGCCAATAAGATACTGCGGTACGCTAATCCAGTGGCCGGAACCTTATTGATTGCCACCGGCATTTTGCTTGTAACCAATAAGCTGACGTTGCTCTCTTTATCTTGAAAAACGGTCAAAGGATACCTTATGCATTATCGTACGCTATTTATCATCACGGCCCTCTTGGTGCTGTGGATACCACACCCGGCAATCGCCGACAGCAGCCCACCCGATTCCATCCAATGGTTGACTTACACCAATGCCAAAAACCATAACCAGAACAACCGTAAGTATTTCATATACTTTCATATCGACAACTGCCCGGCCTGCCATATGATCGAAAAGAAAACGTTTGCGGACAAGGCCATCATTGACTATATCAATTCCAATTACACCCCCGTAAAAGTCAATGGCAACAAAGAGATGCAGGTGGCATCACGATTTGGCGTCTGGGCCTATCCCCATCTGCGATTTCTTACCGCAGAAGGAAACGACATTGCCGGATGGCCGGGTTATGTCGAAAGCAAGCGCTTGCTCTCTTTGCTCGAATTCATCAGTACGGACAGCTATAAAAACACCAGCTACAAAGAATTTGTTAACCAAAAGAAAAATAAATAGACCCGCTAGGGTTGGGAAGCAAGCCCCCGGTCAGGGTTCGGCCTCATCCTTATGCTGCTGGTGATAGCGATGCAGCAGCCGTATGGAAACGGAAAATCCCACAAAAAGGCTCAACACCAGCAGGATCCATGGAACCAACTGGTAACGATGATAAGAAGGGTCACCCAAGGCCACAACAATTCCCGTAATGCTGAAGAGTACCAAGCCGATCATACATAGCAGCAGTATCCAGCACAATGGCGTGCTGTCATACCACGGCATTATGATTCGGCGAAACAACGGGTTGGGGTCAAGACGCATGGGCAACCTATTACCAATTACAAAGGACGATAGAAGTTTATTGCAAACGCTAACACGCTCAAAGAGGTGAAATCAAGCCATGAATCCAAAGGCGCTTCCCGCAACCATATTCCATCGCAGGCTCTTGGGCATATGCCTGTCGATCCTCTTCATAGGAGCATGCACCATGAAACCGGCGCTACAGAAAGTTGGCGGTCTGGATCAGACTTTGGCCGAAGGCTCCATTTACGACACCGCCCAAGGCAGGACCATCGATTTTGAAGAACTGCTGGAGCAGTTGGCTTCAGTCCGTGTGGTCTATGTCGGCGAACAGCATACCGCGGCCGACCACCACCGCATTCAATTGAAAATCATCCAAGGCCTGGTGGGCCACGGCCAGAAGGTAAGCGTGGGCATGGAGATGTTTGACCACACCTATCAGGAACGACTGGACCAATGGAGCGCCGGGCATATGGATTGGGAAGCTTTTTTGAAACGCACCCATTGGTATGCCAATTGGAAATTCGACGACACCCTTTACAAGGATATCCTGCTCTACATCAAAGCAGAGCAGCTCAAGCTCATCGGGCTCAACATCCCTTTCCATTTACCACGCAAGATTTCAATAGGCGGCCTGAACAGCCTTCTGGCGCGCGAGCGCAAACTCCTTCCACGGCACATCGACACGACCCAGGCCGAGCATCGCGCTTATGTAGAGGAGGTCTTCATTCGGCACTCAATCAAAAAAGGCCGTGAATTCGAAAATTTTTATGCGGCGCAGTGTGCGTGGGAAGACGGCATGGCCCGATCCGTGGCAGAAAATCTTGGCGACGGCAGCATGGTGGTGATTGCAGGCAACGGTCACATTGTGCGCAAATTCGGAATTCCCGACCGGGCGTTTAAACGCTCCCATGCCCCTTTCCGCACCGTTTATCTGGCAACCCCCGGCATGCCTGTTTCTGTTGAAGATGGGGACTTTATCTGGATGACCTCCAACTAATCCTATTCCGTCGTCTTCACAAGCGGAATGCCATTGACACCCGATGGAATATAGACGGTGGTATGATTGGGGGACTTGGACATGGCCAATTGGGCCTGAATGGCCTCATGCTGCAGATAATTGGCCGTAAGCGTCGAGTTGATGATACGCTGGGCCTCGGCAATTCCTTTGGCCTCCTCGATTTTGATCTCCGCATCGCGTTTGGCGATCTCCCTTTGGGTCTCCTTCTCCTCCAGCAATTGTCGGGCAGCCAATTTCTTCTCAACCGCCTTGGCCACCACCGGCGGGTAGTCGATATTGCCCACCACCAGCTTTACCAGCACAAAAGGCGATCCTGTCAAATAATCCTCCAGCTTTGTTTTAACCTCTTCCGCGATTATCTCTCTTTGCGCTTTGAGGGCGTGGGAGGTGTATTTCTGGGTGGAGTTTCTCACAAACGAGCGAAAAGGCTCCTTTACAAAGCGTACGTACCACTGCTTCCCGGCATAGTCTTGAACCACTTTGGTCACCTGGCCCGGCATGATCTTCACCACCGCTTCAAATTTAAAGGCGACGTTCAGGTCGTCCTTGGCCAGAATCTTAAACTGCTCAACAAAGGTTGCGGGCCGGATATCAATATTGATCACCTGATTGCGCCATAAGGAAGCCCCATAGTTCCCAGGTCCTTTGACGACTCCCTTGAAGCCGCCTTTGCCGAATATGCGCGGACTTTCGAAAACGTAGCCCTCATGCCCGGCCGGTGTGAACGGATTGGAGCAGCCGATGCAGGCTAAAGCAAAGCAAAAAAACCCGATGAAACAAATTTTACGCATGGTATACCCCTCTTAAATAACTATGATTATCAGCAAAGCCAATTCACCCGGATCCTGGTGCTGCGCTGCACAACTTGCCGAACCCGTGCCTGGGTATGCCGAAGTGCTGGTACAATGAGTTTTTCGGCGCCTTTGTTCAGATCTTAAGTTAAATGGCAATGAGGGTCAACATCCACTGCCACAATGCAAAACCGGCCATGCCGCCCACGATGGTGGTGAGCAGGTTTTTGCTGAACCAGCCGATGAGGGTAGTCAGGATGGCGCCGATGCAGTAGGGATTGGCCCAGGTGATGCTCAGGGTTTGACCGTCGGGAATCAGGGCGGCGGGAACGATGATGGCGGTGAGTACCGATGGCGGCACATAGCTCAGCGCCCGCTGCATGCTGTTGGAAAAGCGAAAGCGCCCGGACAGGGGCAGCAGGATATAGCGGATAGCAAAGGTGACGCAGGCCATTCCGGCCACCAGCCATAGGGTTTGCATATTATTTATCTCCCTCCGGGGCTGCCACGGAAAGACGGCGACGGGCCAGGTGGTTTTCGGTGATCACGCCTGAAGCAATGCCAAGGATCGTGGCAACGATCAAGCCCAGCTTGTGGGGCAGACCGTAGAACACCAGGGCGCTGACACCGGCTACCAGTACGGTGACATAGTTGGGCTTGTCCTTCATGTAGGGCAACACCATGCCGATGAAGGCCGCCACCATTGCAAAATCCAGCCCCCATCCGCCCACATCGCTGAGCATGCGGCCGGCCGCCAGTCCGATGATGGTGCAGACATTCCAGTTGGTATACATGAAAAGCATGGAGCCGAACTGGTGCCAGTGTTTATGGGTGGGATCGTCCTTCTGGCGCCAGCGGCCCACGGCCACTGCAAAGGTTTCATCGGTCAGACCGAATGCCAGGATCGCCTGCCAGTATGGCGGCAGGCGTTTGAGATGGTCCAGCAGAGTGGCTGTGTAGAGCAGATGCCGGAAATTGACCACGAAAGTGGTCAGCACGATCATGGGCCATGCGCTGCCGGCCCCCATCAGTCCCATGGCGATGAACTGGGATGATCCGGCAAATACGAAAAGCGACATGCCCATGGCGCCGGCGGCCGAAAGGCCGGCCTTGGCCGAGAGGGTTCCGAAGATGATGCCGAAAGGTACGGCCCCGATCACCAGGGGCAGGGTGTCGCGCGCGCCCCTCCAGAACTCGGAGCGTCTGGTGCAGGTGGTTGTATTTTGGGTTTCTGTCATGCTGTGGACATAGCACGTCCCGGCCGTGTTGCATTGAACATTCTTGCTCTCGTTCTAAAAAAGACAGACCCATAACCTACAATAAGGCTCTCAGGTCCGGTGAGTATTTATCCAGTTATCAATCCAGGGTGTTAGGTTTTAAGTTTTAGGTTTTAGGCAAAGGATGGGGACCTGTTCTATATGGTGGTGGATGCGATCATGGCCTGTGTCCGGGAGCATATCACGAACAAAGGCAGATGCCTCATAAATTATAATAGATAGAATTCATTAACCTAAAACCTAAAACTTAAAACCTAAAACGGGCCAGGCGAATAAGATGCAGGCCGATTCTCCTTTATTTGGGTTATAGGTCTGAAAACATATTCCGGAAATATCATCCCGTATGTGAAACATACTGCCCGGGGGTAATCCCAAAAATCTGTTTGAACTGGCGCGTGAGATGGCTTTGGTCGGAAAAACCCATTTCAGCGGCCACCTGGACGATGGGCATACGCCCTTGCAGCAGCTGTTTGGCCTGAAAGACGCGCTGTTGCTTGCGGTAGGCATGGGGCGGCAATCCGGTGTGTTGTCGGAAAATCCGTGCAAAATAAAAGGGACTAAGCCCCACATGGGCGCTCAGGGTTTCCAGGGAGGTGTTTTCGGCAATGTTGTCGTGAATGTGGACAACCGCTTTTTTGATGGCCTGGCGCTCCGTCCCGGTTTTTTTCATGGCCGGGGCGTTGCCGGCATGTTTGAGAATCAATTGACCCATGACCTGGTAAAAGGCGGTCTGGCGCTCCAAAACGGAGGTGGAGGTCTCCAGCACCCGATGCAACTGCTTTATCATCATGGCCAACGGACGGTCTTTAATCACCGCCTCTTTAAAATAGGGCATCTCGGCGGGTCCGTCATTGATGCTGCCGGCTACTTGCGCGATGGTGGCGATTGAAGGATAGAGCATACGATAGGTCCAACCGCCGGCGTCACCCGAATGTCCCGTGTGAACCTCGTCCGGATTGATGACCACCACGTCTCCGGGCAAGGCCGCATGGATCTTACCCCGATAGTAAAATACTTCCACACCGCGTTCGATCATGCCGACCACAAAGCCGGGATGGGCATGACGGCTGAAGGTGTGGAAGATATACGTGGCCTTGAGCAGTTCAAGATCACCGATATCTGCCGCAAGCCAAAATGTCGCCGACTCTTTCATAGCCTTACCCATAATGCACCGCATCAGGGTCTGTCAAACAAACGAAGCTGACGCTTCAACCCTATAATGACCACAAGACAATTATGTAGAACCAATATTACATTTATGTAATCATTAATGCTTACTAATTACATATTTGCAATTATTATGGCCGACTAATGTTGGTAAATTTATTATTAAGTTATATTACAGTATGTTAAAAACAAGCAGACAACGGCACGCCCCATGCAATGTTTTGAAGGGTTTTACCTGTTTCAATACAAAAATGTGGATAATGGCTCCACTTTTATCGACTTAACATTTTTGTAATTCAATATTTAAAAAAAGATTTATTACCAAATTTAGCTTAAATAATGAAAGATATGCCCATTTTGAACATTATCCCAAGCGATCGATTTAAGTGAAAAGGAGGTGCTGATGAAGTCCATGCATAGAGTTGCACTTTTGTTATTCATCCTGTTCCTGTTGATTCCGTCTGCTGTATTTGGTGCTGAACCCGAACCCGTTGATACCGGCACGACGGCATGGATGCTTATCTCAACCGCCCTGGTGCTGCTGATGGTACCCGGCCTGGCCATGTTTTACGGCGGGTTGGTGCGTACCAAAAACGTACTGGGGACCATGATGCACTCCTTTGTCTCCATCGCCATCATCGGCGTACTCTGGGTGGTGTGCGGCTACGCTTTGGCCTTCGGGAAAAATATCATGGGCGGTTTTGTGGGGTGGAGCAACGACTATTTCCTTTTAAAGGGTATCGACGACACCATCACCGGTGGTGTTCCCGAGTATGTGCTGGCCATGTTCCAGGGCAAATTCGCCATTATCACCCCGGCCCTGATCAGCGGCGCACTGGCCGAGCGGGTTTACTTCAGAGGATACACCCTTTTTATCGTGCTCTGGTTTCTGTTCATTTACTGCCCCTTGTGCCATTGGGTTTGGGCCGCTGACGGCTGGCTGTTCAATTCCGGCGCCTCGGGTGTCATCGATCTGGCCGGCGGCCTGGTGATCCATGTTTCGGCGGGTATCAGCGCTCTGGTGGTGGCCCTTTATCTCGGGCCCCGCAAAGGCTATCCGAAAGCCACCATGGCACCCAACAACCTGGTGATGACCATGATGGGAGCGGGGTTGTTGTGGGTCGGCTGGTTCGGCTTCAATGCCGGCTCCACCGTTCAGAGCGGATTGGACACCGCCAGGGCGTTGACCATGACCCAGGTATCGGCCGCCAGTGGTGCGCTGACCTGGATGCTCATTGAAGCATTCATGTTTCGCAAGGTCACGTCGCTGGGTTTTGTTTCAGGCATTCTGGCCGGTCTGGTGGCCATCACGCCGGCCGCAGGGGTGGTCCAACCGCTGGGCGCCATCATTCTCGGGGCACTGTCCACCACGGCCTGCTTCCTGGCGCTGAATGCAAAACTGAAATTGGGTTACGACGACAGCCTTGACTGCTTCGGCATACACGGCATCGGCAGTGGGCTGGGCGTGCTGTTGTTGAGCTTTTTCATCCGCGACAGTTGGATGGCCGCTGCCAACGAGAGCATTGCCGGCTGGACCCTGTGGAATCAACTGCTGGTGCAGATCAAAGGCCTGGGTTCCACCATTGCGCTGGCCGCCGTGGGCACCTTGATCATTTGCGTGTTCATCGAAAAAACCGTCGGATTTCGCATTGACGAGCAGGGCGAAGCCGAAGGCCTGGACCAGTGGCTGCACAGCGAAAACGGTTACGGCCTGATCTTTCCCGAATCGCGATAGAATCCGCGCAAAATGCAGTAAAAATCCGGGTCCAAAGAGACTGTGTCGTAATATAGAATATGCACATATTTTCTCCGTCATGTCGGACCCCTGATCGTAGTCCGGGGCAGGCTCGATAAGCCTGTCCCGGCATGGGGTAAGCCGGGGCATTCAGAACCGTATCATACTGAATATACTGGATTCCGGGTCAAGCCCGGAATGACAGCAGCTCCGAACAGTATGGTTTTGACAATTACGATACAGCCTCAAAGGACCCGGCTTTGGATCACCCCCTATAAGGGGATTATATTGCAAAACAGTGTAGCACGGACATGACGATCAAGATTTGCCATGCATTGAGTTGCCATACCAGGCCGGCACAGAGGCCGGCCCTACGCTCGATATGACATCGTTTGCCGGAAAAAATGGTCCCCCGGTAAGGCCGGGCTCTCTCCTGGCTGCTGTGCATGCAATATTGCCAAAGCCCTCTGGCTCTGACCTGGCCCGGAGGGCCCGGTTTTTCGAGCTAAAATAAAAACGACAGGATACCTTCACTTAAAACTTAAAACCTAAAACTTATTGAAATTATTTAATACCCACCAATAACGAGACTTTGAACCTTCTTAAAGAAAACGAAGCTTAAAACAAAATTTCACATCTCCCAGGTTGCATCGCCATAAAAATGGCCGTGGTCTTTCATCAGAAACCGCTCAATCGCCCGCCGTTTGTCCCCCAGTCTGAAGTGGGGGCCATGACCCGGGTGACACTGGGCTTCATCCGGCCAGCTCAGAACAATGCTGCCCAGGGTATCCAGGGTGCGATTAAAGTCCCTGGAAGACCATGTTTTCCCCGGGCCGCCTTCAAACAGGGTATCGCCCACAATGATGTCCGGGCCGTTGCGCACGGCAAAGCAAACCTGGTCATCGGTGTGGCCCGGTGTGTGGTAAACACGTAAAAAATGGCTGCCCACCGACAGCTCATCCCCATGCGCGAGCCATTGGTCTGACTGGATAGGGCTGTGAGCCGCATCTTCCCCCGGGTGCGCCATCACCGGCACCTTGAGGATTTGTTGCATGGCGGAAAGAGCGCCAATGTGGTCGGGGTGGCTGTGGGTGATCAATATGGCCTTGGGCCGTGTGCCTGCCAACAGCTTTTCCAGCCGGTCAGGCTCTGCACCCGGATCAACAAGCACGCTCTGCCGGGTCTCAGGACAAACCAGCACATAGGCGTTCAAGGACCACGGCCCCACCCGGCGGCTACGCATTTCCATCGAACTTCCCTTCCTTGCACCCATCCAATACGTCTCTTACCGAGCGGGCAAGTTCTTCACGATCGATGGGTTTGAACAATCTTTTCGCAGCCCCGATCTCTTCAGCTGTCTTATCATCAATGCGCTCACTGAAACCGGTACACAAAATCACCGGAAAATCTGCACGGATCTGCTTGACTTTTTTGGTCAGGACCTCCCCGGTCATGCCCGGCATGGCCATATCGGTAATCATCAAATCAAATCGATGGGGGTTTTTGCTGAACATCTCAATGGCTTTCAAAGGATCGGCAATTGCCTCCACGATGTACCCGAGGCCCTGGAGCCGCTTTTTGAGCCCATTGACGATCATGGTTTCATCATCCACCACCAGGATACGCTCATTACCAACTGGCAGTGCCGCCCGGCCTTTATCAGCCGGCACGGCAGACCGAACCGGCTTCTCTATGGCCGGGATATAAATGTCAAATGTGGTTCCCTGTCCGGGTTTGCTTTCCACCTTGATATCACCGCCAAGGCTTTGGACGATGCCGTGCACCACAGCCAATCCCAAGCCGGAGCCCTTGCCCACCTCCCGGGTGGTAAAGTAGGGATCGAAGATGTGTTCCAATACTTCAGGCGCCATGCCGCAACCGGAATCACGGATCGTCAATTGCAGATACCGGCCCCGCCGGTCGAGGGAATCCCCTCTGATTCCATCAAGCTCGAAGCATTGCTTTTTCAGGCTGACGTCAATGGTGCCGCCGTCACGTGTGGCATGCGCGGCATTGGTGCAAAGGTTGATCACCATCTGGTGAATCTGATCCGGGTCGGCCATCACCATGTAGCACTCTTCGGCGATGTCGGTGTACAGTTCAATATTGGCGGAGACGGTGGCCCGCATCAATTTCAACGATTCTTTGACCAGGGGTTCGATACGCAACGGTATCTTGGTTCGGTCCGACTTTCGGCTAAAGCTGAGCAATTGCCCGATCACCTCCTTGGCCCTTAACACGGCCAATTTTGTCTCTTTCAGATAACCATAGGAGGGATGTCCCTGCGCCAACGAATCGCCGGCCAATTCCGCACAACCCAGAATGATTCCCAGAATATTGTTAAAGTTATGGGCGATGCCCCCGGCCAGGGTGCCGACAGCTTCCATCTTATGCACATGACGCAGACGTTCTTCAAGTTGCAAACGCTCGGAAATGTCTCTGGCAATGCCATAAATAATCTTATTTTCCAGGGTATCAAACAGGCCGATGCGAATATCCACCGGCACGGTTGAGCCATCTTTGCGCTTGAGCAGACCTTGGGTGTGGACCATCTTGCCGGCCATCACCTCATTCCAATAGCCTTGGATTTGTTCGGGCGACAGGCCGTATTCCACGTCCTGCACGGATTTTTCCAAAATCTCCTCCATGGTATAGCCCATAACCCGGCAGGAGACTTCGTTGGCATAAACAAACCGGCCGCTTAAATCATGGGCAAAAAAGGCGTCCGGCGCCCCTTCGATGAACATACGGTACAGGGCTTGCCTTTGGCGCAAATCATCATTTTCGATCTGCAGTTCCTCAAGCCTATCTTCGAGATCGGCAAGCTCCTTTTGCGTCGACCATAGCTGTCCCAATATCTGTTGAATCTGGTTTTCCATTACTTCCTTTTTTCGGAGCTAATCCTTAGGGCCATCGAGTCCCTCCTGCCTGGCCGTCAGCTCACGGCTGACAGCCACAGGAAAAGCAGGTGGATTGTACAATTGTTTATAGCGTTCAGGCAATAGTGCGAACTGCGACTTGAAACGGTGCCGGATCTCCTCGAGACCGGGCAATTTTTGACAGGCCCGCCCGCCCTTCATCACCGGTTCTAATAATTTTTCACCTTCAGCCATATCTTCGGACCGATGTCCGATGATGTCTTTTTGATACAATCCATCCCCGTCCCTGACCCTGAAGATCTGCTTTTGACCGGCCAGGGTCTGCTTACCCGGGGAGAGCTTGCGCACATCGCGGTTTTCGTATCGCACCAATTTATACGCCATGTCCAGATAGGGTTTGTCCGCAGAGACGCCGATTTTGGTGCCCACGCCGAATGCGTCAATGGCGGCGCCCCGCTCAACGGCATGGGCCACGCCGAACTCGTCATAGGAGCCGCTGGCAAATATTTGAACATCGGGAAATCCGGCCCCATCAAAAAGCCGGCGCACCTGGCCGCTCTGCTCAATCATATCGCCGGAATCCAAGCGCACACCGACCAATTGTTTTCCCGAAGCCGCCATTTGACGGGCGATTTCCACAGCCACCCGGGCACCATTAATGGTATCATAGGTATCGATGAGCAAGATGGTCCGGTCGGGAAAGGTTGCCGCATATGCTTCAAAGGCCTCTTTCTCGTTCTCAAAGGACTGCACGAAAGAATGGGCCATGGTACCGGCCACAGGGATACCATATTGTTTTCCGGCCAAAACATTGCTGGTGGCATCAAATCCTGCAATGTAGGTGCTGCGGGCCACAGCCATGCCGGCGTCACCCCCTTGGGTGCGGCGCAACGAAAAATCGATTAAACGGCGTCCCCGGGCCGCGTGAACACACCGGGCGGCTTTGGTGGCCGTCAAGCTGTGCATTCCAATGGTGTTGATCAGAAATGTCTCCACCAGTTGCGCTTGAATGATCGGCGCCGTGATTTCCAATATGGGTTCATCCGGAAAGAAAAGCGAGCCTTCCGGCAGCGCCCATACTTCGCCGGTGAATCGAAGTTTTTGAAGGTCTTTTAAAAAGCCGGATTTGAACAATCCCAGTTGCTTGAGGTAATCGATATCGCCATCGCGAAATTGAAAATGCGCCAATATTTCCAGAACCGAAGCCAAACCGGCTGAAACATAATATCCTCGCTGGGGCTGCTTGCGAACAAAAAGGGAAAAGGTGGCCTCCCCTTCCATGCCGTGTTCCCAATAGCTTGCCGACATGGTCAACTCATACAGGTCAACAAACAATGGATTTGAGGCGGCCGTACGGATCATACGATTTTGGCCCCGTAAATCTTTTCCATACGCTGCAGTGCAGCGGCATGGGCGTGCTGATCAAAATCGGCCACGCCGTTTCGCGGAGTGTGATTGCAACCATTCCAATCCTTAAGATAATACAGGCATCTCAGGCGTCTATCCACGGGTGCTTGGGAAGGATGTTTCATAATATCTTTAGCCATATCATCCGCGCGGCCTTTTTGCCTGTATTCTTCCATTGAGAGGGGATATGACGCGTCAAGTAGACCACGTCCCCGGCGGCCAGCTGCTTTACGGAATTTTGGATCGTGACCTGCAATTCCCCTTCGAACAAAAAGCCGAACTCTTCCCCTTTATGAATAAAAAAGTGAGCAGGCAGCTTTTTCCCGGCCGGTATTTCCAGGAAATAGGGTTCAATGGCCGACGGCATGTCCACCGGAAGCAAATGCTGCCCCTTGATGCTTCCCTTGGGAAGATCGGGAAACCGCACTGTCTGGCCGCCTCCGGCAAAAACCGATGGCTTCTGCCCGGCCGATTGCTTTTGGAAAAAATAGCCAATATCCACGGATAGAATCTGCGCCATTTTAAAAAGCGCCGGTAGAGAAGGATAGATCAAATTACTTTCGATCTGCGAGATGGTGCTGGGAGTAACCCCGACCATGCCGGCCAGTTCTTTTTGATGCATGCCTTGCTTGGTTCGCAATTGTTTGAGGCGCGCACCAAGATCCAGGCTCGATGGAACTGTTTTTTCGACATCAAAACTCACGGCCATGCCGTCGGCCCAAAAGGATTCCGGCTTATTCAGGCTCTTGGGCTTACGATTATGGGCCTTGAGAATGGTGAGCGCGCTTTTACCACGCTTGATGGCCAGATCTACGGCCACCTGAGCAATCTGGTTGATATGGGCTTTGAGCCGGTTGGAGTGGGCGCCTTTTTCCACCACCCAATAGGCGATGGTCTCCAGCTCATATAGTCTTGGGCAGGAGTGGGAGTAGAACTTTAAAATGCGCTCTTCGCCTTCCCACAAATCCTGCATGCCGGTGAGGCTCTCAAAAACAAAGCGAACATCACCCGTCAAGGTTTTGTGAATACCGTATATGGCTTCGTTGACCTTATCGGGCTTCCAGGGCTCATTGACCTTGACGATCCGGTATGGCCCCGGGGCACCGTTTTTCTCATAAAATTTGCTGAATACGGATGATCCATCCCCCTTGCCGTGGGTAAAACAGTCCAAAATGGTCAATTGGGGATCCTGGGCCAACGGCCCCAGTTCCGCCACCAGGGTTTTGGGCGAGCGGTCGAAGATGACATAAATCACCGGTTTGTTACGCTTCTGGGATTCTTGGACAAAATTGAGGGTAAAGGGAAAAGCCAGACTTCCGGCCTCATCATACCAAATGACATTATCACCGATAAAGAGTCCGTCCAGGCATCGGTCCAATTCGGCCAACCCTGTGGAAACACGCTCTTTTTCTGAAAACATGTCACACCCCCTTTCCCTTCTCTCAGGATTCTTGGGGCCAAACCGCGTCTTTACGTTCCTCCACCTGGTAGCAAAATCGGGCCCACTCGAATTCACGATTGGATATGGGACAGCGCAATTTGACTTTGGCATCGCTGACCCCGACCACTTCCCAGTCCCCATGCCGCTGCCCGCCTTCTACCCGGATCTTTTGCCCGACCTTAAATGGATAGGGTTCAAACAGGGTGACGTCATATCGATCCATGACTCCTCCTCATCTATTGGCAAGAACGATATCAGCCCATAACATAGTACAATAAACCGAAATAGGCGATGCTGGCCATTAAAAGAACCGCCAACGGTATGCGCATATGGCGGTAAACGGGCATGAGGGTTGTATCAAAATATTCATTGGAAAGCAGCAGGCACAGATGCAAAGGGGACAGCAAAACCCCGACAAAACCGCTGGCCAGCGCCAACATCATGTAGGGTAACATGAGTTGCCCTTGATCCAAAGCCCGAATCAATGAAATCAGAATTGGAAATGTGGCGCCGACAAAGGCGATGGTGATACCACCCACCCCGCCGA
>JASFER010000004.1:0-56443 GCA_050124755.1 Desulfobacteraceae bacterium
AAGGCCTGCAGCACCGCTTTTTTCAGGGTGGTATTGGGTACCGATCACATTACCCCGCTGAACGGCGCTGACAAATTCGTAGCCGTAGTTCGTGGTGGTGAGCCGAACGTCGTCATCTACCGGAACGATATGATAGGAGTGGACAAAGTAAAATTTTTCATCTCCTTGCAATCCGTTAAAAAGACGGGATGGCTGTTGGACGCGAATTCCGTTCCAGCCGATGTGGGGAACGGCCAGGTCGGTGACAAAGCGCTGAACCGTCCCTTTGAAGATGCCCAGCCCCTTGATGCCAGGGGCCTCATCGCTCTGCTCAAAAAGGGCCTGCATGCCCAGACAGATGCCGAAAAACGGCCGGTCGGATTCCAGATAGCCTTTTAACGGGGCCACAAACTTTTTGGCCTCCAATATGTTCATCATGTTGCCGAAGGCGCCGACCCCGGGAAAAACCAGTTTTTCGGCACATAGGATATCATCGCCGGTGGCGGCTACTTTGACGGTTTCACCCAGACGCTCAATGGCATTGATAACGCTGCGAACATTGCCTGCGCCGTAGTCCAATAAGGTGATCATGAGCTGAATCCTTTTTTCATCGTGTTTCCGATTAATTCGATCAAATCTATATCAAATCGACTTGCTTTTGTCATCCCATGTGCATTGAGCGGAAATCCATGGCATCCGGTTTGTGGTGTGGCGTTGACTTTGCTTGCGACCCTATGCTATCTCACCAGACATTCATCAGATTTTCACCTCCACGGACTTGGATAAAATTCTTTGGCCTTTTGGCGCTACCGTAAATGCTTTTCTCTAAAGCGAAGCAACATCGCTGTAAAGGAGTGCCTGTGGGATTCCAACGCATATCAAATCGCCGGGACCTTATTAAAAAAGTCATCGCCAGTCCAAAACTTCCCATCATATTGGCTTGTTTGGCCATGCTTTTGGTCATGGGGACGGTTGGCAATGATTTGTATTTTGACGACTACATTCATCGCTTGAGACTCCAAAACCCACAATTGTGGCCCGATTCATATGGTCCCATTGTGGGGCTTTTCGCTTTTGGTACAGGCGCTCCCGAACTGGTACACCAAGCTATTGAAGACGGTATCGTCCCCTGGTGGTCTTATGGTAAACTGAAGGTCGCTTTTTTCAGACCCATCACTGCCATGACCCATTGGGTGGACTATCGTTTTTGGCCGGACAGCCCGGCATTCATGCACCTGCAAAGCATCACATGGTTTGGTGCCCTGATTTTTACGGCTGCCTTCGTTTATCGCCGCATGATAACGCCACTGTGGGTCGCCGGTTTGGCCGCACTGCTATATGCCCTTGATGACGCCCACGGCATACCTGTCGGATGGCTTGCCAATCGCAATGCCCTCATCGCAGCCGTCATGGGAATGTTGGCCCTGATATGCCATGACCGCTGGCGCCGTGACGGATGGAAATCCGGGGCCCTGCTTGGGCCTTTGTGCTTCCTGCTTGCTTTGCTTTCCTCCGAAGCCGGACTCGGCGCTGCTGCTTATTTGCTGGCCTATGAAGTCTGCCTTGCTTCTGATAATCCGCGCAAGAAGATCACCGGTTTGCTGCCGTACATCATCATTACGTTGTCATGGTACGCCTTCTTTGTAGGATTGGGATTTGGCACCGAAGGCGGAGGGGCTTACATCGATCCGGGTCGGAATCCTGTGGGATATTTCATGGCCCTGTTTGAACGGCTGCCGGTCCTGCTTTACGGGCAGTGGCTGTTTCCAAATGCGGTGATTTATGGATTCATACCCAAGCCGCAAGCATATTGGGTATTGGTGGGGGTATACGGCTTTTTGGTTGGCATCGCCATTGCACTCATTCCCGTGATTAAACGACGGGCCGTTGCGAGATTTTGGGCTTTGGGGATGGTGCTGGCGTTGTTACCCGTAAGCGCCACCTTCCCGGACAATCGATTGCTGCTATTCTCCGGATTAGGGGCTATGGGCCTGCTGGCCCAGTTTCTGGCCTTTTGGATGGACAAGGCGCAATGGCTGCCCAAGTCCGCTGCATGGAGAGGACTTGCACTGGTTTTTGTCATTTCAAGCATTTTTATCCATTTTGTCATTGCACCCATTTTTCTCCCATTTCAGAGCCAAGGCGTGGCCAAAATGTCGGAAGTGATGCTGGAAAAACCCTTGCAGGAGATATCTCAAAACACCGAAATAGCCGGGAAGACACTTATTTTCGTCAATCCTCCGTTTCCCTTTGCAGTGATGCATGTGCCGTTTGTTTGTGAAAAGCTCGCCATCTCCTATCCCAGAACCACGCGGACTTTGGCATCGGGATTGGCTTCTCCTCTGAACATTACCCGGTTGGATGAATTTTCCCTGGAAGTCGAACCCGATGGGGGATTCATAAATCAGGCACTGGATCGGCTCTATCGCGGATCATCCCACCCCATGCGGGTTGGGCAGCGAATTGAATTGTCCGATATGACAGTGGAGGTACTCGCCGTTACGGAAGATCAACGACCTTGGCGTGCCCGATTTACCTTTAGGCTTCCTTTAAAAGACTCCTCAATGTGCTTTTACCGTTGGGAAAATGACCGTTTTATACCGTTTAAGCTGCCGGATGTGGGGCAAACGATCCGGCTTTCGCGTGTGGAAATGCCGCTCTAACGCAAACTGGTTTGATGAAATCGTAAAAAGTCTAATTTTCACCATGAAGCGCATGAAGAACATGAAGGGGTAAATAAATATATAATAATTTCAAACTGATGCTCTTCATGTCCTTCATGGTATTCTAAAACATTGCTTTTTGGCGGCTTTTTACGAGTTCATCAAATTTGATTGATAGCATTATTAACGGGAAGGTGCCGAGCGAATGTCGGTGGAAATTCTCACCCTCTTAATCATTCTGGTCGCCGTTATCATTTTCCTGGTTTTCGAATGGATGCCTCTGGAAGTTCTTGCCATGTTGGTCATGGGCACACTGGCCGTTACCGGCATCGTCACCCCCAAAGAGGCCCTTGCCGGATTCAGCAACCCGGCGGTGATTACCATTTGGGCGGTCTTTATCCTCAGCGGCGGACTTACCCGGACCGGCATTGCCAATATCCTCGGACGCCAGTTGTTGAAGGTTGCCGGACGCCGGGAAACCGTACTTGTGGTGATCATCATGGTGATTGCAGGCGGCTTGTCGGCCTTTATGAACAATGTGGCCATCGCCGCCCTCATGCTGCCTGTGGTGATGGATATTGCGCGCAAGACCGAACGCTCCCCTTCCACTTTGCTGATGCCGTTGGCTTACGGTTCGCTGCTGGGCGGACTCACCACAATGATCGGTACACCTCCCAACATTCTGGTGAGCGAGGCCTTGGGAGAAAACGGGATGGTGCCCTTTGCGCTCTTCGATTTCTCCCCCGTGGGATTGACCGTGATGGCGGCCGGGATAGCCTTTGTGGCCGTCATCGGCACACGCATGCTGCCCAAGCGCAACCTGACCAGGGAGACCCGGGGCGCTGTCAGGGATTTTCGCTCTCAATACCGGATTCAGGAGCGTCTCTTTCAGATCAAGATTCCCAACGGTTCTGCACTGGTGGGCAAAACCTTGTCCAAAAGCCGTCTTGGCGCGGCTCTGGGGCTCAATGTCATAGGCATTACCCGCAAAGACAAAACCCTCCTGGCGCCCCCCATTACGGAAGTGATCCACGCCCAGGATCAACTGGTAGTAGAGGGCAACCAGGATGCCATTCAGGAAATGAATCACTGGGGACAGCTGCTCGCCGAAACCGAGGAAATCGGCACGGAAGCGCTGTTCGCCCATGGCATGCAAGTGGCAAGGTTGGCACTGACGCCCGGAAGTGCCTGCATCAACCAGACCCTGTCGGATATCGGATTTCGCGACCGTTTCGGTCTCAATGTCCTCTTCATCGATCGATCGGAGAAACTGGTCAGCGAGGACCTGAAGGGAATACCCCTGAAAGCCGGCGACCTCCTGGTGGTTCATGGACCTTCGGAAAAGATTGCGATGTTGGCACAGGACCCGCGGTTTTTGCCACCGGAGGTTTTAACGGCCGAAGACCTGGCTAAATATGGCGGACCCGGCCGGCGCCTGCGGCAATTGCGGGTGCCGGAATCGTCCATACTAAACGGAGTGACGCTGAACAAAAGTAGGCTGGGCGATGCTGTGGACGTCCAGATCCTGTGCATTGTGCGGCCGGACCGGACCGCTTTGATTCCCCGTTCCGAAGATCGCTTTGCCGCAGATGACCGCCTCATCGTCTGGGGATCGACGGACATGATATCCGTGCTGCTCATGCAAGGCTTGGAGGGGATGTTTGTGGAAGAACAGGAGCCGGTGCCGGCGCTCTCCATGCTGGAAGACGATCAGGTGGGGTTGGTGGAGGTCATGCTTTCGCCCCACAGCGTGCTTTCCGGTTTGACGTTGAGCAGAATGAATTTTCGGGAGAAATACGGACTGACAGTCCTGGCCGTCTGGCGCAAGGGTGTCGCCTATCGAGAAAACCTGCGCGACATGGCGCTGCAATTCGGGGACGCCTTGTTGCTCTATGGTCCGTGGGAAAAGCTCAATCTATTGGGTCAAGAACCCGATTTCCTGGTGCTCACCGAAAAAGCCCAGGAACCGTTGCGGGAAGGACGCGCCAAAGTGGCTTTGGCCATCATGGTCGCCGTATTGGTTCCGGTGATCATGAATTGGCTGCCCATCTATATTGCAGTGGTCATCGGCGCCGCTGCCATGGTGATGACACGCTGTCTGACCATGGAGGAAGCCTATCGCTACATCGAATGGAAGGCCGTATTCCTCATTGCCGGTATGCTGCCTTTGGGCACCGCTCTCGACAAATCCGGCGTCGCAGCCCTTTTGGCCGAGGGTGTGGTTGGATTCATAGGACCTTTCGGCCCTCATGCGGTGCTCTTCGGCCTGCTGGCCATCACCTTCATTGCCACCAGCATTATCCCCACGGCGGCCCTGGTGGTACTCATGGTGCCCATCGCCCTGCAAACGGCTGCCGGTATGGGCGTTTCCCCCCACGCCCTGATGATGGGTATCGCCATGGCCGCATCATCCAGTTTTACTTCGCCCATCTCCCACCCGGCCAACGTGTTGGTGATGGGACCCGGCGGGTACCGATTCATCGACTACGTCAAGGTTGGTTTGCCGCTGACTGCTGTGGTGATGCTGGTGTTGATGGTGGTACTGCCTATATTCTGGCCGCTTTAGATCTATCACCGCCCCATCTTAAAGGCCAGAACCAATTGATTGCGCAGCATGGACAGGTATTTGTGCTCCAGCGCATTGATGGGCGGTCCGATGAAATCCAGATCTCCATAGTAGGCGCCCACACAGATGTTCTGAAAGGCAATGGGCATGAAAATAAAAGCCCTGGCATCGATGCGGCGGCGGTACCACTCCGGAATCAGTCGGTGCAGTTCCGGGGCATGGGCGTCTTCCACAATGAGATCCTTGCCGGTTTGCACAGCCTGCAGGAACAAATTCTCTTCCGCCGGAGCATCCAGCTTAAACTTGACATGGCCCACCAGGTGCTCAATGCCTGTGCCGTAGCCGTAGCGTGCCTCCATTACTTTGCTGCGAATTTCATGGATGAACAAAATCGCCCGTTGGCACTGCAATGCACGATAGATGCTTTCCAGACTCATGGTGGCGATGTCGTTGATATCGTTATCGCCCATCATGGCACTTGAAATTTCCTGAATGCCCCCCATGATGATGCTGACGGCGTCCTCTGGTTCAGACACCGCCACTGAGGCGCCGACGTCATCTCCACCGGAAAGGCGAAAAGCCGGCCCGGTATCTCCTCCATCACGGTCTTTGCCGCCGGTGCGCTTTTGGATTTTACGCTGTTCGCCGGACAGGCGCATTAAAAAGTCGCTCTCTTCCACCGTGAATTGAAGGGCGTCGGCATGTTTGTAAAGGCTGTCCAGACACGAGTTCATGATGCCTTTGAGCTGCCTGGCGGATATGACAATATAGTTGTGGTAGAGTTGTAGAAGGCTCTCAATGGCCGCTTCCCTTCGGTCCGGACGAACCATATCGATGATGCGGCAAAGGGCGTTGGTGAAGTTGGCCAAGGCGCAGAGTGGATCGATTCGCCTGGCTTTGTCTTCAAGCGCTTCGTTGGATAGAGAGACCATTGTTTTAAAAATGCTTTCGGGGAAATTCCATTGCCTGGCAACGGCCAGTCCCAAAGATCGATAGGTGATGCCCAGGACATGTCGGACAGCCTGCAACTCATTCTCTTCCTGCTGGGTGACCCGGAATCGGATCTCCCGGTATTCATGGGGCATATGATAAATGATCAGCAACTTGCCCAGCTGATGCAGCAAGGCGCAAATGAAGGCTTCTTCCGGATCGATCATGTACTGCATCTTGGCGATCTCTTTGGCTATGAGACCGCACCAGAAAGAGCTGATGGTGGCATCTTTCAAATCCCTGGCCACGGTTTTGCTTTTGAAGTGCTCGAACAGCACCAGACTGATGGCGGCCAGGCGCACATTGTCATAGCCCAGTAAGACTACGGCGCGGGTCACGGTGGAGACCTTGCCGGCCACGAATCCATAAAAAGCGGAATTGACCAGCTTGAGCAGTTTATTGGTCAGGGCATAGTCTTTGAGGATGATATTGGCCAACTCAGACGCCGATGAGTGGATCGACTGCTCGGTCAGCTTTTGATTGATTTCGACGATATATTTTGAAATGGTGGGAAAGTCCTTGGTGCGCCGGATGCGGCGCAAGGCCCTTTTCAACGGATCGAACGCCTCGGCATCATTTTGCGCCTCGGCTATGGACTTATTTTGAGATTGTTCTGCGTTCAAAACAGTTTGGCCTCCCGCATGTTGTGACCTTGACTTAATAGCTAATATCGGCTGCTTTTTGATAGAGCTTCACTCGGGTATGGACACATAGATGTGACGGGGAATCATTTCGCGCGCACCCAAGCCCCGGAGCGTTTGCACCGAAGCATCCACCAGTTTTGTGCCTTTGGTGAGCAACAACCGTCCACCGTCCAGCCGCAAGTCATCCATCAGGACCATTCCCGCCTTGAGGTCATCCAGCGGGATCATGTCCGCCGGGTCGATGTTGTTCTTTTTATGGATGACGTCCATCAGGGCTTTCACCACCACGGGATCGTATTTTCCTTCGCGGTTATTCATCAACAGCCGCTCTGCCGAGGCCTCGATGATGCTCTCCGGATCGTCGGAGAAGGAAAAGCGCTTCCACTCATCAACACCCAATTGCCGGCGCGCATGGCTGACCAATCGTCCCATATTTCTGGGCCAGGTGGCGATAATGCGGCAATAGTCGGACACCGCCAGCAAGATTCTGGAACCCAAGGGGATTTGATCTCCGTTCAGGCTGCTGGGAAAGCCTTTGCCGTTCATATATTCATGGTGATAAAGGACGATTTCACCCACATGGCTCAGGGATTCAAGGCCCTCCAATGCAATGGATGCGACAACCGGATGTTCGCAGTACTGGAGATGCTCCTTTTCGGTTAACAGGCCGGCATCCTTATTTTGCAATTCCTTGGGCAAAGAGAGCAACCCGATGTCATGGATCATACCGGCTATCTCCACCTGGTCGATGTGGGCATTTTCCAGTCCCATGTGCTCTCCGACCTGGCGCGCCAGCTTCGATACCTCTATCAGGTGTTGCCATAGTTGGGGATTGATGGCTTGCGCCAAGGATGTCAAAAGCCGAACCGCCTCCTTGACACTCAACCGATGAGCAGAAGCGGTATTGGATTGGGGGGGGCTGTTTTCACTCATAACGCAAATATACTTGTTTTGCTCCTATTTTCTAAGCGCGTTGACCCAAATTCGATGCCGCCATCAATTGGCCTCCATCATCCGCCGGGCGCCGGCCAGAAAGCCGTCGTAGGATAGGATAAGCGCTTTGAGTTCGTCTTTGGCCAGAAAGAAATCATTAAAGATTTCCTCATATACATTGTAGGCCAGGCGATCCACGCCGGTACCGGTGTCGGCCATCATGGCCACCATATCGGCCAGGTAGAGGGTCGCGGTTGCAGGGTCGTTCCGGGCTTCGGGATTGATCATATGGTGGTTTTCAATCATGTAGACCATGTGGTCGCTGAAATTCCACTCCTTGGCAATGATGCCTCCAAGGGTGGCATGGTCGATTCCCAGGCTCTCCTGTTCTGCTTCAATAAAACCGTTTCCTTTAACGGCAAGGAACTTTTGAATATTGAGCCATTTTCCTTCGACGTATTCATGCAACACGACTTTGCCGATATCTTTGAGCAGCGCGGCCGTATAGATCGCCGGCAAACCTAAAAGCTCGCGACGCTCGGCCAGCGTCCGGGCCACCATGGCGGCGGCGACGCTCTGTTTCCAGAGGTCACCCTTGGCCAGCTGGTAACCTATTTGTGCATTCATCAGGTGGGAGGAGAGGTTTTGCGCCATCACCAGTTCCACCACTTTTTGCAGTCCCAGCATGGCAACCGCCTGCTGCACCGAATCGACCTTCACAGGCAAACCCATGTAGGCGGAATTACACGTTTTTAAGAGATTGGCCGTGGCGGCCGGGTCGTGTTCCACCACTTCCACCAGATCTGCCAAGGCACAATCGGGATCTTCAGCCAGGGCCAATACCTTGTGAATGACTGATGGAATCGGCCTTAACGTTTTTACCTTTTTTAGTATTTTTTGAATCTTAGCCATATCGGTCGCACTCAATAAAATTAAATCCGAAGTGGCTGGAAATACAAACTATTTCCGCCACAGGCACCTGAACCTCACCCTGATTCACATATTCTATATCGACCGAAAGCGCATTTTCATGAGCATTGAAACACCATTGCGCTTAAATGAGCGTGATCAAACCAACCGTTTTAAAAGCATGACATTTAACAACTTGACATCATTTGCTATTGGATTGCCACCTCCGCCTTTTTCAGGTTGTCGTAAGCAACGGTATAAAAGTGCGGTGTCATGGCAATTGCCCTTTCAAAGCTCTGGATGGCGGCTTCAAATCTTCCCGCCAGCATATACATGCAGCCCAGGTTGTTGTGGGCCCGGGCTTCGCCCACACCTTTTTTAAATGCTTCAAAAGCTTCCGCATAACGTCCCAACGCCGCCAGAGAGGTCCCCAGGTTGTTAAAAACCTTGGCCGATGTGTATTTTAAGCGAATGGCTTGGCGAAATGCTTTCACAGCCCGGCGGTGCCGGCCGGCCAAGGCGTTGGAGACCCCCAGATTGTTGTGCAGGAAGCCTTGTCGGGGCTGTAAAGCGATGGCCTTACCAAAGGCCCGGGCTGCCATGATGTGCTCTTTTTGAATGTCATAGATTTGCCCCTGATAATTGTAGGCTTGCCATCGATTTGGGTCTATGGCCAAGGTTTTCCCAAAATACTCCCGGGCCTTGGCGTATGTGCCTTTTCCAAATTGGACGATGCCCATCACTTCCCAGGCGGCGGCCGCATTCGGTTGGCGGTGGATAACCGTTTTGAGCAGTTTTAAAGCATCATCATAAAAGCCTCCCATGGTCAGGACACGCGCCATTTTAACCTGAATATCCTGATTGTCAGGCCTCTTCGCCAGCGCTTGCTCATATTTTGCATAGGCGCCTGCCAGATGACCTCTGTGCAGTAAACTGTCGCCATGCTGTTCAAGCTCTTGGGCGCTCATCTTCCGGGAAGGCGCGGTTGGCTTATCCTGGGCTGTCGGCATTTCGGCCTGGTTTTCAGGCAGATGGCGCACATGCTTGTAAAAGGGATGGCCATAGCCCACCGGTCCGCTTCGGTGGGCTGGGCCTGCGGCACAGCCGCCCACAACCAATGGCAGGAGCAGTCCCAGGAGCCATCCAAAACGGGCCATAAATCTCATCATATCATTTGGTTGTCGATGCATACGCTTCTCCTTTGGATATCAAACGGCTATTGGTTGATGATGTTTTGCCAGATACGAATGGCCGCCGGCCCCAAAATAACGGTGAAAAGCGATGGGAAGATAAACAGAATGAGGGGAAAGACCAGTTTGACCGGAATTTTGGCGGCCGACGCTTCGGCTCTCTGGTAGCGTTGGGTCCGATAGGCATCGGAAAAGACCCGTAAGGATGAGGCCATGCTGGTGCCGAACTTGTCGGTTTGGATCAGCAGGGTTACCAGAGAGGTCATCTCATCCAGATCGGACCGTGCAGCCAGATCCCGCAGGGCATCCCGGCGGGATTTGCCGGCGCGAAGCTCGAGGTTCATCAGTTTCAACTCCTCGCCCAGCTCGGGGCTGTTGAGGCGGATCTCGTCGGCCACCCGGGAAAAGGCACCGTCCAATCCCATGCCGGCTTCTACGCAGACCACCAGCAGATCCAAAGCATCCGGAAGCGCGAGCAACAGTTTTTCTTTTCTTCGGCAGGTTTTGATTCGCAACCACATGTCGGGAAGATAATAACCGGCCAGGGCCGTTAAAACGGCAATGACCACAGTGACCGTGCTGTGGGTCAGTCTGAACAGCGTCAAACGCATCAGGAGAAACACACCCGGCATGGCCAGGGTGAGCATGCATTTTGCGCCCCAGTAGATTTCGGCCGCTTTGGGATGGCGGATGCCGGCCTTGAGAAAGCGCAGGCGCATGTGGGAATAGTCCAGGGTATGGGGGGGCGCCATTTTGCGGCCCAACAGACCGAAGAGGGTGAGTATCTTAGACGTTTTGACATCAGGTGCATCGGGATGGACAAACACAGTCGGGGTGGGATAAGCACTGTGCTTAATTTTTTGGATCATTTTTCGCCGTTGTGCGCTGCCGCGCGCATATTGCCAAATTCCCACACACAGCAGAAAAAGGGCGCAAAACGCAACGACTGAAAGAATCATTTCGGCGTTTGGGTGATGGGCGATCATGGTTTTTTCTCCTTCGTCAAAATTTGATTTTGATCATTTTGCGGATCACTAGAATGCCGGCCGCCATCATTACACCGGCGCCGGCCAGCATCATTCGGCCCACGGGTTCGGAGAACAACAGGTTCAGATACTCGCCGTTGACGATGCGTAGATAAGCAATGATGAAAAACGGCAGCAGCACCAGAATGACTGCCGACATTTTACCCTCGGCCGTCAGGGCTTCCACCTTGCCCATAAGTTTGAATTTTTCTCGGATTAAGTAGGCCAGGCTTTCGATGATCTCGGCCAGGTTGCCGCCGGTTTCACGCTGCAGGATCACCGCCACCACAAAGTACTTGATTTCCTTGCAGTCGATGCGCCGGGCCAGATTACGCAGGGCATCGGGTACGCTGACGCCGAAGTTGATCTCGTCCAGGGTCTCTTCGAATTCAGGACCCAAAGGGTCATTGAATTGGTCGGCGGCCAGTTTCATGCCGCTGGTAAAGGCGTGGCCTGCTTTGAGTGCCCGGCTGATCAGTTCCAATCCTTCGGGAAGTTGTTTTTGAAATTTTAAGATGCGCTTTTGTTTGAGCTGGATCAGGTGTAAAACAGGCAGCAGACTCAAGGCCAGCGCGATGCCCAGGGCCGGAAGGGTTTGATGAAGGAAGATTTTTGCCACCGCAAATCCAACAACGGCTGCCGCCAATATGCACAGCAGGTAAAAATCCAGTTGGTGATCGGCGTTGGTCTGCAGAACCAATCGATCCATCCGCCGCACACCCGGAATGTGCTGCAGCACATGATGGACGAAAGGTGACTTGCTCAAGAGCCGCTTACGCACAATGTCCAGGCTGCCATCGCTTTGCTGCAAGCTGGCGTACTGTTTCAAGCGCTTTCGGATTTTGACCCGCTGGACCGAATGCAGATTATTCCAGGTTATTTTGGACAGTTCGATAATGGCCACCAAGGCAATAAAAATAACGATGCCGATAAACATAGGTTCCATAGTATACCTCCTGCGAATATGGCCGCCCGTCTTGGATGGACGCCGCGGCTGTCAGATCGTCACGCTCTGAGCAGGGTCAAAGAGTTCTTGAGGCAGCTTCACGCCGGCCACCTGCAATCGGTCACAGAACTTGGGCCGTACGCCGTGAAAACGGAATCGCCCTTTGACATTTCCCTGAGGATCGATGTGGCTCTGATCAAAGGAGAAAATCTCCTGCATGGTGATGATGTTGCCCTCCATTCCGGTGATCTCCTGAAGACTGACCAGCTTTCGGCCGCCGTCGGCCAGCCGGGAAACCTGAATGACCACATTGATGGCCGAAGCGATATAGCTGCGGAGAAATTCGCTGGGAATATCGAAATTGGCCATGGCCACCATGGTCTCCAGCCGCATCAAGGCGTCCCGCGCGGAGTTGGCATGGATGGTGGTCAGCGAGCCGTCGTGACCGGTATTCATGGCCTGCAACATATCAAAGGCTTCGGCCCCGCGGACTTCTCCCACGATGATGCGGTCGGGGCGCATGCGCAAGCTGTTGCGCACCAGGTCGCGCGCCACGATCTGCCCCTTGCCTTCGATATTGGCCGGCCGGGTTTCCAGGCGCACCAGATGCGTCTGCTTGAGCTGCAGCTCGGCGGCATCTTCGATGGTGATGATGCGTTCGCTTTCGGGAATGAACCGGGAGAGGACATTGAGCAGGGTGGTCTTGCCGCTGCCCGTACCGCCGGAGATGAGCACATTGAGCCGGGCCTGGACAATGCCTGTCAGTAATTGCTCGATTTGGGGGATCAAGGTCCGGTTTTGAATCAAGTCCGCCATTTCCAAAGGGATGGTGGCAAAGCGCCGGATGGAGAGCATGGGCCCGTCCAGCGCCAGCGGCGAAATAATGGCATTGACCCGCGAGCCGTCGGCCAGGCGGGCGTCCACCATGGGCACCGACTCGTCAATGCGGCGGCCCACCGAAGAGACGATCTTGTCGATAATTTTCAGCAGGTGGGCGTCGTCCTTGAAGCGGGCGTCGGTGGGCTCCAGTTTGCCGAAACGCTCCACGTAGATTTGATGGTAGGCGTTGACCAGGATGTCCGAGACCGTGGGATCTTTTAAAAAGGGCTCCAACGGCCCCAAGCCCAATACTTCGTCCAGGATTTCAGAAAAGATCTTTTCGCGCTCGGTCAGATTCAAGGGCAGCACGTGGTTCTCTTCGCGCAGGATTCTGTCCACCGCCTGGCGGATATGGTTGGACAGGGTCTCTTTGTCCAAAGTGTCGATCAGGGAAAGATCGATGATGTCCAGCAGGCGGTCATGAATCCTGGATTTGAATTCAAAATATTCATCGGGCATGTACTTATGGCCGTTTTCATCCGGCAGTTTAGGAAAAGACAGGATTTGGTTCACGATTTCCTCCTTTGGTGATCAACGCCGGCCATGGCGTCCATGGCCGGGCGTCTGGGTTTTCGGCCGTTCAGGAACCAAAAAGGCGCCAGCCTTTTCTGACCGGTTTTTGTCCGCCCGGCATCAACGTGCCGGCAAGCCTGTCAAAGTTGCGGGCGATTTTGGACTTGGGCGCCACTTCGGCCAGCGGCCTGCCTTGGTTGATGGCCGCCATGGTTGTGATGTAATCATTCGGAATCATCCAGAAAATATCCCGGCCCAGGCCGGCCCGGGCCTCCTCGGCAGAGATGTCGCCCCGTTTGGTGTAGCGGTTAAGGATGATTTTGGATCGCTCTATGTCCACGAAGCCCAGATCCGTCACCGAACCCAGCAGTTTATTGGTGTTGGCCAGACAGGGCAGGCTGGGGGTGGCGATGAGCAGCAGATGGGTCGACAATTCAAAGGTCTTCAACGCCGTGTCGTTGGTCGCTTGACCGCAATCGATGACCACATGGTCGAAAATCGTCCTCATCAGATCCAAAAGCTGTTGCATGATCTGCGGCGTCGGTCGCTGGTGGCCGTTGAGGTATCCGGGTGACGGCAGGACGCGCACACCTGATTTGTGGTGCGAAAGCAGGTTCATCAGGAAGGTTTCGTCCAGTCGGTTGATGTTTTTGGTCAGGTCCCCCCAGTGGAATTGGGGTTTGATCTCCATAAACAGGGGGATTTCCCCAAAAAGGGTGGCCATGTCCAGCAATGCCACGCTAGCGCCCCGATGGGACCGGCCCAGCGAGACTGCCAGGTTGACGGCCACGGTGGTGGCGCCCACACCGCCCTTGCCGCCGACAATGCTGATCACCTGTCCGGCCCGCGCCGTCTTGCCGGTGGTGACGTGGGCGGCCCGCTCTTTAAACCTCTCCAGGGCCCGATGGACCTCTTGCGACTTGAGCGGCGGCGTGAAAAATTCCTGTATGCCGATACGCATGGCCCACAGCAGCATTTGCGGGTCGGCATTGGGGGCCACCAAAAATACCTCGCCTGCGGATTTGGAGGACAAGCAAGCCTCAATTCGTTGCCGCGCGCTTTCCGAGTCGACGTTGATTTCAGCCACCATCAGGTCCGGCCGCTGCCGGGCGCCCCTTCCCAGCACTTTAAAACCACCGGCCTTATTGATGATACGCGCCCATTCTCTGTTTATCGCAGGCTCGGAGATCTCAATACTTACTTTAAAATTAGGTTCTTGCATGATCGCTTCTCCTATCCGCGGTTCAGTCCGCGCTGGTTTACTGCACAAGGACCGGAATCCTGGCCAAAATACCGAAATTCGATCCGCCGCTGATCCCTTCGGGATCATGGGGGGTGCAACTGGGTTTGAAATAGATCGATTTTTTGGCATAAGGTGCATCCGATCCATCCTGATTGTGAAGCTGGAAATGTGCGACGAAGTCACTCCAGCGCACAGAACCGTCGGGATTGTCGTTGCTCCATCCATCCATCTGCGTAGGGGCATTGTTGTAGCCGGGATCTTCTCCCGACCCGGTAATCCAAACAATATCGACATTGACGGCGCCCACCACCTGCTCACAGGTACCGATGTTGTTGCTGGGGCAAGTGACCACCGGAAGGGTGAGGTTCCAGGACCGGGTGCGTCCTTGGCTTTCGGTTTCCCAGCAATTGACCAGTTGATTGAAAGCACTTTGAATTTCGCCGCCGCTGGTGGCCATGGACTGATTGAGCCGTATCATCTCCGGATTACCCCCGGCACAAACCAAGTTCCCCACCTCCTGGGCATTGGTGCCGCCCTGGCAGGGATTGTCCTGGCTGAAACTGGTCCAGCCGCCGGTATTGTTGGTGGTATCATCTGAGCCGGAATTGATCATACGCCCGATGGAGCAGTCGTATTCCCCGTCAGCATTGGTGATGCTCTCTTTGCAGATGGCGATGGGCTGGTCCACATCCGCCGGCACCAATGTGCCGGAAAAGCCGATATATGCCACGGCGCTGGCTTGTTTTTGGAAGCTGTTGTAGCCGAAAATCCTGGCAAAAAAGGAGGTTGCCGGCGTGTTGTTGCGTCTTGCCGTGACGCGCACGGCATTAATAAAGTTAAGATTGGCATCCAATTCTTCGTCGGAGGCGTTCCAAAGGTCCACCGGTGCAGTGGCATTGTTTGGCGTAAAAGTAGCGGTTGAGAACTGCCAGTGCCCCCGCTGGGCATCATCGGTCATATTGTTGCCGTTCCATATCACTTCCACCGCAACATTTTCACTGGTGTTGGCTTCGGCCGCGTCATGGGCCACTTGGTTTGCACCGCTATTGACGGAAGTTCCATCGTTGTTGTACAAGACACGGGCGCCGGCCAACGCTCCGGCGTCGGCGGCGTTTTGCAGCTCGTTTTTAACAACGTAAAGATGGCCCAGGTCAATGGCCAGGGCCGCCATGCCCGTGAGGACCACCAGCAACAGGGCGACGATGACAGCTGTCACGCCTTTTTGATCCTTGATCCTGGCAATGATATACTTCTTCTGCATGATCCGTTTCTCCTTGTTTACTCCAACCGCATGACCGTTGTGGCTCCCAGTGTGATACTGTTTCCAAAATTGCCGTTGGAAAAAAAGGCTCCCAGAAAATTGGGCAACACCAAAAAATCGTAGTCGTATGTCACGGTCACGGCCAGATTCGCACCGCTTCCGCCGCCAATTCCGTTCACAACCGTAATCGGTCCCTGGGCGGGATTGGCGAAAGTGATCAAATGGCTGGCGCAATAGCCGTTAACGATATTGGTGATATCGGAGGCGCTCGGCCTGTTCGGAAAGTTATAGACGATTCCGGCCCGGGCGCCCTCACGGCTGGCGTTGGTGATCATGGCTTTGTTATAGAATAGAATGCTGAATTCGATAATTCCGAACAGCAGCACCACCAACAGCGGCAAGATTAGGGCGAACTCTACGGCTGCTGCGCCTCGTTCTCGTTTTTCTGATTTAATGCTCTTCATAATTGCTCCTGGGGACTGTTTGTGATCTTGCGGGATCTCGATCACATCAACCGATTATTGGGTCTCCAAGCCCTTAAAGCTCTGATGGTAACCGTCAACAGCATGGCCGGCGGAATTTCCGTCCATCTCAGGGGCCGGCATCGATTCCCTGCCGGCTTGTGGATTGACAGTTTGGGTTTCCCTGGCTGTTTCTATGGATTTACCCCAGTGGCTATGGAGATGGGGGGTGCCGGTGCAAGCGGATGCCATAGCAACAACAGCGGCTGTAACGATGATGGTGAGTATTCTTTTTTGCATATTATTCTCCTTGGATAATCAGTGTTTCAAACTCGGCATTCAATGCCATTTCCGGCCTTTGTGTCTTCTCCGGTATTCCTGTTTTTCCGCACGGGACACGGGCGTGGTTGCCGATTTGTATGTTTTTCACCGGGGGGGCGCTCACATGCAGGCCCTTGTTGACACAGACTGCAGCCATGACGATCACGCCGCTGATTGCGGAAAAAGAAGAAAAGATAATGATTAACAGCAAAATTGACATAACGTCCTCCTGATCCTCAATGACTATCTTTGCCTTGATGTTGCATCGGCCGCATTTCCGATTTCCATGCGAGAATGGCCGAGGGTTCCCTCCATCCGGCCCGTGAGAGCCTTTTCCTTTCGTCCGTTGCGGCCTTCCATGAATCCCATGAGGTAGAATTCGGCATCATTGGGTTCGATATAGCCGTCTGTGGGCAGGGGTAATTTAGAGCCGTCCACCGGTTTGACCAGCCGCGGGGTGACAATGATCACCAGCTCACTTTCATTCTTTTGAAATGAACGGCTGCGAAAGAGCATCCCCAAAATGGGAATGTCGCCCAGCAGGGGGAATTTTTGGACTGCATCGCGGACGGTCTCCTTTAAAAGACCGGCTATTGCGAAGCTTTGGCCGTCGCCCAGTTCGATGGTGGTGGAGGCCCGGCGTGTTGAAAGCCCGGGTACGACAAATCCGGAGAACTGTACGGCGGTGGAGAAATCAAGCTCAGATACCTCAGGCTCCACCTGGATGCTGATTTTTTGGTTGCTCAGGACCGTGGGCTTGAAGGTCAGCCCCACGCCGAAACTTTTGTAGGCCACTGTGACTGCGCCGTCGTCCTGGGGCACCGGAACAGGAAATTCACCGCCGGCCAGAAAGTTGGCCTGCTGTCCGCTCATGGCGATCAGGTTGGGTTCGGCCAGAATTTTAACCAGGCCGTCTTGCTTGAGGGCGTCGATCAGACCGGTCCAGGTGGCGCCGTCCGCTTGAAACCGGAACAGGGCGTTGACCGCTGAAGAAGGCGGCAGATCAAAAAGCCAGGTACCGGCGTCCGTGTCAAATTCGGGGAAGACAAAGGAGCTTAAACCGCCCAGCGTACTGGCGCCGAACCGGTCGCCTTCAATGAAATTGAAGTTGATGCCCAGGCGCTTGGTGGTGGCGCGATCCATCTCCGCCACGCGCACTTCCAGCATTACCTGGTGGACACCCCCCACTGTCACCAGATTATTAATCTTGCCTTCAGGGGCGTAGGCCCGGGACAGCGCCAGCAAGTTGGCCAGTGCTGCGGCATTGGAGACTTTGCCGGACAACGTAACGCTGTCGTGGGTCCCCATGATTTGAAGTTCGCGCTCGTCAGGCAGCAGTTGGTGCACCTGCTGCTTCAGACGCGAGATGTCATAAACGACTTCAACATCATAAATGGCTGAAACCGATCCGTTTTGCCATAGGGTCAAATTGGTGGTGCCGGCCGTTTTGCCGGTAAGATAAACTTCCCTGCGGGAGATGATCACAATGTCGGCAATTTCAGGTGCGGCCACGGAAATGCGTTTGACCGGAGCCGGGCTGCGCAGCACAATGGATTTGCCGACTACTACTTTCACTTTTTTGGGGATGACAGTCTGTCCGGCCACGGGAGAAGTGGCCACAGCCACGATCACCAGGACGGCCAGCAGGACAGCCGATGCATTGCGTACGATAAAAGATTTATGTGTGCCCATGACATACTCCTTATGATTGGACAAGATTAATGGTTAACCCGGGTTCGGCCGGTTTTGCTGCCCTTGATGACCTCGACGGAAAGTTGTGGAGGAGCACCGCCTTTTTTGCGCTTGGGTTTAGCCGACAACGAGGCCAGGGTCTTGGCAATGGTGGCACCATTGGTAAGCACCTTCTCTGAATCGATAAGGTTGCGCAGGGCAAACTGCAGCTTGCCCTCACTGGCAGCCAAAGCGAGCTTTTCTCCCTCTTCAGGCGTTACTTCCAGGGTGTAGACGTCCACCGGTGCAGGTTCGCCTTTTTCATTTTTGACAATTTGGGTGCCGGTGGCGAGCACCAGCACGTTGTCGAGCACCATTTTGGTTTTTTCGACCTTGTTGCGGGGATCTTTCAGTGTAACCAGCACGTCCACACGGTTGCCGGGATTGATGAAGCCGGAGATGCCGATGACCTTGTCGCCTTTGACGGCAATGGCCCGCTTGCCGGGTTCCAAAATCGCCGACACGCCGCCGGTTTGAATATCTTCGGGGGCCATGCGGTGATCCACTATGGGCTCACCCTGTTTTAAGGCTGCAATCAGCACACGATCCTTGAGGGCGGCGGTTTCGGTATGGTAGCCGGCGGGGAGACTCTCTTCGAAAAAGGGCGCTGTTTTGATCATCTCCGCCGTCAGTTTGGTCCCCCAGGCCAGGTCCACGGCCGCTACCGCGATAGGCACTGCATCGGCCTGAACTTTGACAACCTGGGGCGGTGCGGTTTTTTCTTTTACATAACGATAGAGAAAAAAGCTGCCGGATGCCGCAATGGTCAGGGAAAGCACAATCGGTAAAATCGTTTTCCATTTTTTCATAAGATGCCTCCTTGTATTAAATAAAAGTTAAGCTGTTGACTTGGGAAACTATATACAGTCCGGTGCCGAAGGTAATGGCCAAACCGTATTTCAGCCGGGGTCCTTTGGAACACTGAGCATTGGAACCGGCCGGGATCTTTCGCGTAAGAAGAAATTCGTAAAACGCAGCCTGCCGGTTTTTAAAAAAGCCGCGAAAGGCCTGGCGATGAAGGAAAATAAGGCTGACGGCGTATATTCCACCGACGATGGCTGTAAACAAAAAGGCGATGGCCACCGCTTTGGCGCCTAAGAAAGCGCCGACCACGCCCATGAGTTTAACATCACCGCCGCCTATGCCGTTCATTAGATATGGAATTAATAGAAGTAGAAGACCGGTACCCAGGCCGGCCAGGCTGAAAAGCAATCCGGAAAATCCAAATTGGCCACCATAGTATGTCAGTGCTCCGACAGCAGCCGGGATCGTGACGATATTGGGTATTTTAAAGGTGCGTAAATCGATCACTGCCGCTATCAATAGGATGATGATTAATGCATTTATAAAAATAACGTCTTGAAAAGGGTTCATGGTTGAATCCTCATATTGCATAGGCGCGTTTGCGCCGGTCGATGATAAAAAGATCGCAAATGTCGATCTTTATGTGCGGGGGATTGTTTTTAAATAAGGCATTCGTCTATTCATTCGATGAGAATGCCGTAGGTGGTTTCAAACAATTTTGAAGAGAAAATCCAGGTGCAAGCAACAGTGCAGGAAAAAGATCGCTCAGTATTCAGTGGAGTGTTGCTGTTCAGCGTGTCAATGGTTCAGTCGGTGCAGGCTTTAGCGATTGGGTGCGTTTAAAGCATTCACTACATAACCGCTATCCACCAGCCTGATTGTCAATATTGGTTTCGACTGTGGTAAAAGCGTCATTCACATCCGTGCCGAGAAAGCCAACAGCGGCGATGATGACAGCAGCGATGAAGGCCGCCATGATAGCGTATTCGACTGCGGTGGCGCCTTTCTCGTCTTTGAATAAAGCAAAGATTTTATTCATTATTTTTTCCTTTCGTTGCGCTGGTGAATGATAGCATCGATTATTCGTTTCACCGGTGCAATTTTCTTTTTTTAGACAGGGGCATTCGCCTGTTCAACCGTTGGGAATGCCCCTGACGGAATCAAGTGGCTTCAAGCAGAGAATTTGAGAGTATGGAATCGAGGTAGAAATGGGAGCATCAAATCTTTAGCAGGAGGTGCCGATTGGAATTGAGTGGTTCAGTTTGTGCTTCATATAGCTGTTTTGGTCTTGTTGAGCCTCTAATGGATAGCTCTTACCCTCCGGCCTGATTGTCAATGTTGGTTTCAACCGTGGTGAAGGCATCATTTACATCCGTGCCGAGAAAACCGACAGTGGCAATGATGACTGCAGCAATGAGAGCAACCATGATACCATACTCGACTGCGGTGGCGCCGTCTTCGTCTTTGAACAATGCGATCAGTTTTTTCATTTTTTCTCCTTTTTTGAACAAGGTTGGTTAATAGAAAATTGTTCTTCAGGCTTCACACCATACTTTTTTAGTATCACCTCCTTTTCTACTTCCTTTGTCTTTAATGACATCTTCCATTTAGCTTGGAGGGCAGTACTGCAAGGCCGATGCCATTTTGACTTTTTATGTGGCTTTTTTCTATACTGTTGACCAGATGGCTTAATGCTTGGACGGCAAACATTGGAGGGTTTTTGTCCGGCAGCTATATGATAACTTGCAGTAATGAATGAGAATTTTTGTATTTTATAGCTTGGGGAGATTTTTTTTCGAGTTGGGGAAACCGGTAGTGTTTTTTTGTGCTTTTGGTGTTGCTGATAAGCAACAGCTCCGTGATAATTTATTCATCTTCTGAGTGAATTGTGAAGAAAAAGTCCTATGTTTTAGGTAGCTGGGTACAACTTGTGTGAAAAGCATTACAGTTCAAAGTGATAATACTATCAATGTGTTATGGTGCTATCAATTTGATAGGATACCCTCTATTTAAACAGATGAGCATATAGTATCTTTTTAAAATCGATGCCGATCCGCTCACGGGTGTGGGACAACCAAAAGCCTTTGCGCAATACCGCCGCCTCTATCTCCGGCATTTGCAGTGCCCCAGGGTATGATGATGGTGTCGTAATGCGCCAGCATGGATTCCATATGGTTAATGACTTCTTGGTTGCGCCGATAAAGAATGTCGTTCAGGATAATTTGGGGCATGAGGTGGGATGAGTTTTCCCGAACCCAGGAGAAATAGGTTCGCATGCCCTCTGAAATTGAAGTGTCATTTGATAGGGTGTTTCCAATTATTTTTATAAATTCAATTGTTTTGGGATTAAAGTCATCAATGTCAATATCCGCCCTTAAAATGTGATAGGCTTCATATTCGGCTGCCGATGCGGACTGCGGAATATCATTCGCTTCAATGAATTTCCCCTGGAAAACCATTTTCTCCTGGGAAGTGAGACCAAGGTTATGGGCCAATTCGCCATAACTGAACCTGGTGGCCAGTCGGTTATATTTATCGGAAATTCCTTCGGCCAGAATAACCTCTATTATTCCAGTTGTGTATCAGATCCACCGGTAAATTCAAGAGTGATTTGTTTTTGCATCTTTTCTATCCTTTTGAATACTTCTTTTAACATCTTCTGTTCAATGGCTGACAGTTTGTTGGGATTGATATGGTTGTCAGGTTCAAGCCCTTTGACGATGATCCTGTTAATCTGATGGGCAATTCTTATTTGCATGACAAAATTGAAGGCTTGTTCGATTTCACGATAGGTTTTGAAGGGCAGAATCTGTTTTAAATAGAGCTGATAGAGGCGTTCCTGGGTATTGGTCTCTTGGATGCCGTTTTTAAGCGCATAGATCCTGGCAAAATCAACGATTGCAGTCATGGTGCGTTTTATATTAAGACAGTTGCGGTGTTTGCCGCTCGATTCGACCAGAAAATTTCCGAAAAAGCCGATGGGGGGTTTAAAGTAGACGGCGTTTTCGGTCATATGCCGAAAAAATCCCGGCCACCATTTTAAGGATTTGAAAAGATAGTCACCCAGGTTTTCGACCAAATCCGAGGTGCCGCCGCCAAGGCGAAAATCAAAGAATATGCTTGAATGCAGCAGGTCTTCAGGTCCTGCGGCGTGGATCCATGCGTGAAAGCATCTTTTCCAGGCTGATAGCGGTTGACACCATTGGGGATTGCTGGCCATGATCCGGCCGGGACAGAAGTGGTAACCGATTTGGTCGAGCCATGTGCATACCCGCTCCGCGAATTTTAGAAAATAGCGCTTAACCTCCTGTTCCGATCTTGCAGAGCGATGACCGCCATCATCCCCCCTATCATCATAGATGATCGCATTATCCTGATCTGTTTTGAGTGTCTGCTCTTTTCTGCCCTCACTACCCAAGGTGACAAAAGCAAATTGAGTCGGCGGCGGTCCCAGTTCTTCAATGGCAAACCCGATGACTTTTTTTAAAATGGTGTCCGCAAAGGTAGTTATCAGCCATGTCACGTTCCTGATTATTGCGCCGCTGTTGATCATGCTGAAGAGTAATCCGGGCAATTGACTGTGTTTGTCCGTTATCTGTTCGATGCTGTTTGCTTCGGATATGGCTCGAATGAGAACTGTATAGGTCAATTCGGTCAACAGGCGGTTATCCAACTCGGGATTTTGGCCCGTCTGGCTCATCAATTCAGGATTAAAAAGCTCGGCATGGGTTTCCGGCATGATCGTGATGGGTCTGCTGATATCAGCCACTTCACCTTTTTGGGCGGGCAATATAAATCGGAAGCATGCCTGGTCCGGAGAACCCTCACACCCGAATGACAATACGGCCGCTTCGTGGTGGTCCAAAACTTCATCGAGTCTTAAAGGACTTTCCCCCCCTTCAAAGATGAGATGCTGCTCTTGCATGCGTTTCAATACATTGGCCCTTATGGGTTGGCCCGGCCACACAAAATCGAGATGAAGAAATCTGCTATCCTTGCCAAGTTTGCAGCCATATTGCCAATGGCCCGATTCATTCTTCAACTGGTTCAAGACGAAAAGGATGGCCACGATGATCGAATAACTGTCCACGTGAACCCACATCTTTTCTGAAGGCTTTTCACTGTCGACAACAATGCCCAGTTTGTCTTTGGCTCTTCTTCTGATGGTATCCACCAGATCCGGAACAGTCATGGGGACTAAGGACCGTTGTTTTTGAAGAATGACGGAATAGTCGCCGGCCATCTTGCTCAGGATATTGCTTAAGGTGATGGATTCCTGATGGATGATTTCTTTGAATTGTTGCAGACTCTCACTGTCGATATCCGGATATTCCAGCATGGCTTCGCTGGCCGCCCGAATACTGGCCAATGGGGAACGCGCATTTTGAGTCAACTCATGCAAAAGAACGTCCATGCGGTTGTCTGCTTCGCGTTGTTTGGTAATATCCTTGAGGAGCAGAACAAACCCGGAAAACTGCCCCAGGCGGTTCAAGATCGGCCTTGCCTCAGCGCCGATGATGTGGTTTTCCTTACCATCAATTACAAAATGTGACGTGATGTTTGAGATTTTCCGCTTCAGTCTTTCATTGATCTCATCCAGCGCATGTTCAATGAGATGTTTATCGATAAAGGCGGAAATGGATTGCCCCAATGCCGTTCGTTCGTCCGAGGCGATGCCTGCAATCATATCAGTATGGATATCCAATAATTTTATGGCCAGCCGGTTGATTAATAGGATTTGTCCGTCAGCATTACAAACCAACACGCCTTGTGGCAGTTCTGAAATGATGGCCGCCAAAATATTTTTTTCCTCTTCAACCGCCACACCGGCAGCCGGCTGGATCGTTTTGCGCATGATGGCATTGAGTTGCTCATGGCGATCGGCCAGTCTGTTGACGGCTTGCACAAGCGGTTCCAACCCATTGATGTTTCGGGATAAAAGACGATGGGAAGGATTGGCGGAAGTGATCGCATCGATCTCTTGGGCCAACCGGTTGATCATGCGTTTTAATAAGATGATCATTTGCTAACCTTTGCGACACGAACCGGGCTGTTGGACTAGATCGGGCTAGGTTTCGGTAATCATCGGCAGTCGGATGCTGAAGGTGGTGCCTTGGTCGAGCTGGGAGTCTACCTTAATGGTACCTTTATGTTCTTCGATAAGCTTGCTGGTAACCAGCAGGCCCAGGCCGGTGCCCTGGGGGCCTTTGGTGCTGAAGAAAGAGGAGAAGAGCTTGCCCTTGACCTCTTCGCTCATGCCGGATCCGTTGTCGGTGACATCGAAACGGATGGTCCGGTCACCATCCAGGCTGGTGCTGACCTTAACCCGGTGGGTTTTATCCGGTGTGGGATCGTCGCGGCAAGCGTCGATGGCGTTGCCCACCAGGTTGAGCAGGCTGCGGTGCAGGCTGCGTTCATCAAGCAGTACTTCTCCGATTTCCGGCGAGAGATCGGTTTCCAGGGCCACTTTATGCTCTTCGGCCACGGCCTGCATCAGTTCCATGACCTCTTCGACGACTTCGTTGGGCCGGCAGGGCGCCATTTCGGGCTGGCGTTCTTTGGAGTAGGTCAGCAGGTCCTGCACCAGGTCGTGGGTGCGGGTGATGTTGCGCTGGACCATGTTCCAGCCGGTCTGGAGTTTTTCGGTGTTCTCTTTCTTGATGCCGATGTTGACCATGTAGCTGCCGCCTTTCAGGCCGTGCAGGATGTTCTTGACGCAATGGGCCATACCGGCCACGGTTTGGCCCACGGCGGCCAGTCGCTCGGCACCGAGCAGTTCCTTTTCCAGGCGCTTGATTTCCCGCAAATCCTGGAAAAAGGCCACCAGCCCCATCTTTTTGTGTTTCTGACGCAGCACGGCCCCGGAAAAGCGTACCGGGATCTCATGGCCGTCTTTATCAGTAATAAACGTCTCCTGCCATGGAAGGCTCCACCGTTCGGAGTCGGCCGTGCGCATGGCCGCTTCAAAACGCTCGATGATGTCGGCCGGATAGATGTCGCGGGCATTGGTATTTTGGATGATCGCTTTGCCGTCATAACCGAAGATGGACTCGGCGGCCGGATTGAAGATCACCACTTTCCACTGGTTGTCGGTGGCAACGATTCCATTGTTGGAGCTGCTGATCAGCCGGGACTGGAAGCTCGCCTTTTGCTGGATATCCTGTTCCAGCATGGCGTTTTCGATGGCCACGCCGATGCGATTGGCGATGAGTTCCAAAGCGCGCAGTTCGTTGGAACCGAAGTGGTTGGCCTTGCGGCTGCCGGCGCGAATAACACCGATGGTGTTTTTCTCCCGGTCGGCGATGGGGATGTAGACCAGGGACCGAAGTCCCTCCTGATAGAGCAGCTGCAACCCCATGGTTTGGCCGCCTTGCAGTTCTTGAATCACGGCCGTTTTACCGTCCCGGGCCACTCGAACCACCAGGCTCTGCAGATCGGCCACCCGGGTCAGATAGCAGAGGTTGTCGGAGAAACCGCAATTATAGCGCAGGTGGAACTGATTGTCGGCCTTGCGGATATAGATACTCAGGCCGTCGATATCGAAGATATTGACCACCTCTTCGACGGTGGCTTTCACTCGGCCCTCCAGATCGAGAGGACCGCTGAGGGTGGCATAGATGGAGGAGAAGGTGGCCAGCTCACGGGTGTGCTGTTCGCGCTCCTCTTCGGCCAGCCGCTCTTCGGTCTTGTCCCAGATGGTTTCGATGGCCCCCACCACCTCGCCTTCGGGGGTCTTCAAGGGGGCGGCGGTGAACCAGCACCACTTGCCTTTGTCACCCAGGTGAGGGAAATAGGCTTCGGCTTCGTAGGCGCCTTCGATGAGCGCTGATTTGCGCCAATTGGAACCGTAGAGCTGTTCGATTTGGACTTCGTCGATCTGGTCCAGGATAACGTCCGCCATGGAGGGGCGCTCCTTGTCGTAAAAAGGGGCCCAAGACTTGGTGGTGGAGACGATTTTATCGGCCGGCCATCCGCTGAGCCGTTCCAGGGCCCTGTTCCAGTGGGTGACCCTGTGGTCCTTGTCGATAACGAAGGTGGGGATGGTGCTGCCGTTGATGATTTGGGCCAGCGTCTGCTGGCTTGCGCGCAGCTGTTCTACCTTTTGAACCAGATCCGTATTCTGTTGCTTGCAGACCTGTTCGGTTTGGCGGCGCCCGGTGCGGTCCCAGAGGGTTTCGATGGCGCCGATGGTGGTGCCGTCCGGTGCCTTGATGGGCACGGCGGTGAAAAAGAGCCAGGTGCCGTTGTCGCCCAAATGGGGAAAGAACTCCTCGACTTCATAGGCACCGCTGATCAGCGATGACGGCTCCCAGCGCGTGGAGTAGTGCCGCCACAACTCTTCCTGGCTGACGTTGTCCAGGATCAGGTCGGCCATGGTGGGCCGTTTATCCTCGCGAAAAGGTTTCCATTGATTGTCGGTGCCCACCATCTCACGGGCCGAATAGCCGGTCAGCTTTTCACAGGCCAGGTTCCAGTGGGTGACCTTGTGATCCCGGTCAATGACGAAGGTGGGAATGGTGCTGCCGCTGATGATTTGTGACAGACTCTGCCGGCTGGAGACCAGGTCATGGCGCATCTGTCGGGCATAGGCATTAGCAGAATTGCTAATGCCCTGGACGAAATCATGAAATTCTTCAAACAGACCGGCGGTGGTCTGAGCATCCAACGCTTCGGTTTGGATCCTGGACATCAATTCGATCTTCTTGGCTTTGATCCGAAAGTGGTCCAGAATCGCCATGGCATCGTAATGGTCCACCAGCAGGACGCCGGGGGGTTTGACGTCTCGAAGACGCTGTTCGAGGCTGTCGTCCGGTGTCAGTTCCAGCAGCAGATCCAGTTCCTCGATATTGCACAGCTCAAGATCATCGGAAGTGGTGAAAATGCCCAGCTCCCGAGCCAATAAAAGGCCCACGGCCTGAGATTCCCGGTCGGCCACGGCCAGCACCTGGGGCCGCTTGGCAGGATCTTTTTCGCTGTAAATGGCTTCCAGCAGCGCCTTGCAGCGCCTGCCGCCGCCGACGATTCCGATATTCAAGGCTTCGATGTTTTCGATCATTTCAATCCTTCTGAAAAAAAGGTTGTGGCCAGGTATATCTAATGATCGTTGAGATCACCTTCCATTTAATCGTTTTTTGATCCCATTATGTGCCTGCTGCCTGATGAATGGCAAGCGATATCCTTGATGGGTTGTTTATAACCGTATGGCGCAAAATGTCAAATTTTGTGGTATACTACAGCATTTCGATCCGTTACCCGAGAGGAGGTCTTGAGATGTATCTCAAACAAGCCGATCTGTTCTGGGGGATGAGTCAGCATGCCATCCAGTCAATTACAGCAAAAGCCGTTAAACAGGAGTTTCAACAGGGCGAAACCATTTTCAAAGCCAACGATCCGGCCGATTTCTTTTTTGTATTGATCAAAGGCAAGGTCCGTTTGGAACTTCAACCCAGCGGCCGCAAGGTCTATTGCAGCGAAAGGGTAGGGGAGATTTTCGGGTGGTCTGCATTGATTGATCGCAGCGTCTATTCTGCAACTGTCATTTGCGAAAGGCAGACCATTGTGCTCAAGTTTCCCAAAGAAAATGTTTTGCGCCTGCTGGACAAGGATGCGGAAAACGCAGTGATTTTTTTCAAACAATTGGCCTGTGCCCTGGGTAATCGGTTGCTGCGGGCGTACGATATTTGCGATTAGAAAGCAATACGCCGGTTAGATGACGCATAGAAAAGGCTGGAGAATCCCATGAAAAATGAAAAAACATGCCAAGTGTTGCAAAACAGTCGGTTTTTTTGCAACCTGGCCGACGAAAGCATTGAAAAAGTGGCTCAGATGTGCCAAGAGGTTGCTTTCGATACCGGCGAATCGGTTTTTAAACAGGGAGATTACGGTGAGCATCTCTACATCATCGTAGAGGGGCAGGTCCACCTGGAAAGATCCATGAACATGGGCAACCGCAAAGGACGGGTCCTCATTGACTCCCTGGGGAAAGGTCGCGCTTTTGGGTGCTGGTCTTCCCTGCTGGGCGAAGCGCATGTGCTCATGTCAACGGCGACGTGCCAGAGACCCACCACCTTGTTGAAGATAAAAGGCCGTGACCTTCGCCAAACAATGACTCAATCAATTACCTTTGGATTCGACGTGATGGAGCGCCTGTGCCTTTTGCTGCGCGATCGCATTGAGGCGGCTTATGGGGCCATGGATCGTATTTAAGGCTGCTGTATGGAATTTGAACTCACCGCTGAAGAGCTGGCGAAGCTTGATGATGTCCGCAGAGACTTGAAAGAGACAGCACCACACCGGCGTCACCTGATTCCGGTGCTGCAAAGTGTACAACGCATTTTTACCTACCTGCCGTCCCCGGCCATAGAGCTGGTGGCCCGGTATCTGCGATTGAGCCCATCGGAAGTTTACGGTGTGGCCACCTTTTACAACCAGTTTCGCTTTACCCCGCCGGGGCGCCATCCCATCCGCATCTGTCTGGGGACAGCCTGTCACATTAAAGGCGGTGACATTATTCTGGAGCATTTCGAACGCAAACTCGACATCCGGGAAGGAGAGACCACTGCAGACCGCGAATTCAGCATCGACAGGGTTGCTTGCGTGGGGTGCTGCACACTCGCCCCGGTGACCCTGGTGGGCGAGACACTCCATGGGCGTATGATGACCAGCAAAGTGGAAGGGCTCATCCTGCGCGTTCGGATTGAAAAAGAGAAGGCGGAAAGGGAGCGGCGGCAGAATGAATCCCAATGATCGAATCAATACGATCGGCGTATGGGAAACCCTGCAGGCCGATGCCGAAAAACGCTGCCGGGAAAAGGCATCCAACGGCGGCATTCAGATCACCGTTGGTTTGGCCACATGCGGCATTGCCGCCGGCGCATTGGAAACCCGGGATGCCTTCGCCCAGGCCGTCGCCCAGCATGATATCAATGCCCGGATCCGCACGGTGGGTTGTAACGGCCACTGTTACGCCGAACCGGTGGTGATCATCGACCATCCCGAATCGGGATTCCCGCCCCTTTTTTATCACGAAGTCAATCCCGGCAAGGTCAAGATGCTTGTACGAAATTTTTTCCTGGGTGGTGATCCATGCCTGGAACATGTCATGGGTGCCATGGAAGCCAATGACCTGTTGCCCTCGGTGAACGATTATGCCCGCTTCAACATGGAAAAAAGAGTGGTGATGGAAAAATGCGGAAGGATCGACCCGGACGCCATCGATGAGTATTTAGTCGAGGGTGGATACCGGGCGCTGGCCGGCGCACTGGAGGAACCCGCACAAAAGATCATCGACAACATCAAAACTTCCGGGCTGCGGGGAAGGGGCGGGGCCGGGTTTGCCACAGGTCAAAAATGGGAAGTGGTTGCCCAAAGCGCCGCAGATGAAAAGTATGTCATCTGCAATGCCGACGAAGGCGATCCCGGCGCCTATATGGACCGCACCATTATCGAGAGCAACCCGCACCAGCTGATCGAGGGCATCGTCATCGCCGCCTATGCCGTGGGCGCACGCCGAGCCTTCATCTATGTCCGCGCGGAGTATCCACTGGCCGTCGCCACGCTGGAAAGGGCCATCGATCAGGCGATCCGGGCGGGTCTTGTCGGCCGGTCCATTTTAAATAGCGGCTTCGATCTGGAGATCGAAATCTTTCAGGGTTCCGGTGCCTTTGTCTGTGGTGAGGAAACCGCCTTAATCCGCTCCATCGAAGGTCTTCGCGGCATGCCCCTGCACCGGCCGCCTTACCCCGCGACCCGTGGTCTGTTTGGCCGCCCCACAGTGATCAATAACGTCAAAACCCTGTCATGTGTGCCGCCCATCGTTTCAAAGGGCGCCCAATGGTACCGAGGCATCGGTACCTCTAGCAGCCCGGGAACGGCTATCTTTTCCGTGGTGGGTGATGTCATCCACCCCGGATTGGTGGAAATCCCCATGGGTGTGACGCTGCGCCATCTCATCTTCGAGGTCTGCGGCGGTATTGCCGGCAAAAAAAGATTCAAAGCCGTACAGATCGGCGGACCTTCGGGGGGGTGCTTATCCGAGGCCTTTCTGGACACGCCCATCGATTTCGACGCCCTGGACGATGCCGGCGCCATGATGGGCTCCGGGGGACTGGTGGTGATGGACGAAGACAATTGCATGGTGGATGTGGCACGCTTCTTTCTCGACTTCATCCAGAAAGAATCCTGTGGCAAGTGTACCTTCTGCCGTATTGGCACCCGCCATCTGCTTTCCATCCTTGAAAGGCTCACCAAGGGCAGTGCTGCAGCCGAAGATATGGACTTGCTGCGGCGGATCAGCGAAGATGTCAAAGCCGGATCACTGTGCGGTCTGGGGAAAACCGCACCCAATCCCGTACTGACTTCACTGAACTATTTTGCCGAAGAGTACCGCGTGCACCTGGAGGAAAAGCGTTGCCCGGGTCTGACCTGCCGCACCTTGACCACCTATTATATCGATTTGGAAAAGTGTGCCAGGGGCTGCGACGCATGCGTGGGCTGCTGTCCGGTGGAGGCGGTATTCACCACCAGCACCCGCAAAAAAGGTATTGATCAGGAGCTCTGCGTCAAATGCGGCGAGTGCGCAACAGCCTGCCCCCCACAATATGATGCGGTGCGCAAAGTCTCACCGCCGGAGCTGGCACCGCGGGTGGAGCGGCCGGCGCAGCCGCCAAAAGCGTAAACCCCGACGTTGCATAAAAAAGATGGCGAAAAGTTTAATATGATCGATATCATCATAGATCAAAAAAAATACGAGGTTGCTGAGGGCCGGAACCTTCTGGCCGTCTGTCTGGAAAACGGCATCTACATCCCGAACCTGTGCTTTCTGGACGACGAAGAAAGTCCCGAGGCCTCGTGCCGAATGTGCTTCGTGGAGATAGAAGGCACACCGTCGCCGGTGCCCGCTTGCACGATCTGTACTACCTCCGGTCTGAAGGCCCGGACGGACACTCCCGCTGTCCGCCGCCTGCAGCGCTCCGCATTACGCTTGCTGCTTTCCACCCACGATGTGGACTGTAAACACTGCCATGCCAACCGGGCATGTGAGCTTCAGAAGATCGCACGCTTTCTTCAAGTGGGCCTCAAATCAAAACCGCTGGCGCAGATTGAGCGCTCCGTGCAGGTGGATACGGGCCATCCCTGGATTGACCACTACCCGCATCGCTGCGTATTGTGCGGCAAGTGCATTCGCACCTGCAGCAGCCGGCATGAACTGCCGGTTTTCAGTTTTGTCGGAAGGGGAATCGACACTGTGGTCCGGCACTATCGGATAAGCGGTGTGAAAGCGTTGGATTGCCCGGCTTGTCATCGCTGCGTCGACATCTGTCCTGTGGGTGCTTTGAAATTGCGTGTGGCGGGTTAAGCGGAGCCCGATATACTGGTCGAAGTAATAAAAAAATCCGGTTCTCCATAAAGCTCAAGTTGCAGGTATCGGATTTTATGCCAGGCCGGCGCAGAGGCCGGCCCTACGCTAATCACTCCGACTCCTGGCGTTTTGAGGGTTCCCGGGTAGGGTCGGGCTCTGTCCCGACCGGTGGGGATAAACCCCGCCCGCTTAATCTTTTAAGATAACCGCGTAAAAAAATACAGGTCACCTATTTCTGGGACGCCACACCAGCTATGTGCTATTGGAAGCAGCCTTGGGCCACTTTTAAAAGCTGGTCGATCTGGATGGGTTTTTTGATGTAGCCTTTTACTTTGTGTTCAGCGGCGGCCATTACTTCTTCTTTTTTTGATGTGGATGTCAGAATAATAATATGGACGGACGGATTCACCTCTCTGATTTTTTCAATGGCCTCTATCCCGCCCATCTTCGGCATAATCAGGTCCATAATGATCAAGTCAGGTCGATTCGCGTGAAATTTGATGAATCCCTCTAAACCGTTCTCTGCCTCGATAATGCAGCAACCTAGCTTTGAAAGTTCCTTGGTCAGCAAAAAACGAACCATTTTGGAATCATCGACAACCAGCACCTTCTTACCTTTCAAGGCGCTTTTGGGAATTTCTTCCAGGCTGGTGAGAAGGGTTAATTTCTCATTATGTTGAAGCCACAAGGTGACCGAATTGATCATTAGCTCACCGGCCCTTTCGTCTTCAAAGCTCAAATCAGTGACAAACTCGGGCGGAAAAAAATCTGCAGCCATACCGAGATTATCCCATTCGGTGATCACTTTTCCGGCCACTGTGTTCATGAACTCGAAAAGAATATCGGTTGCCCAATCATCCATCTCATCAACAGCAGGCATGCCCATTTTATGCGCTATAGAACCAGCCAGTTTGACAGCCATGTTCACATCGTTGAACCCTAGTACGAACCGGCCTTCAAAACCTTCTTGACTGTTTTCGTATGGGATCACAACGGCTTTCTTGTAACTTATATTAGAAAAGGGCGGTTTGATGCTTTCAACATTGACACCCTCAGCCGGCTGCCCTGTCATTTCAGCAAATACCTGACAGCAGTTTTCCGCCATTGATTTTAAATAGTTATCAATATCCAATTTCCTTGTCCCTTTTCAGCCAAAGCAAACCTTTCGATAAAGGCGATGGAATATCCCGGTAAACTTCAACATTCAGCATCATCATGAATGCCGTAAACAAACGCCTCTTATTGTTTATCGGATAGAAAAGGGATTTATTGAGTGTTTTTCGAATCAACGGATGCTATAAGGCGCTATCATGAACTTTATGAACAGCTCTTTCACTGAAATGATCATTGAGGCCAACGGTCTCGATCCAAACGATTTCGTAAGTTGGGTTTTTTATCCGGAAATGCTCTTTAATTCGCCGGACAAGTGGTGGGGGGATCGTGGCAGGCGGGATTTTCCACATGAGGGCATTGATTTTTGCCTATACATGAATCGGTCAAGAGCTATTTTGCCTATCGGTGCGCAAACACGCATCCCCGTGATTCATGACGGCATTGTTCGGGCGATGTTTAGAGACTATCTTGGCGTTGCCTTCATCGTTGAGCATGAAGGCCATCAATCCGGGGACCGGAAATATTTGTCGGTCTATGCCCACACAAGCCCGCTTGATGATATAAGGCCAGGTGATGTGTTGGAGAAAGGGGATATCATTGCGACGATCACCGATACCAGCCGGTCGAAAGCAAAGATCCGTCCGCATCTGCATTTTACCATGGCATATCCCTCACCGGACCTTACCTATGAATCCTTTGTCTGGAACAATATGCGCGATCCAGACTTGGCAACGCTGATAGACCCATTGAGCCGAATCGAACTGCCGTACCAGGTAGTGGATGTCAAAAGTGTTGTGTCCCTGAAATAACATGTCAAAATAGCTCCGGGCACTAATCAGGCTCGTGTTAGGGGCCCGACTCAGTGTACTTTTTATTCTCATCCTCGATGGCCTTTTTTAGAGCCGCCCTTTTAAGCGCTCGTCTGGCCTTTCTGATCTTCAATCGTCTGCGCGCTCGCGATAAGGCTAACATGGTGAGGTAATATGATACTAAAGACAAAGGCAAACCGATGAGCACTCCCCCCACAATCAGGTCAATAAAAATCATGGGCGAGCTTTTCATCAGGCCGATAACACCATCGGGTTCGAAGATTTTGGACCATTGTGAAGGACTCGAAAATGCGGTAACCATGGCGCCTAACTTGTATGTCACCGGATAAATCAAAGGGGCGGTGAAGGGATTGGTGATCATGACGCCTATGGCAGCGGTTATTTTGCTCCATTTGAACAGAGAGGCCAGCGCGACGGCAATGAGGGTATGGGCCCCAAGAAAAGGCGTCATGCCGATGAAAATACCCAATGACAAACCCAGTGAAATCTTCTCAGGCGTACCCCTGAGCCGGATAAAGCGGTAATAGACCAGTTTCAGCATCCTGAACAACCGGCTGGATGATTTCCGCGTATCTTTCTTCAGTGAGTCTCTGCGATTTGCCATAAACATCGACCATTTATATTCAATTTGCGGATGGCCCGGCGTCCACCGCAGATCACGTCATATAATGCATCTGGTAGAAGAGACGTGCATTTAGCAGCAACCGGCGCAAAAAACAACATAACTTTTTATTCCTTTTTTCCATACCATGGTCTCATTGAAGTTTTTTCAATGCGTCGATTTTATGGCATTTATGTTTTAAAAGATGAGTGAGAAAGGAATTGGTATTGATCAGTATAGGTGCAAAAGGGCAAATCCGTATTATCATATGGGCGCCTTTCCAATTAGGGGAAGCCTCATCGAAAAATTAAGTGGAGCTAATATCATGGGCTATTATATACGATTCATTGTGTACAATGAAAAAGATATCACCTTAGATGCCATAGAAGACGGATTAAAAGACATTGATTCTAAATTTAATTTGGCAGAGTGGGATCGTGAATGCGAATACGCTGAAATGCGCCATGGCGATGATCTATATGGCGAATTGGAAATATGCCGGCTTGATCAAGATGATGTGGATGAAGAGATTGAGGAACTGATGGAAGAAGTAGAAGATGAAATGGTAGGGGATAAAGACAAGGTTATCCATCTCCTGAGAAAGGCCAAGGCGATGTTGGTCATTCGAATCCTTTGGCAAGACCGTGATGCCGAGACCACTATCCATACCATCGCCCCCCTTTGGGATTGGTTGTTTGATAATTATCAAGGTCTATTGCAGATTGATGGTGAAGGGTACTTTGACAAGGATCGTCAGGTTCTTCAGATGGAGTAGAAGCGGTTTCATGTCGTCAATATTGTCTTTACAGCCGATCCAACTTCGATGATGGTATATGGCTTTTTAATATATTGACCGATGCCAAGGTCCATAGCCTCCTTAACCCGATCGGTTTCGGCGAATCCGCTTGCGATAATTGCTTTCTGGTTAGGATTGATTTTCAATATTTCCTGATAAGTGTCCAATCCGTCCATACCCGGGGGCATCAGCATGTCCAAAATAACCAAATCCACGCTGTGTTTTTGTAAGAATGAAAGGGCATCCTCGCCGCTGGGAACAGTGGTAACGGTATATTCCAATTCCGATAAAATGTCCGAAGCGATCAATCGTTGTTCTTCAATGTCGTCGACAATCAGGATGGTATCGCCATTGCCTTTGTATCTATGGATGTCCTTAATTTGCGAGATTAATTCGGCTTTTTCATGAGATACGGGAAAATATAATCTGAAGATCGAACCGTTTTTTCCGTCGCTATCCACTTCGATATGGCCATAATGATCCATAACTGTGCCCCACACAACAGCCAAACCCAGCCCCGTACCACTTCTTCCCATCACTTTCTTTGTGTAGAACGGTTCAAAGATTCTCTGCCGGTCTTTTTTGGAGATGCCCGTCCCTGTGTCTGCGATTTCCAGCAATACATATTCACCCTCAAAAAAGCCGGTTGCCCCGGCAAATGAATCACCAATATCCATATTTTGGGTTTTTATGGTAATCTGACCGCCGTGGGGCATGGCTTCTGCGGCGTTTGAGACAAGATTCATCACACTCTTGGACAAATGTACCGAAGACCCGGAAACCGCATTGAGCTGATCCGCCAAGGCTGTACTTATGTGAACATTTGGATGGACCGATTTTATCTTGCTGAATTCAGGGCTCTTGAGAAACAGGGTGATGATTTCGTTGAGATTGACCGGCTGTTTATTGGCCACCCCGCGCCTTGCCAGTGTCAACAGGTCTTGCACGATAACAGCCGCTTTTTCTCCGGATTTTTTAATGACATTTATGGGTTCCACCAATGGGCTCTCCTCTGGAAGCTGCATCAGCAGCAGTTCCGGATAGCTTACAATACCAGACAAGATGTTATTCAGATCATGTGCCACACCACCTGCAATGGTACCCATGAACTCCATTTTCTGGGCATTTTCCAATTTCAATTCGAGCTCATAGCGCTCAGTGATATCTCGTGAATTGACCACGCACCCGGCGATGCTGTTGTCCGTTTGAGTATATGGTGTATATACGATATCCATATATCTTCTGCCGATAATCGGAAAATCCATCCATGCTCGATACTTGACGACTTGTCCGGAAAACGCCCTGTCCAATTTCTGTTTGTGAAATTCCCATTCAGAAATATCACTGAGGATTTCCCGGTATTGCCTTCCAAGGACCTCTTCACGCTTTTTATTGATGGCTTTAAGGGCGGCATCATTGATGGCTTGATAGGCATAGGACAAATCGATCATCGCCATGTGATCGGTTGAAGAGGCTGCGATTTTTGCATACTTTCGCAACTCTTCTTCGGCCCTTTGCCTGATTTGAATCTCTTCATTCAACTTATTGTTTGCAGAATACAGCGCCTTGGTTCGTTTATTCACTTTCATCCTGAGCGCAAAATTCATGGCCACAAACATGAGCAGTATAAATCCAATCCCTGCAAGCGTATATTTTACCCCGTCCGGCAAGACCCATTCGGATGGACTCACAAGCCATCGGTTCATGGTTTGTGTATAAAACGGGTCCTTTTCTATTTGCATTTTCCTTAGATGAATATCGATGGCCGACAACAGGTCCAACGATAATGATTTGGGCGCTGCATAGCGAACTTCAATTGGGTTAAACATTATCGGTGTTTCCTGAACCAGATAGTCCGCCTTATTCTCTATTCCAAAAATTCTGTTAACAACCCCTGCCTGAACGCGACCGAACTCAATGAGCTCAAATACGGTGTCATATCCATCTGCTTCGATAAATCTGCATTGCATATTGAATTTGGAAGTGAGATCCCGGACACTTAGAAGATGGATATCGTCCATTTTAGCGGCTATCTTTTTGGCGTCCAGGTCTAAGAGTGACTTGAGTTCGGAGTTTCTTTTAACAAACACCTGGGCCCAATTGGTGAGTACCGTCTCGTAGGTATAATCGAATTTTTTTTCTCGCTCGTCCGAGTAAGCAATCGCGGCCAACAGATCGATCTCACCAGCTTCAAGCCAGTCGAGGCAATCTGACCATGATCCGCAAATATACTCCAATCGCCATTTTTCCTTGGCGGCGATGTGTTCAAGCAGGTCAACGAAAATTCCTTTGGGTTGACCCGCATCGTCAACGAATACAAGAGGCTTGTTATTATATAGCCCCACTTTGACGCTGCGGGCCGCGTCCGCTGAAGGGATGGGCAATATCTGGAATAATCCGATAACAGCAAGAATCAGATATGGGTTCGCCTTCTGTATTGCCCTGGGAAGCATCTTGTTTATAAAAAACATCATGACCTCTGCCTATGTAACCTGGCTTGAAGCGGTTTTAAAACCTCCCCTCGAATTCAATCTCAGCGTTGGCCGCTCGGTTCAAATCATAGAAACACCGGAGTGTTCCTTCGGTCAGAACCACGCGTTGGCCTTGATCTTGAGCCCGAATGAAGGTATTGAATCCGCATATATCTATTCATAGCTGATGATACTATCGGCATTGCAGGGCGGGTCCTTAATACCAAAATGAATCAATCAAAACTCATTCTGGGAATTGTAATTACAATGCTGAGTGGTGCTATAATACTCGAAAGCATGATTTCCGGGAAATTACATTTTGCAGGCGACCTGTATGAAGATTTCCAAACGATTAACATTGAACTTCAGGCACTCCAAACGCCACTGAAAACGCCTTTTTTTTCTGTTGAAGAGGGCCAAATTCTTTCTGTATGGTTCAGATACGCTATTAGACAAATCGAGAATAAAGATCTTAAAATATCTATTTTTATAATTGATGAAGATGAACATATCATAGGGGAATTCGGGAAAGCGTTCCGGTTTGGCGATTTTAGCAATCGGGAACGGAAAGTTAAATATTTTAAATTGGGAAAGCATACTTTTAGGAAAGAATTCAGGGGATATTTGCAATATGAACTTGATGGTACATGGACCCCTTCAAAAACAAGCGCATTCATATTACGAAAATCACAACCTGTGCCTTTACCGTTAAAACAGATCGTTTTTTTCGTGTTAGGTCTATTTGCTCTTTTTGTCGGCATTGAAACAATTGCTAGAAATTATAAAAAGCAGACAGCGTGAGAATGGCCATTTATATTAGATAGTTGCCTGCTTGCAGCAGCTCGGCTGTCAAGATGGCTCCGCCGGCAGCGCCGCGGATGGTGTTATGATGCAGGCCGACGAAGCGTATGTCAAATACGTTGCAGGTTCTCAATCGACCCACTGTTACGGCCATAGCCTTATCCAGGTCCCGGTCCTTGCGGGGTTGAGGGCGGTCAGGTTCTGTTTTAACGATAATGGGTCTTTTGGGGGCGAACGGTAAATCCAACTCCTGGGGGACGCCGGAAAAATGTTGCCAGATGTTGGTGATCTCCATTAGATCCGGCTTGGCTCCTTTGAATTCGAGGCTGACACAGGCCATATGGCCGTCAGTTACCGGCACACGGGTGCAGTGAGCGGCAATCTCTATGGCGGTGGCATTGACAATGACGTTTTCTTTCACTCGTCCAAGGATTTTGAGAGGTTCCATCTCGGATTTTTCTTCCTCTCCGCCGATGTAAGGGATGATGTTGTCCACAAGGTCGATAGCGGCCGGGCCGGGGTAACCTGCTCCGGACAGGGCTTGAAGGGTGGTCAGGATAATCCGGTTTATATTAAAACCAGCTTTGATGAGAGCGTACGCCGGTGCCATATAACTTTGGATGCTGCAATTTGATTTACATGCAATCAATCCGTGGTCCCAGCCTCTGTTTTTTCTCTGAGCGGGAATGATTTCCAGATGATGGGGGTTGATTTCCGGAATGATCATGGGCACATCAGGCGTATGGCGATGGGCCGAGTTGTTGGAGACCACGGCCAGGCCCTGAGCTGCATATTCTAATTCCAGGGCCGCGACAGCGGTTTTTTCCATGCCAACGGCTGAAAAGATTAAACGGCATTGACTTTTGGCCTGACTGACCTGGTTGGCATCGCCGACGATCAAGTGGGACACTGTTTCGGGTATAGGGGTTGCCATCAGCCACCTGCCGGCCACGGCATTTTGATATTGTTGATTGGCTGATCTTGGGGAAGCAGCCACATAGGTAACTTCAAACCAAGGGTGTGCGTCCAGAAGCTGAATGTAATTCTGCCCGACCATTCCCGTAGCGCCGATTACGCCGACTGCAATTTTCTGCATTTTCTTCTCCTTTTCATTTGACAGGCTCCGCGTTTAAATAAAAAAGCCCGAATGCGTCATCGCATCCGGGCTCGGTGGTGAGTCAGTGGTGTCTTTATTTAGAAGGCCTGAACAAACCTCCTGCAGCATGACCGCACCAAGCCCTGAGGCGCTTGGTCCGGGTGGTAGTAGTGGTCATTGTGATGAAGGTAGGTTTCATGCCGGCTTTTAATCCTTGTGATGCTCTATTAAATTGTTGCATAATCAAGCGTTCCGATAATGTCAAGGATTTCCCATTGGAAAAATGAATATTTAATGGGTGACCCTATTCCCATCTCTTTGGACTCCGAACCTATGGGAACACAAAACGCAAAGACACGCTTTCTACACCCTATTTGGGAAAGAGCTGTACATGGGCACGCCCGGCTGCTGCTTTCAGGTCTCGTTTTTTCATTGAATTCACCGCATGCCAAGCAAAGTGTCCATCGAATTAATTGAATTCTCAGGATATTTTAGACCTTTCCTGCCGTTATTTTTCTTCTGCCCGAACCATTAAGACAGGAGCCCTGGCAGCTCGTAAAACCCTGTCGGCAATGCTGCCCCGCACCCAACGACCGATACCGGAACGTCCATGGGTGGCGATAAGGATCAAATCAATTTCGTTGGCGTCGGCATAGTCAACAAGGTGCTCAGCCACTTTTCCAACTGGAACAATGGTTTTGTATTCAATCTCACCCTGTTTTAATCGACCTACGACTTCCTTTAGATATTTGTCTGCTGCAGTTTTACTCACTTCGTCTAGATGTTCCATGGTTTTCCTAATTTCTTCATAATCTTGCGAGTGGATATCTATGCCTGTCTGTGTATACTTTGTCGGTTCCACGACTCTCACGAAAACAATTGTTTCCACCCGACAACCGGTAACAAATCCTTCCACATGCGGGAGGACGCATTCTGCCAATTCTGAACCATCCAATGGCACCATGATTTTTTTATACATATTTTCCTCCTTTGTGTTGGGGGTTAAGATAAACCTAATATATCGATAGCTTGTGAGGATAGAAATCGGATGCGCTCTCAAAGGAAACCAAACTTAAGAGGCAAACTTCTAAATTGAAATGAGGTGATTGTCTTAGCTGAGATTCAGCTTCAGAAGAAATCAAATTATATATAATATTATAAATATATGGCTTTAAATGTCAATTATCGTTATTTAAAGCTCCCCTGCTAAATGTTAATCCCGTGAAGGATCAGCGAACCAGCGATGCACCACATGGTAGCACACACCAGGCTGTCGAGTATCCGCCATGATATTTGTTTCTTAAACAAAGGGGCAAGCATCCTTCCCCCGAGACTCAGGCAGGTAAACCAAAGTGTCGAGGCGGAAACGGCACCGGCCCAAAAAGAGAGCCGGTTTTCCTCATGAAATTGGCTGCTCACACTACCCAGAAGAATAACCGTATCCAAATAGAAATGCGGATTAAGCAATGTAACGGCAAGGGTTGTAAAAATAGCTGCCTTTAAAGATCGCACTGCCCGATCGCTTGAATCCAGACTTGCACCCCGTATGGCGGAGCGGAGAGATCTCCAACCATAAAAGAAGAGGAATCCCGCACCTCCCCAAGTTACCCATTGTGAAAAGAAAGTGTTGGTGGAAACGGCCGCACCAAAACCAGCTACCCCGGCGGTGATGAAGATGGCATCACACAATATGCAAATCAAAGCGATTATCGCCTGATGATTCCTCCGAACGCCTTGAGATAGAACAAATGCGTTCTGCGCCCCTATGGCGACAATCAACCCTCCTCCGGCGCCAAGCCCTTGAAAAAATGGTGTAATCATCTTATTCCTTTCATTCGGCCATTTATATTTTTATAGAAGATAGGATCAATGGATCAAAAAGTAAAATTAATTGTTTTAATATAAAATTAGAAATGCTAATATTATTTTCATGCTTGACTACAAACTTATTGAAGCCATGGCGATGGTGGTTAGGGAAGGCGGGTTCGATAAAGCGGCCGATGCGCTGCACATCACCCAATCTGCTGTTTCACAGAGAGTTAAATTACTTGAAGAGCATACGGGGCAGATACTGATAGCCCGTACCACGCCCCCCGGAACAACATCGGCCGGTCGGAAATTGTTAAAGCACTATCTCAAGGTCAAACGGTTAGAGGACGATTTGACCGGAGAAATGGACAAACCGGCTGATCAATGCTTTACATCAATATCAATAGGCCTGAACGCTGACAGTCTCGCCACCTGGTTTCCCGATGCCATCCGCTCATTTTTACTTGAAGAGCATGTGTTGTTAGACATCCGGGTTGACGATCAGGACCAAACACATCGTCTGCTCAAGGACGGAGATGTTATGGGGTGCATCAGCACTCAAGACCAGTCGCTTCAAGGGTGTCGAATCGATTTTCTCGGACAAATGAACTACCGTATGTTTGCCGCTCCCGAATTTGCCAGGCAATGGTTCCCCAACGGGCTGACCATTGCCGACGCCAGCCGTGCCCCGGCTATAATTTACAACCGTAAGGACGAGCTGCATTACAAGCTCTTTCAACAAGCCTTTGGGGTGGTGCCGGATTCCATTCCGATCAACTACGTGCCATCTTCCGAAAAATTTTCAGATTTTATTTCCATGGGGATCGGCTACGGCATGATGCCGCTCCAACAGGGTGAGTTCTTCCTTAAAAATGGGCGGTTGGTTGATCTGGCACCCGACTGCAATGTACCGGTGAAACTCTATTGGCATTGCTGGAATTTGAGATCAAGAATTTTAGAAAGACTCACGCAGCAATTAATCAAGGGAGCGAAAAGGCTGCTTTGAGATAATCCGAAATGAAAAATCAGGAGGAATGTCATGCCCTACGTGAACATCAAAATCACCAACGAAAATGTTACCAAAGAGAAAAAAGTGAAATTGATCGAAGGTGTCACTCAGCTTTTGGTGGATATACTCAATAAAAATCCAGCCACGACCGTCGTTGTGATCGATGAGGTCAATACGGACAATTGGGGTATTGGTGGAGAGTGCGTGACGGAGATACGAAAGCGTAGCAGATGAGAAGAACATGGACATCCGCATCGACTGCCCGGAGGGATTTGTCGTCACGCCTTTCCGCCAGCGTTGGTCCAACAAAGTGTTTGCCGAAGCAAACCTTGCCGGTGTGCCGGAAAATGGTCAATAAAGCATCCTTTTAGCATCATTGTATGATAGACTGTTTATAGGTGATGATAAAGGGCAAAATCCATTATGAATCAGGATAAGAAACAGGACAGAATCCGTTACCCGTTTCTTTTCAGCCCGTTTACGGTGGGCATGCTTCAGATGAAGAACAGGCTGGTCGCCCTGCCCGTGCATACCGGTTTTGCCTATCCCGACGGTGGTGTCAGTTCGTGGATGATCGATTGTTACGCCCGCTTGGCAGGCTCCGGCGCGAGCATGGTGGTGGTTGCCAATGCGGCTGTGGCCCGGGACGGGGTTGTTTCACGGTTTAACCTCAGGGCTGACAAGGACGCGTTTGTTCCAGGTTTGGCCGGCCTGGCGACCGCCATTAAACAAAACGGCGCCATTGCCTGCCTTCAGCTTAACCATGCAGGGCGGTTTGCCAAAACCGAGCGTCCGCTTCTACCTTCCTCCATGAACAGCGCAAACCTGGCCTTTAATGTGAAATCGTTAAAGGGATTCATGGAATTCTTCCCTTTTGAAAACCGCTTCAGTCTCACCCAGAACTTTTTACGCCAGGTCAAAGCATGGAGACGCGCCATGAGCAACCGGGAGCGGGACAGGGTGATTGACGATTTTGCCAATGCCGCTTTCAGGGCCTGTCAGGCCGGCTTTGACATGGTGGAGCTCCATGGGGCAAACGGTTATCTCTTATGCCAGTATCTTTCCCCGTTTACCCATAAACCGGCATCCGGCCTCGGCGGTGACTTTTCAGGGAGAGCGGCTTTTCCCCTGGCAGTGATACAAGCCATACAAGCGCGTCTTCCTCGGAATTTCCCCATAGGATTCAGGCTTCTTCTCAGGGAATTAGTGCCCGGCGGTATCGATTTGCCCGAAGCCCTGGCATTTGCAAAGCGCCTGGAACAGGAGGGTGTTGTCTACCTGTCCGCATCCACAGGTACTTTTAATTCCATCTTTTCCAAGGCTAACGCCAAAGAGATGACCAAAACCGCTTATCTCCGGAAGGATATGAAGGAACTTACCCGATCGGTTAACATTCCAACAATAATTTCCGGAAGAATAATAACGCCTTCTATTGCCGACAACCTGATCAGGGACGGTGTAACAGACCTTATCGGACTCGGCCGCCCGCTGAGATGCGATCCCAAGTGGGTAAAAAAAGCCGAAGGTGCGGACCGCAAAATAACCGTTTGTATCAACTGCAACTGGTGCCTTAAACGGGTGATCCTGGAGAAGGGGTTTGCCTGCAGCCGCTGGCCCAGGCAATCCCGTGAAAGGACTGATCTGGCCCATAAGCTGCTGACGCGCACCGGAAAAAGCTTGTGGATGATATCCGATATTCAGGACATGCATACCTTCAAACAATGTCTGCCGCTTCTTGTCCAGGATACAAAGCCTTCATCTATTCCGACATTGGTGTTTCCAACCGGAAATACCGCCGACCGCTTCTTTGAATCCGCTAAAACAGATTTTGTCCAATGGGCCGACCGTGCCTTTCAATCTCCCGGTTCGGCTGACACGCCGCCTTGTGATGTTGTAACCGCAGCAGAAACCGACTGGGAGGATGCCGTACATCGCCTCATCATCAAGGGCAACTACGGCAGGGTTTTCCTGGGTTTTGACAAGACCCAATCCTGGCGGAAGAGGATGCTGTACAAGGAGTGCGGCAAGGTGGTGGCCCTGCTGGGTTCCAATGACCGCCGGAACAGGGTCATCGCACCGGTTGACCTTTCGGATGCAAGCTTGCTGGCAATGGTTTTCCTGAGAGATAGCTATATGAAGACAGAAGGCTTCAGCATCCGTTTTGTCCATGTGTTGACAGCCGGCCCCGTCCCGGTCCAACGGCATTGGGAAAAGCTAAAATCCATTGCCGGGCTCAGCCAAACCATTCCTCTTCAACTCATCAGGCCAAAAACCGATGTGGTTTCCGCCTTGGCCGAAACCGTTCATTCCGGGAAATATGGAACCATTGTCATGGGAAAACGCGGCCTTTCAGGGCTCAAACGCTGGTTTTTAGGAAGCGTTTCATCCGGCTTGCTGAGCCGTCTCACGGACCAGTCCCTGTTTTTAGTTGATTAGGCAGCTCTCTCTTCTGCCTGCTTCTTGATGCAGCAGGCGGCATGATTCCACACCACATCATGGGCATACTCAGGAAAGATCCGTTTGAAAAGTTTCCAGAACAGCCTGGCGGCAACGGTCTTGCCTCTTTTGAAATCAAAGGCGGTGTAGATGACAAGGCGGTTGTTCCCGTCTTTTGTGGGGGCAATATCAAAAATCAGTTTCCCGTTTTTTGAAAAGAGTTCTCCAGGCTCATAGAACAGCGCTTTGCCCGGGATGCACCGCGCCAGGCGGATATCCATGGAAACAGACAGCCCCTTCAACCGGTACCTGACAACGGAGCCCACCTCATTGGGCGAACCCAGTATTCGTTTTATATCCAAAAACCTGAGATTAAGAAAGGTGGCGTCCAGTTCTCCGAATTTGCCCAGCTCTTCGAATATGATGATGGCCGGAGCCCTGATCTTTATGGCATACATCCGCTCCATTTCCGGTGAGGCATCCAGGGAGATGCCCAACGATGCTGCTATGGATTGTTTAAAATAGTCACGCTTTTCTTTTAAGACGACGGTGGGATATCTGCCGTAGTATTCCCATTTTAAACCGAAGAATAGTTCTGTCAGAATATTCCTGATGGTTTTCACTGCACCCCTGAAAATGGAAAGGAAGACCGGCATTCTGATCAGGTTTCTAAATATATGGGAATAGTCGGCAGCGCCGCTTCCCAGATCGAGGAGAACCTGGCCCAAAGGCCATTGTTCCCTGTTTTTGAATTTCATTTCCGTGGCAAATGTCTGGTAGAGGATCCTGCTCATGAAAGGAGATTTCAAGATATTCTGAATCCAGCCGATAACCCGTTTGGCGTACCTGGTATCGGTTTTCAGCCATTGGATTACCCAATCATAACCGCTGGACAGGCTTTTCCGGTCCACCCCCTTGTGGATAACGGTTTTGGCAAGGGCCTCGGCACTGACATAGGCTGAAAAAAGCCCGTCCCTGTACAGCCTTGACCCCAGGGCATCCCCCACCACGGCCATGCGGTCGCAAACCGCCCCCTTTGAGGGGGCTGTCACCATAAAAGGCATGCAACAGCAGGAAACCGGTGTGTTGCGCAAGTTGATATGGGGCAGGATGGTTCGACTATGGGAAAGGGAGAGAAATTCACCGATAATCCTCCGGGTGTCTTCAGGGAATGCCGCCCTGTCAATGCGGTCTCCAACCAGGGCCACGGTCAAATAGTTTCCCTTGGGAACCAGGGAGATGTGATCAAGGCGTAGTTTTTTCGACTCTGATACGATAAAGTAAATTTCCCTGTTCATGTATTTCTTAAGGTAGCCGCGGCCCGGTTTCAACTCGAAGATCAATGCCGGTCTGACCCTTGGGGGGGTGAATCCGGGGTTGATGCGGTTGAATGATCTGAAAACCGGGTTGTTGTCACAGGTGCCGCCCTGGAATGGATGAATTCCTGTGGCAATGGCGACAAAATCCGATTCAATTGCGGTGTCTTCCCCTGAATCGTCCTTCACCGTCACATACGGCTTTTTCAGCGGGGTGTAACGGATATCGGTGACCTCCCCGGAAATAACGGCCGCCCCCCGGATCCGGGCCTGGCTTAACAGAAAACCGTCAAGTCCCTCTGCCATGTCCCGCCTGTCAAGGGGGAGGGACCCCCTGAACAGGGAATACATGTGTTGGTCCGGCGATAGCTTCAGCGGGAAATTTTTCCAGAGCCCGTGGATCCAAATATGGCTGAATTCCTCGCAAATCAGATCCCTGGGAAGCGAGAGGCCGATTTCTTCCAATGCATCGTGAAGCCTGGGGGAAATAATACCCGCGCAATAGTTGCATCCCTTGAGTTTACAAGGAAAATGGCCTGGTTGTTGAACCAATTTTTTTTCAATGATGGTGACGGTGATGTCCAGGTTTGCCTGTTTTGACTGCCCGAGCAGGTGGATGGCAAATAACGCGCCGGCCGGTCCGCCGCCCAGAATTAATATTTTGCTTCCATTTTTTAACCGCATTGTGTCCAGGCCCCGGATGTTCAATATCCTGTTTCTCGGCCCTGCAATTTGAAAAGCCTATCGCGTTCATATCGTATTTTTAACAAGATACCAGTAACATAGGTGATTTGCGCTGTCTATTCATTAATATCGGGAAATACGGTTATCCAGAAAGCCCAAGTTAATTTAATATCACCAATGAACGCGGGTGGCGGGTGGCCCAGGCAACTTGTTGCCTGGGTTGCGCAGCAACAAGAGGAGGAAATGACCAGCCGGTTTGATATCGATTTGCTTAGGCGAAATCAGCAAAAATTGCCGGTGCCACCCGTGAGTTCCGGTTTTTTCCCACCATCGTACAAATATTTTCACGCCGATTGTACAAATCTATCGTGCTCGATGTAGGTATCTCCCAACAATATACCTATGATTATATGCACAAATAATGAACAAATAAATTACATTATTTGTATTATTCTGTATTTATTAAATTATGTTAAATTTGAATGATCACCGCCTCTCAACAATAGCCTCATTGGCATTTAAATTGCTTTGTAGATTGCAGGCAGTTGGATAATAGGAGGTAAAATAAAATTGAAAAACCTAAGAAAAAATACTAGCTCTTTAGGTCACACAGAAGAACAAATCTTTTGCAAAGAAAAAAAGCTCGAAAAACCTGTTTCAACCCAAAAAATAGAGCTGCTACCAGAAGAATTTTTCGAACTACAAGCAGGTAATTACATGAAGGTCCTTTGTACTATAGAAAGGCTGAAAAACAGGAGGCTGATAACTTGGACGGCCGTTATAACCATGGTGTTTGCCCTGATTGCATCTTACCTTTTAATTGCACTATCCGGACTTCAGTATATGCAGTTGCCTGATAAGCTGATTTTTTGCCTTGGCGGATCTATTATTGGTTCTATCATGTCCACCGGAATGATTGTTTTTAAATATCAAGTTCAACCTAAACTTTAAAATATAATACGTCGCTGTAAAGTCTTTCAAAAAATGGCCGATATAATCATTAATTGCACATAATGCGGGGGGGTTAATGTAAGAATTATGCGCAATTAATGATTGACATGGGCTACATAATGAGGATAATAGGCGAGTTTTTAAATCTACATTAATTAGATCTGCAACAAAGACGATCATCCGCCATGACGGTCGGATGATCGTCTTTGTAAATAGTAATATCAAAGGAGTTACATAATGGCGCTGAAACCAGAAAACGGAAAAAACGCTCGGATTAACTTAGAATTAAAAAAGAATAAGATAGCGGAAATAGAAAAACTTATGAAAATTGGACAAATCGCCACCCGGAAAGAATTGTTCGAGAACGCCATTACTCTGATGAAATGGTCAATGAAGGCCAAGCAGGATGGAAAAGCAATTGGGTTTTTAGGAGAAAACAGCACTTTTCATGAAATCGTTATGCCGGTGCTGGAAAACGCTAAAGAGAGCAGCGAACGGCTATAAGGCCCAGTGAAAACATACAATTCCAACTTCTATAAACATGTGTCTCGTCCCAGTTTAATTTTCCAGTTAAATCCCGGCTAAAAACCCCTTTTTGGATGGATAAGAATGGTGGTTTGACGGAATGTCCTATAAAATCGTTGGCATGTCTCTTTCTTTTCCCGGTAAATATCATAGAATAACAGATGAGATGACAAATTTTTTCCCTCATGACCGACTCAATCATTTTAAGCATTTTTTTTCTGCACCTGTCGACGATAGTTATTTTCTTGACTCACTATGTGTTAAAGAGGACTTCAGGAATAGAGGAATCGGTAGCAAGATAATTGAGTTAACCAAAATCAAGGCCAGCAAAGAAGGATATAATTCTCTGTGTCTTTTAGTTTTCAAAGATAATACCAAAGCGCAAAATGTGTATAAAAAAAATGGATTCGAAGTAATAGATCGGATTGAGTTACCCTCACATAAACTTATGCAACATGAAGGCGGTTGTGTTTTAATGAAGGCAATCTTTTAGGCGCCATATCTTCGATCTATCAAAAATCATAATGTCTGCAAGGGTGGCCGTTAATCTCCTCGATCCAGCCGCTTCCACGCCTCAGGACCTCCAAATGGTTTCACAAGGTGAGGAAGTGCGGGACAGTAACATACCCAATTTTGTCGATGCCGTGGTAGCGGCACAGTCCCGGCGCATCGTGAGAATCGATATCGCAACTACATGGTGGTCCACCCGGCTTTATCTGCTGGCCTATCTTGTCGAGCGGCTGACTGAGATTCGTCGCATAGCCTTTCCGTTCACTCAATTGCGAGCTTGCCCCCAGATGGAGGCAATGATACCGGCCTAAAAGTAGCCTGCTACAACATTGCGCATGGCCGTGGTTTGGCTACGTCGAATTGGCGAGGTGGCACGGCAGATGAACGCAAAACACGCCTTTCAGACATTGCGGATCTGCTGAGGGATTTTGACGCTGACATAGTCGTTCTCAACGAAGTAGATTTCGACAGCAGTTGGAGTTCATCGACAAATCAGGCTCGATTTTTGGCTCAGAAGGCCGGATATCCTTATTGGGTAGAGCAACGTAATATAGATTTTCGTGTGCTGACCTGGAAATGGCGGTTTGGAAATGCAGTACTTTCCAGGCATCCTATTATTCAGGCCGCCGTTGTCGATTTCCCGGGCATCTTGCCTGTCGAAACGTTGTTCGCTGGAAAAAAGCGAGGTGCTATCTGTATGGTTAACGTGAATGGTGTAAAATTTAGAATTCTTGGTGTTCATTTATGCCACCGTAGTGAGGCTATTCGTGCCAGTTCCGCTGAGGTAATTAAAGAAATCGTATCTTCCGACACGTTACCGACAATTGTGGCCGGCGATTTTAACTCTAGTCCAACCGGATTCCCAAACTCGCAGACGGACAAAGCCGCGGGTAATGCGATGGATAAACTTGTGGCCTCCTCACTATTTCAGCGTCAACCGAAACAACCTTCGGGTTCGCCAGGAGAATTAGCGTATCATTCCGCTCGACCGATATCGGTAATTGATTGGATACTATTTCCCAAGAATTACCAGGTTCTCTACTACCGTGTAGAATCATCAACGCTCTCAGATCATCGGCCGGTCGTGGCAGAACTATCGCTAAGGCCGGACCCACTTTATGGGACACCGGCCCCACATTATAGGCTACTGAGCATAATGCTTGCACCTTTAGCCTCATGATTCATTCATTGCCTTCTATCCGAAAAAAGTGAAGGCGACCGCCCGTATCAGCTGCCACCACAATTTTTCCGCACGGCGCACTTAACTCACTCGAATTCAACCGACAGAATTAAGTAAGGTGTCCCCTGAATAACATTAAAGTCAGCACACATGGCGCAATAGACCCTTGCCGTAATTGGGAGGGCAAAATCCTATCACTCACCGGCAAAACAAAGGGCTATCCGACCTTGGCCGAGGCAAAGGGCAGCAATGAGATTTTCCATCCGAGGTGCGCTCACAGTCTGCTTTTTTATGATTCTGAAATTGAAGTGATTTTTGAATCTGTTTAGTGGCCATGCTAAAGTTGATATCAATAGAGGCGATATACAAATAAAATATATTTTTGCTTGACAATACCGGATTTCGAAAATATTTTCGAGTCAAGCAGGCTGATTATCCACTCTGATTACAACCCCCTTATGTAAAGCCAATGCATAAGGTATTATTGCCCCTTTCAGGTGTCCCAACCCTGAAAGAATTATTTCCCCAAGGGGTCCATTTTGGACCCCTTGTATTATTTTAACGGGACAACTGTTGGGCGAAATTTCTCATATCAATATGCTTCCAACAATTGTTCGCAAGGTTCCTTCCTGAATTGTTAAATCCAGCATGAACGATTCTTTTTCCGCGTGAATTCAAAAATTGGACGGCAGGCACAAAGTCAGCATCGTCAGATATTAATACGCCCAAGTCATAGTTGTTATCCCATGCATGCTGCAACATATCGGTCACAATGGCTGCATCAACACCTTTTTCAACTGTGCGATCCAATGGATTTTGGCAATGGGGGCAATCGGTTATGGAATTATGGCATGTGTTGCATGTCGGTGGACTTTTTGGCTTCCGTTTAAATATTTTTACATGATATCCAGGCATTCGGTTTAATGTATCCGAGAGAAATCTTTTTAATGCTACATCAATATTTGGTTTTGGATTAACCGACGCATAAATACAACAGCCTTCATATGATCCGTTATCGGGGGATGCCGCCTCTGGGACCAAGATTTGCGGAATCTTCGACCAATCTAACCTGTATTGATTGTTGTAGTCCTTAATGTTTAAGGATAAATTCCAAAAATCGATAAATAAACGGACTCTTGCCATTGTATTCCCCTATTATTGTTTGAAATAAGAGATGATGTCATATCAAATTGACATGAAATCATTATATTCTGGTAAGTATTTTTACTTTTTGATGGGGACTTCAAATTGTAGAATCGGAGGTCTTTATTCATAAATATGAAGCTGTTACACTATATATTGTTGTCTGTCAACGACTTAATGCTACATATGGAAAATTGCCGGAATTGATTATCGCCCCGTAGCTTAGGGATAGAGTATCGGATTAAAGCCTTTATATTAATAGGTCTCTCAAAAAGTTGACACATAGTTGACACTCAAATATCCGTCCAAAAACAAGAAAGGGAATCAGGCTTAAATGACTGATTCCCTTTAGAAATTGGTGCCCCCGGCAGGATTCGAACCTGCGGCGCACGGATTAGGAATCCGATGCTCTATCCCCTGAGCTACGGGGGCAAACAGGAATGATGACAGCTTCTTGTAAAATGGATGATTTGGTGGCCTGGGGTGCAAATTTCCCGGATGTGCCTGAACTTGTGCCCATTTGCCGATCGATGTTCACTGAACGGCATTGATCCGGAATCTTTGTGCCGGCTTTCCAACCAAATCGTGGAACAGCCTTACCCCAATCTTTCCCGTCTTGCAAGCCGTTTCCATGGTTTATCAAAGCGTTTGCCCTTGTCGATGGAAATACGTATAATTTGAAGAATAGGTTTGAACGGATGTCGTCAAACTTTTTTGAAAATTGAGATTTGATGAATAAGAACTAAAATGTCCATCCAAGATTCGGCAAACTTTCGTAACGGCAGATTTCGTAATCTTCATAAATACAGGATTTCCACACCCTTCAAGGGTGAAAATTCGATGATTGCTTTTGCCAAGGTGGTTTTCGGGTTTATGGTGGCAAAAAGGCCGCGCGGCAAGTTGCCGTGTGTGAGGCTGAACAAACGACAATATGAACAATTTCATGGCCATGATGTCTTGATGACCTGGTTGGGGCATTCTACGGTATTGATCAAAACCGGAAACAAAACCATTTTGGCCGATCCGACTTTCTCTAAGAGAGCCTCATTTTTGAGCTTTATGGGGCCGAAAAAATTTGACACCCGGATTGAATACACCGTTGAAGATCTTCCCCCCATCGATGTGGTGATCATTTCCCACGATCATTATGACCATTTGGATTATGACACCATCATCGGACTAAAAGATGCGGTCGGCTTATTTCTTGTCCCTATGGGCGTCAAAGCCCATCTTTTGCGATGGGGTGTGGCCGCGGACAGGGTGTCGGAGCTTGAGTGGTACGAAGAACGTACAGTGGCTGATCTCAGGTTTGTTTTCACTCCCACAAGGCATTTTAGCGGCAGGTCCATCACCGGCAGGATGGGCACTTTATGGGGCGCCTGGGTCATTAAAAATGGAGGCAGAAGCATCTATTTTGGCGGAGACAGCGGCTATTTTGATGGGTTTAAGAAAGCGGGTGATCAGTTCGGCCCCTTTGATATCGCTTTTATCGAATGCGGCGCTTATAACGAGCGATGGTCCCAGGTCCATTTATTCCCCGAGCAAACCGTGCAGGCGTCAATCGATTTGAAGGCTTCCGTGTTGATGCCCATTCATAACTCAAAATTCATTTTATCCACCCATCCCTGGTTTGAGCCCCTTGACCGGGTATTGGCTGAAAGCATACGAAAAAATGTCGTTTTAGCCACACCTGAGATCGGAGAATCTTTTTCTTTAAACCCGCATATTCCCCAAAACAGGTGGTGGAAAGGTATGAGATAAAATAGAATGCTTTACTCGATAAAAAGTTTCTGGCCCGGATAGATTTTGCTGCGCGGGGTCAGCTGGTTGATTCGCAGGAGGCGTTCCAGGGCCATGTTGTGTTTGAGGGCGATGGTGTACGGGCTGTCGCCCCGTTGGACCGAGTAAGTGCTGAGCTGGCTTGTGGTGGGCATCGGTTCGGGTTTGAATCCGGGGATCTTCAGGGGCTGTCCGATATAAAGACGATTGGAAGAGAGTTGATTCAGTTTGCGTATACTTTGAACGGTGGTTCCGTAGCGCTTGGCGATAATCCACAGGGAGTCGCCTTTACGCACATAATGCGTGCCCGAAGCGGGAACAGGGACGCGTTTTGTAGCGCGTGTCTTGCGCTTGGAGAAGGTGTAGCCGCGCTGGGGGATCTTTAAGCGCTTTCCGGTGCGGATATAGTGGGAACGGCGCATATTGTTGGCCCGCATGATGGCTCTGACGCTGGTGCGGTATCTTCTGGCGATGGTGGACAGGGTCTGGCCACGTCGCACGCGATGGTACACATAGGTCCGCTGGGGCAGCTTGCTGGTGGGAATGGTCTCCAATTTGGCCAGCAGATCGTCCTGGGTGCCTTTGGGAACGCGCAGCGTATAGGATTCCGGAGGAACGAGGCTGTAGCGCAGTTCGGGGTTGAGCCCTTTGAGGTCCTTCAGGGACATTTCCATGGATTTGGCGACGTCCTTCAGATGCACCTGACGGTTGATGGCCACGGTGTCCCATTCCAGCGGCGGGTCTGCGCTGAGGTTTTTGAAACCGTATTTTTCAGGGTTTTTTACGATGTGCAGGGTGGCATAGAAGCGCGGCACATATCGGGCGGTTTCGTGGGGCAGGCGCTGGTAGAGATCCCAGAAATTGTCCAGGTAGTTGACGTTCTGGGTGCGGATGACTTTCAGTACGCGACCTTCACCGCAGTTATAGGCCGCCAATACAGTGGCCCAGTCCCCGAAGATGCTGTGCAGTTCTTTAAGGTAGGTAATGGCGGCATCGGTGGCTTTAATAAAATCGATGCGTTCGTCGATGTAGCGGTCGCGTTTGAGTCCGAACTTGTAGCCGGTGGAGGGGATGAATTGCCACAGGCCCAGGGCCCGGGCCCGCGAGAGCGCGGTGACCTTGAAGCCGCTTTCGATCAGCGGCAGCCATGCGAGCTCTTCGGGCAGGCCGGCTTTTCTCAAGGCCTCCAATATATAAGGTCGATAGCGTCCGGAACGGGCATAGGATTGGATGAAAAAATCCTTTTCGTATCCGGTAAAGCGCTTGAGCTCTTTTTCCACATGGGCGTTGAGCTCCAGGGGGATTTCATCGTAGTGGCCGTTCACCACAATGTTCCTGGAAGCGTAAATTTCCAATATGCGCCGCGAAATGAGAAAGCGCAGGTCCTCTTTCTGCTGGATGAGTTTGACGTCCTGTTTGGTGTCCACGCCCACGATCAGCGAGTATGCATTGTCCAACGCCTCAAGGGCGTTCTCCAATTCACCTTTCTGCCAGAAGGATTGGGCCAGTTCGCAATAATCCAGGGCTTCGTCAAGCAGGTTTTGACCCTCCTTGGTATCGGCGGCGCTGTCCGTGCCCTGGGTTTCATCCAGTGCCGGGTCGCCGTCATTGGAAAAGGGCGGGGTGATGATGGCCGTGCTGCTCGAGGGCTTGGCCGTTTGTGGATAGGTTAATGATGCTACGGAACCCTTCTCCCCGGAAATATTGGAATCGGTTAAAGCAGTCTTGGATTGAAGATCCTGTGGATCGGCGGATGGGTCCGCTGCGCCGAACGGGGCAGTCCCGGCCCCCTTGCCCTTAGGGCCTTTTTGAGTTGAAAGGGTGCCGCAATGGCAAAGAAAACCAATGGCCGCGATGATTAAGACAATTCTTTTTATTATTTTCAATATATCATCCAACGTTCACGTAATGTATGACCAGCGTTGTAATGGTCATCTTGCACCGATGGTGGTGACGGAAGGCTCGGTTGCCAAACCTTTGCTCGACGATTACACGATAATTTTCGGTTTTGTCAAGGATTTATCGTATTTCGGCCCATCAATGACACTGTTGCCAAGCCATATTGGTCAATTTTGCTCCAATATACAATAAGTACGGGAAATTTATTTAGATTTTAACTCATTCGAGTTAAAAAAGCCTATAAATCAGTGTTTCGATTGCCCAATTGATGAGCATGTTGCGGCGAAAAAATAAGAAAAAAGGACTATAATAAAGATATAGGATCGTTTTAAAAAATATTTGCTAACATTCCTAATCCTGTGTTAATAATTGCCCAATTATCGTGTTTGTGTTTTTGGCGTTAGATGGTTACTAACTCTTTTTTTAGTAGCCCGGGACGCGTCCGCGGGCTATACTTATGGATCTTTAATATATTGAGTGTGTTGCGGAGCTGTGGCCAGCGTAGCTCAGCTGGTAGAGCTACTGATTTGTAATCAGTGGGTCGGGGGTTCGAGTCCCTCCGCTGGCTCCATATGACGCCCTTGGTGGGGTTCCCGAGCGGCCAAAGGGAACAGACTGTAAATCTGTCGGCGAAGCCTTCGGAGGTTCGAATCCTCCCCCCACCACCATTCGTGCAATTTAAGTTGATGTAGGAGATTTCCGTTTCGGAGTCGTTTTTTTTGACTACATGGCTTCCACCAGAATCACTGCTCATTTCTCATGTGGCTATGATTTGTGTGAATGCGGGGCTTCAGGACGGCAAAAACCAAACGGTTAAACAAGCGGGAGTAGCTCAGTTGGTAGAGCTTCAGCCTTCCAAGCTGAATGTCGCGAGTTCGAGCCTCGTCTCCCGCTCCATGCTTTGTTCTGGGCTTCGTATGGCCTTCGAGCAAAGACCTTCTGAAAACGAAAATGACGCCCACGTAGCTCAGACGGTAGAGCGCTTCCTTGGTAAGGAAGAGGTTCATCGGTTCAATTCCGATCGTGGGCTCCATTTAATGCTAAACACGGCAAGCCATTTCAACGGGGTGATGGCCACTGCCGCAGCCTATTGAGATCGTGCCAACTTAAAATAATTTATTGTATGCATTATGGGAGGACGAGATGGCGAAGGAAAAATTTGAGAGAACGAAGCCGCATGTCAATGTAGGGACCATCGGTCACATCGATCATGGCAAGACGACGTTAACGGCAGCGATCACCAAGCATAACGGATTGAAGGGCAAAGCCGAGTTCGTGCCCTTTGATCAGATTGACAAAGCGCCCGAGGAGAAAGAGCGTGGCATCACCATCGCCACCGCGCACGTTGAGTACGAGACCGATGCGCGCCATTACGCGCACGTGGACTGCCCGGGCCATGCGGACTATATCAAGAACATGATCACCGGAGCGGCGCAGATGGACGGCGCGATTCTGGTGGTGGCGGCCGACGACGGTCCCATGCCCCAGACCCGCGAGCACATCCTGCTGGCGCGTCAGGTGGGCGTACCTCGCATCGTGGTCTTTTTGAACAAATGCGACATGGTGGACGACGAGGAGCTGATCGAGCTGGTGGAGCTGGAGCTTCGCGAACTGCTGAGCAAGTATGAGTTTCCGGGCGACGACACGCCGATCATTCACGGCAGTGCGTTAAAGGCCCTTGAGAATGACGATCCGGACAGCGAAGAGGCCAAGTGCGTTTTTGAGCTGATGGATGCCATCGACTCATACATTCCCGAGCCCAAGCGCGACATTGACAAGCCGTTTTTGATGCCCATCGAAGATGTGTTTTCCATCTCCGGACGGGGCACGGTTGTGACCGGTCGTGTGGAGCGGGGCATCATTCGCGTGGGCGACAACGTGGAGATCGTGGGTATTCGCGAGACCTCCAAGACGGTGTGCACGGGTGTCGAGATGTTCCGCAAGCTGCTCGATGAGGGGCAGGCCGGCGACAACATCGGCGTGTTGCTGCGCGGCACCAAGCGTGATGAAGTTGAGCGCGGCCAGGTGGTATCCGAGCCCGGAACGATCACCCCGCACACCAAGTTCAAAGCCGA
>JASFER010000005.1:0-51017 GCA_050124755.1 Desulfobacteraceae bacterium
GGGGTTGAATGCGTTTCCGCGGAACATGTTCAAACCATCATAAACCGGCATGACGGGGAGATGGCGGTTATACCCAATGGGGGCATGCTGGTAAAAAAACCTAAAAAAACCTAATGATTGCTGAGTTTTTGCCATGAAAGCGGATACGCCTGCAAACATTTCCTATGCTGACTTGGCTGAGCAGATCGAGGGCGAGGTGTGCTGCGACAGGCTGCGGCGCTACCTGCTTTCAACGGATGCCAGTATTTTCAGCGTGATGCCTTCAGCCGTAGTGTACCCCAAGTCCACTGCTGATGTGCAGCACACCGTTCGTTTTGCCGTCCGGCACGGGCTGCAAGTTCACCCGCGGGGGGCGGGCAGCGGCTTGTGCGGTGCCGCCGTGGGCCGTGGCATTGTCGTTGATTTTTCCAAATTCATGAACCGGATGCTGACGCTGGACGTCAAGGGGCGTTGGTTTGAGTGTCAGCCGGGTTTTCGCATGGGGGAGTTGGAGGCGGCCCTTGAAGGCAGCGGCCTTTTTTTCCCACCTGACCCGTCCAGCGGAGAGTACGCCACCTTCGGCGGCATGTGCAACACCAACGCCAGTGGTGCCCATTCGGTCAAATACGGCAACGTGGCCGATTATCTCATGGATGCCGAAGTGGTTCTATCCGACGGCAGCCGGGGAACGCTTTCCCGGTGGGCTTCCAAGCCTTTTTCGGCATTGCCGGAAAAGTTCCGGCAATTGGCCGAACTTTACAAGGACAACGCCGGCACCATCGAGACGGCCTATCCTCCCATTGGGTGTAATGTGGCCGGCTATAACCTGCGTGGCATGGTGGTTGGCGATCGCCTGCACCTGCACCGTCTGATGGCCGGTTCAGAAGGCACCTTGGGCGTGGTTACCCGTCTAAAGTTTCGCCTCACCGAGCGGCCCGCAGCCGATGCGCTGGTGGTGGCCTTTTTCGATGATATCATCAAGGCGGCACGGGCCGTTCAACTCACCATGCCGCTGGGACCATCGGGCATCGAGATCATGGACAAGTCTTTGCTCGACTTGGCCCGGGCATCGGATGCGACCCTGAATGAACGCATTCCGGAAGGTGTCGACAATGTCCTGCTGATGGAATTTGACGGTCCCTCTGAAGATGGGTGTGCTCAATTGGCGGCCCAGGCCCAGGCCCAATTGCATCAAGCGCGGTTGACCCGACAAGCCTATCCGGCGGCCACAGCTCGGGAAAAGGCCAAATTCTGGGGGGTGCGCAAAGCGGCTGTCCCTATCTTGTACAAGCTCAAGGGCCGTAAAAAAATACTTGCTCTTGTAGAGGATGCCGCCGTGCCGGTGGATCAGCTGGTGCATTACTTTCAAGGCATTTATGAAATTTTCCAGCGGCATAAAGTGCAATTCGTACTTTACGGTCATATTGCCAAAGGGTTGATGCACACCCGGCCGCTGCTGGATTTAAAAGAGGCCCGCGACGTGGGTTTGCTCCGCACCCTGGCGGACGCGGTTTATGACCTGGTGGACGGCCTTGACGGCACGGTTTCCGGTGAACATGGCGACGGTCGGCTGCGAAGCGCCTACTTGCAGCGCAAGTATCCGGATGTCTATCCGCTTTTCAGAAAGACCAAGCGCTTGTTCGATCCCCAGGGAGTACTCAACCCGGACATCAAATCGGCCCATGATCCCGACCAGATGACACGGCATCTGCGGTTCGGCACCCGATACCGGGCGGCTTTTGGCAGGACCACCGAGCTCCTGTGGCCGGAGCGTCTGGAGCAGGAGGCGGAAAAGTGCCATGGCTGCTCCAAGTGCACCACCATTACCACAGCTACCCGGATGTGCCCGGTTTATAAATTCACCCGTGATGAGGATGCCGCCCCCAAGGCCAAAGCCAACGTGCTGAGGGCTTTGATCAGCGGTGCCGTAGAGCAGCAGGCGCTGTATGACGCCGGGTTCCAACACGTCATGGCCCAATGTGTCAATTGCGGCAGCTGCGCTGCAGAGTGTCCCTCGAATGTCAATATCCCCAAACTGGCCATGGAGGCCAAAGCCCAGTTTGTCCGTCGATTTGGCGTCCCACTGGTGGATCGTCTGACGGCCCATGTGGAATTGGCGGCCCGGGCCACCCACAAATTGTCCGGGATCATTTCACCCATGGTGCGCAGGCCCATGGTGCGTAAACTTGCGGCCAAATTGACCGGCTTGGCCGAACAGCGGGATATGGTCGTTTTTTCACATCGTTCGCTTTACCAGCGATTGCCCCGGGTGGTTTCGGGCAAGGGGCCGTCGGTTTTATATTACGCCGGCTGCTATGCGGGTTACATTCGGCCCGAGCTGGGCCAAGCGGCGGTCGGGGTATTGGCCCAAATGGGATTTCGCGTTCACGTCCCCCGGCAGTACTGTTGCGGTTTGCCCCACCTGTCCAAAGGGATGGCTGCCGGTGCCCGGCGGTGCGTGTCCCAAAACCTCAAGGGATGGGGGGCGCTTCTTGATCAAGTGGATCACATTGCGGTGACCTGTTCTTCCTGCGGCTTTGCTCTGATGAAAGACTGGGGGTATCTGTTAAAAGAAGCACCGCCGGCAGCCAGGATCAGCGCTAAAACCATTCACATATCCCAACTGCTTCACCAGCAGGGGGATCGATTGCCACTCAACGATTTGCCCATGACCGTGGCATACCACCACCCCTGTCACTTGCGCATTCAGCCCCACAGCGATAGTTCCAAACGGCTTCTGGCCGCCGTTCCCGGACTCGAGTTGCATGACCTTAACAGCCACTGCTGCGGCATTGCCGGCAGTTGGGGTATGCTGGCCAGGAACTACACGCTCAGCAAGACGATTGGGACGCCCATGGCCAACCGGTTGAACGCCTCAGGTGCCGGGATCGGTGTCACCGATTGCCCCACTTGTCAGATGCAGATGGAACATCTGGGACATCTTCCGGTCCGGCATCCCGTTGAAGTCGTTTACCGAAGTATTTTTGGGTAGGTATGATACGTGAGGTCGTTGACTTTGGATTGTGGAGCTGATACGAAAAGAACCCTCGTGCAGGCCAGTAGCTCTAATGGTAGAGCACCGGACTCCAAATCCGGGTGTTGGGGGTTCGAGTCCCTCCTGGCCTGCCATATATTTCCCTAAGCACCATCTTCTGTTTTAAAGATCTTTTTGAGCACGGCGGACAGGGCGGCCACTGTAAAGGGCTTTTGGATAAAGCTCTGGGCTCCGGATTCAAGGATTTGGCGGGCAGGACCGTCCAGCGCGAAACCGCTGCACACCACCACCTTCAAATCAGGCCTTTTCTCCATGATTTCAGGATAGATCATGCTGCCATCCATGTCCGGCAATATCACATCCAGCAAAGCGAATTCGATGTTACCTTCGTATTGTTCGGCAATATCGATGGCCACTTTACCGGATTTGGCCTCCAATACCCGGTAACCCAATTTTTCGACGATGGCCCGATTGACCTCCATGACCAGATGTTCATCCTCCACAATCAGTGCGGTGCCCCTCTGTTTGGCGATGTAAGGCTCAATTTTTTCAGCGACCTGCTCTTTGACATGGACCGGCGGGAGGTAGATCGAAACGGTGGTTCCTTTTCCGGGGGTGGACTTCACATAGACATGGCCGCCGTGTTTTTTCACAATACCATAGACGGCGGCCATGCCCAGACCGCGACCTTGAAACTTGGTGGTAAAAAAGGGCTCGAAAATACGGCTGCAGGTCTGCTCGTCCATTCCCTTGCCGTTATCGGATATGCTCAGCAGGATGTGGCGGCCGGGTTTAAGGCCGAGGCGCTTGCGGCACTGCGCCTTGGTGACGTTTGAATTGACCAGCTTAATGCGCACGCGTCCCTGGTTCTCCATGGCTTCGGACGCATTGGACAGGATGGCCGCCATCAGCATTTGCATCTGGGTCAGATCCGCTTCGATATACCCGGCATTTTCGTCCAGGTCGGTTTCCACCTCAACATAGGGAGCCATGCTGTGTTGAACGATTTTAAGGGTTTCGATGACAAAACGATGGGCCGATATGGTCTGGGTTTGAAATTTACCGCCTCGGGCGTAGGCCAGCAATTGGCCGGTGAGCTGGACCATTTTTTGTCCGGCCTGGTTGATGGGTTCGGTATACAGATTCAGTTTCGCATCATGGAGACCGTCCATTTGGATAAGTTCCAGATTGCCAAGAATGACGGCCAGTGCATTGTTAAATTGATGGGCGACACCGCCGGCCAAGGTGGCAATGGCCTCCATTTTTTGGGCTTGCTGCAAGCGGGCGGATAGCCGGGTGTTTTCCATCTCTGTTCTTTTGGTCTCGGTGATATCCACGGCAAACGCCAATGCGCCGTCGTAATTGCCCATTTCGTCGGTTTGTGAAATGGCGCTGAGGAGCACATGCTTTACTTCACCGCTACGGGTGAGGAGCAGATAGGGGCGATTCTTCATTTTACCGGTGCGGTAAAAATCGGGAAAGGATGTCTCCAATGCATCTTTTTGGCTTTCAGGTGTGAAAAAATCGAGAAAACTGCGGCCGATCACATCTTTACGGTCATATCCCAATGTTTGCAGCCATAGGTTGCTGGCACTGGTAATCTGATTGTCTTTGTCCATTGAGCAAAGCATGATGGGGGTATTGTTATAAAGATCCCGATAGCGTCGTTCACTTTTCATGAGCGCTTTTTCGATTTGTTTCTCTTTGGTCACATCCCGTCCGCAGCCTACGGTGCCGATCATTTCACCGTCCGGCCCCCAGAAAGGTGCTTTATGAACATCCAGTATCAGGTGTTGATTACGAACCAGTCCCTCTTCCAAAAAACGACCGCAAACCTTCGTATTTTTAACGATATCGTCAGAGTTTACGCAAATTTCACCGAAGGTGTGGGTGTGTCCGGTTTCCTGCTCTTGCTGGGCGAAAAAAAGATCGGTTTTGCCAATGGCATCATCCGGTTGCCGGCATTTGATCAATTTGTCGCACATGGCTTGGTTGGCAAAAATATAGCGGTCTTGCATGTCTTTGGCCCAGATGAGGTCCGGTACATTATCGGCCATCATGCGAACCATTTTATATAGCTCTTGGTACCCGTATTCACTTTGATCCAAGGCCGTGTTCATGCGCAGGCGTTCTTCTTCCAGTGATAAGGCTTTCGCCAGCGTTGTGATGAGATAAATATCGGTATCATCAAATCGGCGGACCTGCGTGTCCATTATCGCCAGAGCTCCAATGGCGCTATGGTTGCATACAATGGGGAACCCTAAATAGGATTTGAGGCCAAAACGCCCCATGTATGGATCACTCTCGTGAAATCGTGTTTGGGTCAGATCCTCCAGTACAACCGGTTGGTTTTCGCCTTTGATGGTGGCGTCGTAGCAGATGCGCCCCTTGGAAGGTGTTTGGGAAGGAAAACCGGGCGGCAGGTTGTAGCCGGCCCAACATATTATAGCGTCTTTTCGATCGTGGATACGATGGTATACTGAGCAGGCGCTGTTGAAGACGTCGCGCGCCTGACGCACGATGATGTGAATATTTTCAGCCGGATCTGTTCCCAACCGGTTGAAAAGATCGCCCAGTCCGTATGTTTGGCGCCCGCCGATGGAGTTTTTTCCAGCGCCCTTTTGGGGCAATGATGGGGTGTGTTTGCCAGACAGCTTCAGTCCCATGCAAGAGCCTCCTGCCGTTCAATGCCGCAACTACGAATCATTCTATATTGTATAGAGGGTTTTAGTCAAATTTTGTCCTTCGAACCAGCAATTCTCGGTGATGCGAACGCAGGGGCGGGGATAAACCCCATAAGCGCTCAAATAAGGATATTTCGCAGATTTTTTAGGTTTCGCGAATACCACCTTCTGAACCGGTCGGGACAGGGCCCGACCCTACCCGGGAACCCTCAAAACGCCAGGGACGGGAGTGATCGGCGTAGGGCCGGCCTCCGTGCCGGCCGGGTATAACATCCGATATCCTGCATAGAGGTTGTCTTATTATTTTTAATTAAGCGCTTATGGGGATAAACCCCGCTTTTGCAAAAAATTGCGGGCGGGGATACCCCCCACCCGGGGCTTGAATAGCCAATTTTTTGTAGATGTGGGGTTTATCCCCGCCCGCCGGACGCTCCGCTTGAATATGAGTGTTTTGATCATCGATTTTTAGCCATGGACTGAACCGGCATGTGCGTAAGTGAAATTCTGATATCGTTATCTACCAGGCCGTTTCGGTAAGATCATGTCCATACCATTGCTTGCCCTGCGCGGTAAAAAAGCTTTTAGACTGATTGTCGTGATTTGTAAAGACCTGTTTGTCCATGTGTTGAAATGGGTTTACATGGCGTCTTTATCATGGCATTGCTTTCTTGAAACAAAGAGCATCTAAGCAGAGGTAACCATGAAACTGATTCGCTTTGGGCCGCCGGGCCATGAGCAGCCCGGGATCTGGAAAGAGAACAAGATTGTCGACTTGCGATCCATCTATCCGGAGATACCGGATATTGGTGAACAGTTTTTCCGGGACGGGTGGATCGAAAAATTGGCTGGTTTAGAGGCGGATGGGCAATCCATGGATGTTCGTCTCGGAGCGCCAGTGTTTCGACCGGAAAAAATCGTTTGCCTGGGGAAAAATTATGCCGAACATGCAAAAGAGGGCGGCTTTGATATGCCCGAGGCTCCCTTGTTGTTTTGTAAAACACCCAATGCACTGAACGGTCCTTTCGATCCCATTTTAGTGCCCATAAGCTCCGACCAGATCGATTGGGAAGTGGAACTGGCGGTGGTTATCGGAAAAAAGGGAGTGCGTATTCCTCAAGACCGGGCCTTGGATTATATTGCCGGATATACCGTGATGAATGACGTATCCGGACGCCGGGCCCAATTCGCGCATTCGCAATGGTTTCGAGGGAAATCCTTTGATACTTTCGCCCCTTTGGGACCGGCATTGGTGACACCCGACGAGGTCGGCGATGTCCAAAATCTGCGTTTAACGGCTACCGTCAATGGTGAGGTGATGCAGGACGGTACGACCCGCGACATGATTTTCTCCATCGAAGATATCATCTCCGACTTGAGCCAGGATATCACTTTAGTGCCGGGTGATATCATATCCACCGGCACGCCGGCCGGTGTGGGGATCTTCAGAGATCCGCCCGTGGTACTGAACGAGGGCGATGAGGTTGAGTGCTGGATTGAAAAGATCGGGTCAATATGCAATAAGGTCGTGGCATCCAGACGTTAGAAACGCTTTGTCAGGATGACGGTGATATAGGCTTTAAGATAATGTTTTTGGCAAGGATAGAGGGAGGAAGCTGTATTGTAATACCGCGACGACCGATAACGCAGTCCAAAAACATTATCTTAAAGCCTATAGCTTAAGAATATAGCCGGCAGCGTCATCCGCACCGTTCTGGTTTCTTGGGCGGCTGCGGGGAATGGCTAACAATTGGGGTACATGTTCAATCCATTGGCCGTTGTCATAGGCTCCCATGGGGATGGCCATGCAGGGCAGGTGCCGCCGGATAAAGGCTTCCAATACAGGTGATTCAGGCGATTGGCGGCGTCCGATATACCCGAAGGGGATACCGGTCTGATAGGCCTCCGCCACTGTGCTGTAGCCGGCTTTCCCTATTAGGGCATCGGCTGCCACCATTAAGTCGGGGTGGAAAAAATTGGAGTGCTTCGGTAACAAAAGAACACGCTTTTGGGGTGATTGCAGGCCATTTGCGCCGGGGATGACCAGGTAGACGTTGAGATCAGAGGGTAATTTGGAAAGAAATGGGTACCGATCAGGTACACCGCCCATGCTCACCAGTACCATTCGGCTTTCAGGGGGGATGCCCAATTGCCTGCGGACCTGCCGCCGATCGGATCGCGCATTGCGGTACATAGGCTTCATAGTAACGGCTCCCTTGGTTGCCTTACAAATAGGCTCGGTCTGAATGTGATGATCGGCGCGGTGAAAGAGACCTTCCAGATAAGCAATGTGTGGCGCCAAACGCCTTTCTTCTTTTAGATAGCCCCGATATATCCAATCCCAGGTGAAGTTTTCGATAAGGATGCTTGGCACTCCGGCTTTATCGGCAACCTCGATACCCAAAGGCGCAATGTCGCAAATGACCATGCAACAGTTCAAACATTTGAGCTGCTTTGCAAGGCCGTGAATTAATATTTTGCTGTAAGGCAGCATTTCATCCAACTGGTCGCATGTGGTTTGTAAATCTTCCTTTAAAGGGGATAATTGAACCAGTCCGATATCCGGCTGAACCGCATGATAACCAAAATCATCACCAATTGAGGCCTTGAAGAGCTGCGCCGGGCAGGTCGTAAAGAGCTCAAAATGAACGTTGGCGTTCTGCCGCAATATGGCTTCCATGACCGCAGCGGCTCTGGTGGCATGGCCGAAGCCATGGGAAGTGATAAAATAGGCGATTGTGGGAGCGTGGCGCATATCCTCAACTTTGACCTTTAAACTCTGTTTTTTATTATGATATATGCCCCTAAAAGAAGCTCTGAAGCTTGTTTTGGGTTATAGGTCTGAAATGCAAAAATGCCTGGAGCACACTCTTTTTACCAAAATAACAGCGCTTTTCAAGAGGCGTTGATTTTTGAGTGTGAAGCAAGGGTATTCTGCCGTTTTTTATATAAAATCAGAACCGATCCACCACTTTAAACGGTACCCTTGTAACTGAACACTTTTCCCAAAGGACCTTCGCACTTGACTTTACACTCCAGCTTGAGCTTTGTTGAGAACCGAATTGCGCAATCCTGATTAGCGTCCTTCCAAAAGGAGTGATTCACGATGAAGTGTCTTTTTCACATTGGGTGTGTCATCTTGCTCATGGTCACCGTGTCGGTCCTGCCCGTTGGAGCCGATATTTCAAGCGGAGAAATTCCACAGGAACTGGCGCGTTGGCGATCGTGGGTCCTCCACGGTCATGAGACGGCGCTCTGTCCGACAGCTTACGACAATGGCGCCGTGGTACGCTGCCAGTGGCCGTCACGATTAATGGTCGATGTCAAGGATGATGGCGGCCGATTTGAACAGCGTTGGTTGATGTTTGCCAATGGGTGGGTGAACCTGCCCGGCAGTCCGGAAATGTGGCCCGACGGTGTTGTCATCGACGGCAATGCTGCCGCCGTCGTGAACCGGGACGGTCATCCGTCCGTACGGTTGACCCCCGGAGAGCACCTTATCAAAGGACGTTTCTACTGGCCGCGTATGCCGGAGATGATGCGGGTGCCGCCTTCCATCGGGCTGCTTTCCCTGACGGTGGGAGGCCAGCATATCGGTGCGCCCGTCATCGATGCCCAGGGGCGTTTGTGGCTCCAGGAAAGGGAGGTCCAATCCGGCCGGCAAGACAATTTGCAAGTGCGCATCTTCAGGCTGATCAACGATACCATTCCCATGCGGGTAACCACTTTGGTGCGTCTGAACGTTTCCGGCCAGGCGCGGGAGATTCACCTGGAAGATGTATTGATCCAAAACGCCGTACCCATGGAGCTGAACAGCAGGTTGCCGGCCCGTATCGATGCTGACGGCCAGTTGTTGGTTCAGGCGCGGCCGGGGCGTTGGGACGTGCGTATCGTTGTGCGCATGCCCGAGGCGGTGAAGAAGATCGGGCCGGTTCAAACCCCGTTTGGTGACGAGGTGTGGTCTTTTCAGCCCCAGCACCATTTACGCATGGTAGAGATCGAGGGCGCAGCCCAGGTGGAGCCCGGACAGACCGAAATGCCCGATGAGTGGCGAAGATATTCCGCTTACCTGGTGAAATCCAAATCCAATTTGATACTGAAGGAGATTCGCAGGGGAGACCCGGACCCTGTACCCGATCAACTGGTCCTATTCCGTCACTGGTGGCTGGACTTCAATGGCAAAGGTTTTACCCTTCAAGACGTTATCCACGGGACCTTGAGCCGTCAATGGTCCTTGGCCATGGATGCACCCGTGGCTTTGGGCCGGGTTGCCGTGGATGGCAAGGATCAGGTGATTACCGCCCAGGGTGACCAAGACAAGGCCGGTGTTGAATTGAGGCAGGGAAACCTGAATCTGCAAAGTGATGCACGCCTGCCGAGGCGATCCGGCTCAATTCGCGCCGTTGGTTGGGATCATGATTTCCAAAAGGTGTCCGGCGAACTCCATCTGCCGCCCGGTTGGCGACTGATGGCGGCCATGGGGGTGGATCAGGTATCGGATACATGGATCCAGAGTTGGTCCCTGCTCGACTTCTTTTTGGTGTTGATCATTGCGCTGGCCGTTTTCAAGCTTCGGGATTGGCGATGGGGATTGCTGGCGTTGGCCGCAATGGTGCTGCTGTTTCAGGAACCGGGGGCACCGCGCATTGTTTGGCTGCATATTTTGGCCGTTCTGGCGATATTGCCGCTGCTGCCCGATAATTGGATCAAGCGGGTGGTCTCGCTATGGGGGGTGGGCGCTGTAGTGGCGTTGCTGATCATCTCCATCCCGTTCATGGTCCATCAGGTTCGCTGGGGGTTCTATCCTCAGTTGGCGCCTCACAATGATTATCTGGCAGCAGCCTTTGAGCGCAGGCAGGTCGTTCAGACACCCCAGGAGGAGGCGCCTCAGAAAAGGCGCAGCAAAATGCTGAAAGAGAAGGCCAGGGTTCGCCAACTCGCAGAGCCGGCCGCTTCACCACCCCCAGTGCCGGATCGTATCGGTCGAATCGGCAAAGCCGTTTGGCATCAGGACCCGGACGCCTTGATTCCCACTGGGCCGGGTTTGCCGGAGTGGCATTGGCATACGATTCGACTGCAGTGGAATGGTCCGGTCGCCAAAGACCAGGCCATGCGCCTCCTATTGATTTCGCCTTGGATGAACTTGTTGTTGGCACTGTTGCGTGTCGCGTTATTGGGTTTGCTTGTCTGGGGAGTAATCGACTGGAGACCATGGTGGCAAAAGATCCAAACCCATCTCAATATCGGTAAGACGATGACAGTGGCATTGCTTTTGGCAGCCGCGCATTGGGCACCGGTCCAAGCGGCTGATCAGGGCTCTTTTCCACCGCCGGAGATGTTGGAAACCTTAAAACAACGTTTGTTGGAACCGCCGGATTGTCTTCCCTTTTGTGCGGATATTTCCAGATTGGAGGTGGCTGTTTCCGGGGATGATTTACAGGTCATGCTGAAGGTGAACGCGGCTGTTCAAACATCGATACCCTTGCCCGTGAATCGCAAATCATGGACGCCTGAACAGATATTGCTGGATAATGCGCCCATCAGCGGCCTTGCCAGGGATGAGGGCGGCGGCTTGTGGGCGGTGGTCCCTGCCGGTTTGCATACGGTTGTCATGCTCGGTACGGTTTCCCAGGAGCGCATCATCCAGATACCGTTGCCGCTAAAGCCGCATCTGGCTTCCTCGGTGGCCAAAGGATGGGCTGTGGAAGGCATTATGCCCAATGGGACCACGGGATCAAGCATCCAACTCACGCGCACACAAGATAAACGGTTGCACACAATATCAAAACGGGGCAACGATATTCTTCAACCGTACTTGCATGTTCAGCGGGTGCTTCATTTGGGATTGACATGGCAAGTCACTACGACCCTTGAGCGCGTCACACCCATTGGAACACCCATTGTGGTCAGCGTCCCTTTGATGGCTTCAGAATCGGTGACCACAGCCGGATTGCACGTAGACCGGAATCATGTGCTGATCAATATGTCCGCCGAGCAGAGCCGGTTTACATACACATCGTCCCTGAAGCTTTCGCCGACCATTCAATTGACTGCGCCCCGGGCCGTTCCATGGACCGAGTCCTGGATTTTGGATGCCAGTCCCATTTGGCATTGCGATTTGGATGGCATTGCGGTGATTCACCACCAGGACCGCGGGGGGCAATGGCAACCTCAATGGCGGCCTTGGCCCGGGGAAACGGTAACCATAAAGGTTCATCGTCCCAAAGCCATGACGGGCCAAGTGTTGACCATCCAGCGCGCAGGATTGACCCTGAACCCGGGAAGGCGTTTCAGTCGTGGAGAATTGGCCCTGACGATTAACACCAGCCGCGGGGGGCGGCAGACCGTTGAATTGCCAACCAATGCCAATTTGCAGGAAGTGGCCGTCAACGGTAAAAGCCTGCCTGTGCGACAAGATGGCCAATGGGTCACCGTACCCCTTCAACCCGGCGTGCAAACCATCCATATAAAATGGCATGCGTTGACGCCGTTCAGGGCCCTGTTAAAGGCGCCGGCAATCAACGTGGGTCAAAGCGCCGTCAATGCCAAGGTTACCATCAAAATGCCCCAAAAAAGATGGATATTGATGGTGGGTGGGCCTCAATGGGGGCCTGCGGTTCTGTTTTGGAGTTATCTCGCCGTGATCATTCTGGCGGCCCTGGGATTGGGGCGGCTGTCGCTGACGCCCCTGAAAACCTGGCATTGGGCACTGCTTGGTCTCGGTTTGACTCAGATTCCGGTCCCTACGGCCTTGGTCATTGTCGGCTGGCTGCTGGCCCTTGGTTTACGCGAGAAGCGGACCATGCCCAGTCATTGGTTGGGCTTCAATGTTCTGCAGATTGGGCTCATCTTGCTTACCCTAATGGCCTTGATTGCCCTTTTTGCCTCGGTAAAAGCGGGATTGATCGGGCAGCCCGATATGCAAATTGAGGGCAACAACTCAAACAGCTGGGCGCTGCATTGGGACCAGGATCGCATTGGAGAGATTTTGCCCCGGCCTTGGGTATTGAGCCTTCCAATCTGGTGGTACAGAGGTATGATGCTGGTTTGGTCTCTTTGGCTGGCCTATGCTTTGCTGGGTTGGCTCAAGTGGGGTTGGCGTTGCTATGTCATGAATGGGGCTTGGAAAAAGATGCCGCCCAGGAAAAAGAAGACGGCCCGGCCGGTGCCGCAGCAGCCAAAAACGCACCCCTGATGCTGCAAAAGCCGGAGGGTAAAAAAAAATGGTACGTTGAACCGCAGAATATCGAACAAGGAATATCCAATGTCCAAGTGTGGAATCGCTGCGCTCTGCCATTATTGTTTTAAAATGACAGAATACCTTACATCGACATTCTGCGGTTCCTTGTTCGATATTCCATTACAGCGCTTGTGCTAAATGTTCTAGCCAATGCTTGATGACCAGGTTTCAATGATACAATGAACAATCCAAACCCACCCGCATTGCAAGTGGTCGTTGACTCCAATTATCGGTTTCATTATTATGGCTCCGGCTAAGCGACCATTCCGATGGTCCGGCGCGTCGAACATTGGGTGCATATCGGCAGCTCAAACGCATTGATAAGGGCGTGGAAGTTCAATGCTTCAGGAACTGACCATCCGAAATTTTGCGATCATCGAAGATTTGACCATTGGTTTTGAATCCGGTCTCACCATACTGAGTGGCGAAACCGGTGCGGGTAAATCCATCATCATCAACGCCGTCAATCTGTTGTTGGGAAGTCGTGTTTCGGCAACGCTGATCCGCACCGGAGCGGATCACGCCGAGTTGGAAGCTTTTTTCAGCATCTTACCCGAGAGCGGGGTGGCCAAAGTCATGACGGAACATGGATATGACCCGCAAGAGGGGCTCATGGTGCGGCGCATCATCTCCCGCAAAGATCGTCATCGCATCTATATCAATGGTCGCATGGCCACCATGCAGATATTGACTGCCATTACGGCCAACCTGGCCAGCATTTCCGGACAACATGCCCACCAGGGTTTGCTGAAGGAAGAAGAGCATTTGCTGATACTGGACCAATATGGCGGCCTCATGGATCTGCGGGAAAAATATCACGAAAGCTATCGGCAAGTGCTTCCACTGATCGCGAAGGAGCAGCAATTGATACGCCGACAGGCCGATCAGAGCGAGCAAATGGAGCTGTTGCAGTTTCAGGTTCAAGAGATTGAAGCTGCTAACGTGCAGGCCAATGAAGACAAGGATCTGGAGGCCGAGCGATTGCGGTTGAAAAACGGCCAAATGCTTTTTGAAACGGTTCAGCAATGTGTGGACGGATTATACCGCATCGATGGTGCCGTGTTTGAGCGACTGGGGCATATGAGCAAGGCATTGGCTAAATGTGAGGCTCTTGACCCGGAGCTAAGGGAACCTGCCGGCGAGATGGAATCTCTGGCTTACGGGGCGGAGGATTTGGCTGCCAATCTGAGGGATTATTTGGCCCGTATCGATTTGGACCCCCTGCAATTGGAACGGGTTGAAGAACGTCTTGATATCCTGAACAGGCTCAAACGCAAGTATGGCGGCTCCATTGAGGCAGTGTTGGAATTTGCGGCGGATGCCAACCGCCAACTGGATGAAATCGGAAATGTCGAAGGCGCTCTTGTTGAATTGCGCGATCAGCTCCATGCCGCTCATAGCCGCCTTTGCACCATTGCGCAGACCCTGTCCAAAAAGAGAGAACAGGCTGCTCAAAGTCTGGCTAAAGCGGTTGAAGCCGAACTGACCTCCCTCAGGATGGCCAACACCCGCTTTTCAGCGGCCATCGAACCGCTAAAGACTTCAAGTGAAACCAGTTCCTACCTCCAAAACCGGGATTGCCTGCTCGCTGAATCCGGTATGGATCGGGCCGCTTTTATGATTGCCCCCAATGTGGGCGAAGACATTAAACCCCTGACGGCCATTGCTTCGGGGGGCGAGCTGTCGCGCATCGTTTTGGCGTTAAAAGCCATTTTGGCCCACAACGATTCCCTCGAAACCGTCGTGTTTGATGAAGTGGATGCCGGCATCGGCGGCGGGGTGGCCGAAATGGTAGGCAAAAAACTGGCTGCACTGGCCCGCTATCATCAGATCCTGTGCATTACCCACCTGCCCCAGATCGCCAAGTATGGTCGGCATCATTTTCGTATTGAAAAGCGGGTCTCCAAAGGTCGCACCCATACGACCATTGCGCGTCTATCCGCCGAAGCGCGTGTGGAAGAGGTGGCGCGCATGCTGGGCGGTGAACGGATCACCCCTGCCACCATGGATCACGCTAAGGAGATGTTGGCCGATAAACGGACCTGTAACTCAAAATAAGGTTCAGCGCTTCTTATTAGAGGCATAGGACATATGAAAACATAGTTAAAACTTTAAACTGGCGTAGCTCACAAACCGCTTCGGAAAAGAAACTTAGCGCAGGCCATAGGTCCGTCGTAAAATAGCGGCTCTGTGCTGATTTCTTGACATTGTCATCATGATGGTAATAAAAGAGAGCGCTATACAATTGATTTTTTAGGAGTTTATAATGCCGATCTATGAATTCAAATGCCTTAAGTGCCAAGAATATATTGAGATTCTTGTGATGGGATCCAATGATAAAGATGTGGAGATGAAATGCACCAAATGCGGTAACGAGGAATTGGAGCGCATTTTAAGCTCCACCAACTTCAATACGGCACCCGGAGGCGGTTCTAAGGCCAAGGTCTCCTCCCAGACAAGGTCTTGCTCAAACGGGTCCTGCACGACCTGGGAACTGCCGGGACATTCCCGCTAAGCAGGCCGGCTTTTTTCCAGCAGGGGCACGCCCATGGCAGTACACGCGATTCACAAACAGGAAAAAGAGCAGTTCAAGAAGCTGTTCGAACAGGATCGCATCGATCGATTCAAGGATCGACTAGCGGTGTTGGAAGTCTTTCTGAGAACAGAACGCCATGTTACCGTTCAGGAACTGGTGGATTTGGTGCACCAGCAGGGGGCCTCATTTGAGCTTGATTTTATAAAAGATACCATCGAGCTAATGTGCCATTACGGATTTGCAAAGCAAAACCGGTTCGATAACGGCGAACCCCGTTATGAACATCTTCATTTGGGTCAGCATCATGACCATATGATCTGTACCAAATGCAGGAAAATTTTCGAGTTTCAAAATCCGGTCATGGAACAGCTTCAGTTAAAGATCGCCGCGGAGAATGGATTTCACATGCTCCAGCATAAAATGGAGCTCTACGGTATTTGTCGGCAATGCATGGAGCGGCAGGATGGGTTGATATCCCTGGAGAGCGCCAAGAGAGGCGAACGGGTGGTGATCAAAGCATTTAGCGGCGGTGCGGCTTCCAGATTGCGGTTGATGAGCATGGGGCTGCGCATCGGTGATGAGGTTGAGGTGATTACCAATGTCAGCCACGGCCAACTCGTCATTGCCGCCGACTACAAACGTTTGGTTTTGGGGCGCGGGTTAGCCCGGAAGATACAAGTGTCTTTGACCGCTGAAGAAGGTGGGAAATCTTCCCGGGCCTAGTTTTGATGATGGGATTTTTTATCAAAGGCTGATCCGGCAAACCAACTGAAATGATGAAGCGTATGAAAAGATACCGATTGATTTTGATGATCACCACGGTAATGCTGTTTTCCGGAGTTGCCATGGCCGGCGAGCGGGTGGCGGTTAAAGGGGATATCGCCAACGTGCGCGCACAGCCCAACACCCAGTCCGATACCCTGTGGCAAGTCGAAAAATACCATCCCCTGCTGGTCATCGAGAAAAAAGGAAAATGGTATCATTTCAAAGATTTTGAAGGTGATATGGGATGGATTCACAGCTCTCTGGTGGATAAAGAACCCACGGTTATCGTGAGGGTTCGACGTGCAAACATTCGAACCGGCCCGGGGACACAGCACAATTTAGCATTTGATGCCGACAAGGGCACGCCCTTTAAAGTGTTGGAGAAAAAAGGGCGATGGTTAAAAGTTGAACATAGGGACGGTGATGTGGGCTGGATTTTCAAATCGTTGGTTTGGTGATAAATGAACGTATACGAAAGAATCAATGGACCTAAAAAGTTGGTGGTCGGCGTTGGATCGGCTTTGGTCGATATTCTGGCCCATGAAGATGATGACTTTGTAAACAAAGCCGGAGCGGTCAAAGGTGGTATGACCTATGTCGACAAAAGCGTTATCGATGAAACCGTTGATCGGGCCAGTCAAACACCGACTGTGGTTCCGGGTGGATCGGCGTGTAATACTATGGTGGGCATCGGCCGGCTAGGCGGCCGGTCACGATTCGTCGGGAAATGTGGCAATGGCAGCATGGGGAAATTGTTCCAAAGGGATCTGCTCAAACAAAATGTTGAACCATTCCTGTTTGAGTCTGATTCCCCAACCGGTCGGGTTTTATCCATTATCACGCCCGATGCCCAGCGATCCATGCTGACCTATTTAGGCGCTTCGGCTGAAGCCCGGCCTGAAGAAATGGCGGAAGCTTGTTTTCAAGATGCCGTCATTGTGCACATCGAGGGCTATTTGCTGTTTAATCAAGATTTGTTTACGGCGATTTTGCATTCCGCCCGTAGCGCCGGTGCTTTGATATCACTGGATTTGGCCAGTTTCAATGTGGTTGCGGAGGCCGCAGATGTGTTGCCCGGATTTGTCGAGCGCCATGTGGATATTCTGATTGCCAATGAGGATGAAGCATTGGCGTATACCGGGATCAAAGAGGAGTCCAAGGCCCTGGAAATCCTTTCGGAGCAAGTGGATATCGCTGTCTTAAAAATTGGTGCGCGAGGCAGCCTTGTGGCTCATGCCGGCAAACAGTGGTCCATCCAACCTTATGGAGACGGATCGGCCATCGACACGACCGGCGCAGGGGATCTTTGGGCAGCGGGCTTTCTTTATGGATTGGTAAACGGCATGCCTTTGGATCAATGCGGCGATCTTGGAAGCCGTTGCGGGCATGCCGTGTGTCAGGTGGTGGGAGCTAATATTCCCAAGGAGCGATGGACGCATATCAGAGAATCAGCGGAGGAGAGATGGCCAAAAAACGGGTAACGCGCAAGCAGCTTTTAAAAGAACCGGATGAATTTATCACATCCACAGGTAAACTGATCGGTTGGGCCAGAGAGAATTCACGATCGCTCGGTATCGGCATTGCCATATTCCTTACGCTGATAATTGGCTTGTCAGCCTATATTTATTTTAATGAGAGACGTACCGACACCGCTCAAATGATGTTCAGCCAAGCATTGACCAAGTATCAGACCGAATTGGATCAAAAAGGAAATGTTGAGGCGCTTGCGGCGGTGAGCGCAGACTTTGATCTGTTATTATCCAAATACGGCAATTTGCCGGCCGGCAAGCTGGGGCGCGTCTTATACGGTCATATCAGCAGCGCAGGTCTGGACTACGACAAGGCCATCGGGCATTATCAAAAAGCCCTGGATGATTTTGGCGGCGAGTCATCCCTGATGAATATTATTCTCAATGGCTTGGCAACAGCATACCAGCAAAAAGGTGAATATCCCGAAGCCATTGAGCAATACCGCAGAATATTGGAAGGATCAACCGCCATCCTCAAAGACGCGGCGCTGTTCAACCTGGGCAGGCTCTATGGGCAGATTGGGGAGGCCGAAAAAAGCCGTGAGGCTTATCAACAATTGAGCACGGAGTTTCCTGATTCCATGTATGCCAATATTGTGCGTGAGAAGATTGCGGGATAGACGTGGAAGGAAACAGGCAAAAACGGACCTGTAACCCATATTAAGGCTTTCAGATCCGGTGAGTATTTATCCAGTTATCAATCCAGGGTTTTAGGTTCGAAATAAATTTATTCAGTGGGGGGCTTTTCAATCTGGATGCTGTATTTTTTGATTTTTTGATTGAGTCCGCTTTTGCCGATTCCCAACAGCGCCGCCGCATGGGCCTGGACATAGTCGACTTCCTGCAAAGCCCGCTCAATCATCTGTTTTTCCACATAGGCCAAAGTCTCATAAAGCGTTGCCTTTTTGGGCAGATCATCTAAACGCAGTCGGCTATCCTGGTAAGCATTTCTTTTAAAATCCTTGGGAAGATCATCCACTTTTATCACTTCATCGGAACACATCACCATGGCGCGTTCAATGACGTTTTCCAACTCGCGAACGTTGCCCGGCCAGCTGTACGCAAAAAACAGCCGTTCCACATCCTGATCCACTCGAGACGCCGTGCATCCGCCATATTGTTCGCTGCCGTATTTTTGAATGAAATGGGCCACCAGGGGCCTGATGTCCTCTACATGATCTCTCAACGGGGGCAATACAATGTGTACCACGTTCAGTCGATAAAACAGGTCTTCCCTGAATTGTCCTTTGTTGATTTCGTCTTTTAGCGACTTGTTAGTGGCGGCAATCAACCGGATGTTGACCGAAATGGGACGCAGGCCTCCCACCCGTTCAAATACTTTTTCCTGCAAGACCCGCAGCAATTTGACTTGCAGCGATGGCGAGAGTTCACCGATTTCATCCAAGAAAAGCGTGCCGCCGTCCGCTATTTCAAAGCGACCCTTTTTCATGGACAGCGCCCCGGTAAAGGCCCCTTTTTCATGTCCAAAGAGTTCGCTCTCGAGAAGGCTTTCCGCCAATGCCGAACAGTTCACGGCGATAAATGGTTGGTTTCTGCGCGGACTGTTAAAATGAATGGATTTGGCTACCAATTCCTTGCCGGTTCCACTGGCCCCCTCGATTAAGACGGTGGCCGTGGCCGGGGCCACCTTGCGAATGGTTTCGAAAATATCCTGCATGGGCTTGCTTTTGCCGATGAGATTGCCAAAGCTGTATTGGGATTCCACAGCGTTTCGCAATTGACGGTTTTCTTTAACCATTCTGAACATGGCGACGGCTTTGTTGACATACAACACCAAACGCTCATTATCGAAAGGCTTCAAAATATAGTTGTAGGCCCCCTTTTGCATGGCTTCTACGGCTTTTTCCACCGTGCCATGGGCGGTCATCATGATGACGGGCAACTCGGGGTCTTTCTCCTTGATCTTTTCCAGGAGTTCGATGCCGTCCATTTCAGGCATTTTCATATCCGTGAGTACAAGGTCGATATCTGAATGGTTTAAGACGTCTAGGGCTTGCTTGCCGCTATTGGCCGTCAGCGGTTCAAAACCTTCCTCTTGGAGAACAGCACTCAGAATCAATGGGTAGTTTTTCTCGTCGTCAACTATAAGAATGGTATCCATAACTACCCTTCCTATTGAATCGGCAATCTGATGGACACGCGCGTACCGCCCTCTGAGCGGTTATTGATGCGAACCTGCCCATTATGTGCCTCAATAATGTTTTTAACGATGCCCAATCCCAATCCTGTACCCTTATCTTTGGTTGTAAAGAAGGGGTCCCACATTTTTTCCATGGCCACTTTCTCAATGCCGGGACCTTGATCTTCAAAAGCGATCCACAAGTTGTTGTCCCCGGTTTTTACAGCAATGTCAATATCACCACCAGCGGGCATCGCCTGCATGGCGTTGATCAATATGTTCAAAAAGGCTTGATAAAGCATATCCGCGTCTGCCTGAATTTTGGGCAGATGCCGGTCGTATTGGGTATGAATCGCATAGCCGGCTGTTTCCATTTGCGAGGATAAGAAATCGATGTTTTTTTCAATCACCTTTTCGATGTCGCAGTGGAACAGGTTGGGCTCTCTCGGCCGGGCATAGTTGAGAAAATCGGTAATAATGTCATTGAGACGGCTGGACTCCTCGATGATGATATCCGGTATGCGGGATGAAGCATCGTTTGTTGACATTTTTTTCTTTAACAACTCAGCCGAACTGCTGATAATCCCCAGCGGGTTGCGAATTTCATGTGAGACGCCGGCCACCATTTCGCCTAAAGAAGACAGATGCTTGGCGCGGCTGAGCTGTTCCTTTAATTTGAGACGCTCTTGGGCGCGTTTTTGTATGATGCTCTCACCCCGTTTGACCACAATGGTCATGACCAGAAACAGGACCAGCATGACACCGCTGACCGTAATGAGGGTCAAAACCTGAAATCGAAATATACTCTTATAATCATTGGAAAGATCTTGAACGATTTCGACAACCCCCAGCACAGGACCGGCTACGGGAGATAGCGGTTTCTCCGCACGAAGGGGGGCGAAGGTGACGATTTTGATCTCTTTGGGTACGCCCAGAAACAGCTCCCAGAAGCTACCTTTTTGAACCAATTTAGAGGTGGCTTCGCCTTCAAGCGCTTTGGCGTAACTGGCGCCGCCCAGATTCTCCAATCCGATAAGATCCTTGCGATAACTATAGGCTACCAGGTCTGTCATGGCGTAAATGTTGACCAGATCGACCTTAAAGCTGTGCAAGGTGCTGCGCACGACGCTGTCCATGCGTTCAAACTGCTCTTTGTTGCGCAATTCAATTTTGCCGTATTTTAGACCCACAGGGAGAATAAATTGCATGAAAACCTGGTGGTTTAAGTTTTCAATCAGCAAAAAAGCGTAGTCTTCGCTTTTGGTAAATTGCATGGACCTGATCCAATGCGTGTTCAGGACCGACAATACAATCGTTCCGAAAAAAATAAGGATCAGGCTGGAGAATGAAAAGTATTTTACCAAACGGAACGGTTTGGCGCGTTCGGATATTTGACGAGGTCTCATAATGGCCAATGGCAGTTCAAAACGTCCTTTGGGGGTGAGTCGAAAACACGTCAGTGTTTCAATCGTCTTGGGTTGTAATCCCGCCTCCGGCGGGACATAGCACCCGGTTTGAAAACAGTATGCAGCCAATAATTTCGGCCTAAAGTTTGCATAATTTCAGCCGATGGTAACATTGTCAAGTCACTGCGCACTATACTGAAGGCAATGTTCTCGATCTGGGTAAAATAGCAATCTGCTTGCCTTGCACATATAAAGGATGATGGCAGGATAAGTCAAGGAAGGCCTATTGACGGCATGTTACGGCACTTTTATTAAAGGTTTTGAGGTTGATGGCGGTACCAAAGACAAACCGAATGGGTATTAGTGGGAGCTATGGCACAACATCGAGGATGGGATCGGCACAATATGTTGGTGTGTCAAAAATTAGAACACAATATAATCTAAATAAACAAAATTATATGTAAATTATATATAATTTTACTTGACAGCACCCTAAATCTTATTGAGGATGATGGCAGTGTCGGAAAAAAAGCAAGCGAAAATGTGCTTGCCGGAGAAAGAGATGTCCGTTTTTAAATACAAGTGAGCAGAAAATTGAACATGGCCAAAAATTCCTTAAAGAAAATTCGTGAATCCCTGTTGATGAGCAAATCAGAGCTCGCCAGAGAAGCAAATGTTTCACCCATAACCATTTCGCGAATTGAACAGGGTATGCCTTGTCGAATGGAGACCAAACGCAAAATCCTACTGGCGTTAGGATACAGTTTGTCAGATGCCAAAAAAATTTTTAAAGAATGAGATATAATTATGTTTGGTGCTAAACGAAATAGGCTGGTGGGCTTGGATATCGGATCTAAAACGATCAAAGCCGCCGAGATTGTGGAGAGCAAAAAGGGGTTTACCCTATCAAAGTTCGGTATGAGTGATATTGCCCCGGGACTTGTCGAAGATGGGGCGATCAAGGACCCTGAAGCTGTGGCGGATACTTTAAAGAATCTATTCAAGTCATACGGGATTAAAAACAGCAACGTGGCGATATCCATTGGCGGCTATTCCGTCATCGTCAAGAAAATCAGTGTACCGACAGCCACGGAAGATCAGCTCCAGGATACGATTCATTTTGAGGCTGAGCAGTATATACCGTTTGATATCAATGATGTGAATCTGGACTTTCAAATTCTGGGTGAAAACGAACATAATCCCAATCAAATGAATGTCCTTTTGGTGGCAGCGAAAAAAGAGATGGTGAACGATTATGTCAGCCTGGTGGAGTTAGCCGGGTTGGAACCGAAAATCATCGATGTGGATGCCTTTGCCCTTCAAAACGTGTTTGAATTGAATTACGAACCCACCGCCGAAGAGAATGTGGCCCTTATCGATATTGGGTCGAGCAAAACATCGCTGAATATTCTGAAGGGTGACAATTCTGTCTTTATGCGGGATGTCTCTTTGGGTTGCGGGCAGATCAATCAAAAGATAGCTTCGCTCATCGATTGTTCAATCGAGGAGGCCGAGGCCATCAAGTTCGGTGAGGGTAGTGATAATATATCACCCGAGGATTTGTCCGATATCATTTCATCGGTTGTGGCCGATTGGTGTACTGAGATCAGACGGGCCTTGGACTTTTTCTATTCCACCTATCCGGATGATCAAATTAAAAAAATCGTGTTAAGCGGCGGAGGCGGGAACATTCAAGAGTTGCGCCAACTTTTGGCGGTAGAGACATCAGCCGAAGTGAGCACTATTAATCCGTTTCAGCGGTTTTATATAGATAGTGAAAAGTTTGATACAGATTATTTGGAACGTATTGCACCCCAGGCTTCTATTTGTATGGGGCTGGCAACCCGCAAAGTGGATGACAAATGATAAGAATAAATTTACTCCCATATCGTGCTGCACGAAAAAAAGAGAATATTCGCATTCAGGTTAATGTGTTTTTTGGATCGATTATTATCGTGGCTCTGCTGGTGTGGTTTTTTAATTCCCATCTGAACGGGCGCATCGATCAATTGAATAAGCAGATACAGGATACCCGAGCCCAGATTGCGAAATATAAAAGCCAGATGGATGAAATTGCGGAGATTAAAAAGAAACTCGCTCTTTTAGATCGTAAGATTAAAGTCATTGAATCCTTGGAAGCCGATCGCAAGGAGCCGGTTCAAAATATGGACAGTTTTTATCATCTGCTGGTTGAAAAACGGATGTGGTACGATAAGATTGAAGAGAAAAATGTTGACTTTGTCGTTACCGGGATCGCGCTGGATAATCAAACGGTTGCCGATTACATGACACGCATAGAAAAATCGGATCGTTTTCAGAATGTTCGTTTGGCGTCAGTTAAGCAACACACCCTTAAGGGGAAAGAGCTAAAGCTTAAGAAATTCGAAGTCAAATTTCAGAAGAAACCGATGGTGAAAGACAAGGCCGAGGACAAAAAATAATGGCAAAAAATATTTCCACAAAAAGTAATGCGACTTCTTTTCTGCAGAAAATAGAGAAGCTGACCAAGCCCCAAAGAATTGGTATTTATGCCGGTACATTGGTCGTGATTATCGGAATCTCTATCTGGTTGCTTTTTTGGCCAAAATACAAACGAATTGAGACCTTGAAGGTGCAATTGAATAAGGTGCAAACGGAGTTGGCGAAAACCAAAAAGAATGTAGAGAAATTAAATTTCTGGCGCACAGAGATGAAGAAAAAAGAGGTCCAGTATAAAACCGTCATGCGTGCACTTCCAGAAAAAGAAGAGATCCCGTCACTGTTGGCCGGCGTATCCGAGGCCGGCAAGGATGCCGGGCTGGAGTTTATGCTTTTTCAACCTAAGCCGGAAAGCAAAAAAGAGTTCTATGCCGAGATACCGGTTGATATAAATGTCACTGGAACTTATCATCAGGTAGCTGTATTTTATGATAAAGTTTCAAAATTACATCGTATTGTGAATATACGCAATATAAAGATGGTTCCTGCAACTAAAAAAGACGACAAAAGCAACATGTTGAATACATCTTGTCAGGCGGTAACGTATAAATTTATAGAAAAGGCGGCTAAACCCGGAAGAAAAAAATAAATGGGACGGCCTTTGATGGACTGGGCAAAATAGGTGATCGCGGATATGAGGAATAAAGTAAACATTTTATTAATTGGGATTTTGGTTGTGGCAATAGCCGGCATATATTCGTGTGGCGATAAGGCACCTCCGGTGACACAACCCAAAACAGTTAAGAAGAAAATTGCCGATCAAAAACGCAAACCGGCTGAAAAGCCAGCAATACCCCAGTCAAAGACAGCATCGCCTCAGAAAAGGCCAACCGCTGCCGCTCAGATATCCGGTAAGGATGAATCAACAGACAAACCCGATGATACTAAGGCGGTTTCCGATTTAATCCAGGAATCCTTGGCTGTTGCCGGAGCGTATGATCCAAAGGATCGGTTTGATCCGTTTGAACCCCTGTTCAAGGATGAGCCTGAGGCGCCGATTAGCGCCGGAAAAGATAAGCGAAAAAGGAGAACGCCCCAGACTCCATTGGAAAGGGTGGCGCTTAGTCAGCTTAAACTCTCTGCAATCATGAGAACACCAAAAGGCAATAGCGCTATTGTCGAAGATGCAACCGGAAAAGGTTATGTCATTAAAAAGGGCACTTATATCGGACTTAATTCCGGTCAAGTCATCCAGATTGACCGTGATGGTATTATCATAGAGGAAGAGATTGAAGATCTCATGGGAGAGTTTAAGATTAAGAATACCGAGCTAAAACTTCAGAAACCAGCTGGAGAGCTATAAAAATGACAACAAGAAAAGCAAGCTTTGCGGTCGTAATTTTCCTTTTATTTGGGTGTACATTCATGCTGGCAGGTTGTGCCACGCAGCCTGATAGGGCACCAGCCGCTGATCAACAACAGCCAGGCCGGCTTATTGCCATCGATTCCATTTCTTCCTCAGAAACCGATGAGGCAACATTTGTGACCATCACCGCGGATGGCCCTCTGACTTTTTCGTCATTTAAAAAACCGGATCCCCCGGCTGTTGTCCTCATTTTTCCCGCTACCACAACAAACCGGTTGCCCTCTGATCCTGACTTGGGCAGCGAATTGATTGACAGGGTGGTTGTCGGTGAAGGCAATGACGGCCAAACGGCCCGCGTTGAATTCCAATTGACGGCCGATGCCACATATACGGCCAGCCAGGAAGGGGACAAAGTCTGGTTAACCTTCAAACGACCATCAGAGAGCGCTGCTGAAATGGCTGAACAGACACAGACGCCTGTACCTGAAGCACAGCCGGTTGCAGCGGCGCCAAAGCCTTCCCAAGCACCTGAGACCAGGGCCGAATTAAGCGGAAAACCGGCAGCAGACATCCCCAAGACAACTGCCTGGGTGAATAAGGTCGATTTCCTCGGCGAATCAGAGGGCAAGTCCACGTTGGTCCTGGGCACCACCCATGCCGTAGCGTATCGTATACACAAAGTGGGGCCTAAAAAAATTGAAGTGCAATTATTAAATACGCGCATTCCGTCTTACCGCCAAAGAGCGCTGATTACCACCCGATTCAATAGCGCCGTGGATCGTGTGGTCCCTTATCAGGCATCAAAGAAAATAAATGAAACCATGGTTTCCATCGAGATGCGTGAAGCTGTTCCTTATTACGCCGAACAGACCGACAACTTGTTGTTGATTCATTTTGAAGCCTCTTCGGTGCCTCCGAAACCCATGGAACAAGCGCAGTTGCCGGCATGGAAACAGACGCTGGCCGGCGAGAGAGCGGAAACATTTCAACCGGATCAAATGCCGGCCGGGGTTGAGGCGCCTTCCCCCGCACAGGCGCCGGCTCCCGAACCCGGCCTGTCGGATATTTACGAAGATGCAAGCGTAAAGGATGATATTGAGCTTCAAGCCGTTTTAGCGCCGCGCAAGAAGGCCTATACCGGTGAGAAGATCGCCCTTGATTTTTATGATACGGACATTAAAAATGTCTTTCGTATCTTACGTGAGGTCAGCGGGAAGAATTTTGCCATTGATAAGGATGTCACCGGCAAAGTCACCATGACCATCGATAAACCGGTCCCCTGGGATCAAATTCTTGATTTGGTTCTTCGGATGAATCAGCTGGGCCAGTCGCATGAAGGTGATATCGTCCGCATCGCCACTTTGGAAACCCTTAAAAATGAGGATGACCTGCGCAAAGCCAAAATGGAAGCCATTAAGGCCTCTCGGGAAGAGGCCAAGGCGCTGGAGCCTCTAGTGACCAAGTATATTGCCGTCAGCTATTCCAATGCTGAATCCGAAGTCAAACCGCACATTGAGAAAATTTTGACCGAAGGTCGCGGCAAGGTTAGTGTGGATGCCAAGAACAACCAGGTCATCATTACAGACACCAGGGCAAAGGTGATGCAAGCCGAAGACATCGTAAGGCGTATTGACAAGGTGACCTCCCAGGTTATCATTGAGGCGCGTGTCGTTGAGGTGAGCGAGGATTTTTCGCGAGAGCTCGGCGTTGATTGGGCTATGCAGATCGGAGAGAATGCCGCTGTCGGCACCAATTACGCCAATACCATTACCTCCATGAATTTCCCCGCACCGGGCGCCACATCGAGCATTGGTGTTCAGTTTTCACGCTTGTCCGGAATTCAACATGTGATTGCCGCTGAGTTGAACGCCCTTGAAACCACAGGTGAGGGCCGCATTCTCTCCTCTCCGAAAATATTAACTCTGGACAACAAAAAGGCCAAGATTAAGCAGGGCGTGGAGTATCCCTATTTGGAGCGCGACTCCACCGGCGGTTCGACCATTAAATTCAAAAACATTGATTTGCTGTTGGAAGTCACACCTCATGTCACGCCGGACGATCGCATTTCCATGAAGATATTTATTACTAAAAATGATGTAGACTCTTTGGTTGGCGGTGTACCGGCTTTGGCAACCAATGAAGCGCAAACAGAATTGCTTGTCAACGATGGCGACACTGTTGTCATCGGAGGCATTATCAAAACCAGAGAGGGGGATTCGACCGCCGGATTCCCCGGTCTGTCACGGATACCCCTTCTGGGGTGGCTGTTTAAAAACAACCAAACTGGTAGAGAAAACAATGAACTGTTGATATTCATTACGCCTCGCATTGTTCAGCTCGAGCAGAACGTAGCCGGGATGGTTGATTAGCGATCTATCCATTATTGTCCGACGACCTTTTTAACAAAAAAACCTGCTCCGTAATAATGGGGGCAGGTTTTTTTATTCCCGGTTATCCATAAAGCCCAGGTCGGTTGAAAAAGCCGTCTTCTGAACCGGTCGGGACAGAGCCCGACCCTACCCGGGAACCCTCAAAACGCCAGGGACCGAAGTGATTCGCGTAGGGCCGGCCTCCGTGCCGGCCTGGTATTAAATCCGATATCCTGCATAGAGATTGGCTTATCATTATTCTTAATTAAGCGCTTATGGGGATAAACCTCGCCCGCTTAAGCTTTTAAGATAACCGCGTTTTTATTTTCTAAATTCCCGTCGATTAATTTGTTATCCGGTGTCTATTAGTGGTTTCAAAACCTCCCCTCGAACCCAATCTCTGTGTTGGGCGACAGATTGAAATCCTCGAAATAGTTTACTATTCCTGCGGTTTAAATCTGCCGTCCGCCTTAATTTTGGGCCCAATTGAAGGTTTTGAAACCACCTCTAATGGCGGATGGGGGCCGATTGAAGACAAACTCGGTAGAATACCTTAATTTGACACTTGGGATTTGGGGGCTGTGGTGCCGCTTCGGCCATGAGGCAGCCACACCCATTTTGCAAGTTAGTCCAGGGACACAATAATTATCGTATGGCATTGAGCCGACGCTTTGCTTTTTGGGCAACATCGCTTTCGGGCATTGCCAATTCGATGGCTGTCTCATAAGAAGCCACTGCTTGAGCTGTTTGCCCAATGAGTAGGTTGGCTTCGGCCAATTCATAATGAATATCCGGGGATTTGGGCGCCAGTTTGACCGCCCGCTCAAGATAGCGTATCGCCATACGGCCTTGATTCATTGCCAGATATGTCCTTCCGGCTCCTCGTAGCGCATTTACAAAGTTGCCGTTTATCCTTAATGCCTCTTTATAGTATCTAAGAGCAGTATTGTATTGGGCCTTGTGATAATACGCTAATCCCATGTTGGACAAGGGATAGTGCGGCGTGCCGTACAGGGCGTCTTTGGAAATTTCTTTGAAAATGGATATGGCGGTATCCCACTCTTTAAGGGATAGATAAGCTGTGCCTAAATTGTTGCGGGCAGCTGCATACCCGGGCTTGAGGGCTATGGCCTTTTTAAAATGAGAGATGGCGTCGGCCATGCGCTTTTTGTTCATATAGCAGATCCCCAGATCGTTATGTGAGATGTGATCTTCCGGATACAGCTTGATTGCTTCCAGCAATTCGCGTAGCGCCGCCGTATAGTTTCCCTGATGCATGTAGGCTTCTCCCACATTGCGTTTGGCCTCGGACAGACGCTTATTCTGGATTGGATTTTGTGAGCTGCACGAAACAAAAATTAGACCTGCAAGAGAAAAAAACAGCCAACAATTGATATGGGTTCTTCTGAGCTTCATAATGATCCACACATGGTTGCAAGGAGTGAAAACAGTATCATACTAGATGACGTATTTAAAGGCCTCATTGAAAAAGGGACCACGCTTCTACCAAACCACTACATCAATACCTCTGTCACTTAACATGTCTGTTACGGCCGAGTGAAGTGTCGCACTGGTGAACAGAATCTGCTGATTGTCAACGGCAGCGTAGAGCAAGCCGTAAATGGTGATGGCGGTATTATATGTGGCCGGCCGTTGCGCTGCAAGTAACGTCGGATGCTGTTTAAAATTCAGGGACAGGGCTGAAAACAGCTTTTGTGCAATGGCGTCATAATTATCTTCGGCTGTGATCTGTATGACCTTTAAGCCGGTATTATTAATAGCTTTTACCGCGTCGCCGTAAAGATCGCCAAAATCCACCAGCACTTCTTGTCCGGCTTTCGTCGAAAGCAAGTTCGCATAGGCTTCAACCTGAATGCCGGCGTAAGGAAATGTGATGCCGGTATTGGGAGCAAAGGTGAATCCCAAAGTTTTGGCCAGGAGCCTTACGAAATCCTTTTGGTTTGCCGGGGTAAGGGCCAGAACATTCTTGATGGCGTGTCGTGCCAGATTGTCGTCCCAATGGACTGGGGAGCCGCCCGGTAGAATCTCTTTGATGACGATGCCGTTTTGTTCCAGGTAACGTCTGATGGATTCCGGAGTCCGCTGGTCCGGTGCGGATATCGGTGTGATGCACAATCGCCTGCCTTCACTTTCAAGACGAACCCATTTGGCCCGAACGGCGACATGTACGCCTTGTCTTTCAAAGGTTATTTCTTCCGTGCTTTTGCTATCTTCATCCAGAGCATCAAAGATGGCTGCGACATATTGTTCGGTGGAAGCATTCTCATCTACGGATACAGCTTTGATATCCGGCCAATTGGCATGGAATGCATCCTTATCCATTTCCATAATCTTGTTGCCCGGTGTAAAGACCAGTTTGGGGCCTCCGTCGAACTCCATTAGGGGGTGTTTGGAAAGATCGAGTTCGAAATCTGGATTCCCCTGTCGGGGCAGGAAATAAGTTCCTTTGGCTTTAAGTTGAGCACCGGTAAAAGCCGCTGCCTCCGCTAAGGCGCCCTTAGGGGGTTCGGGTTCTTGAGCACGAATGATCCTTGTTTGCGGTATGGGTGCTGAACGGTCTTGCGCAGCGGCCGCCTTGCTTCCCTGGTCCACCGTTTTACGCAGGTTGCCTTGCGCATCATACATGGTCGCATACCATTCCTTCTCCCGAATCGTTGGATCGGGTAGATACAACTTCTGGCCCGCATATATCAGGTCCAAATTGCTGATCTGGGGGTTGGCGGCTTTGAAGAGCTTTATGCCCTCCTGGTAGGATTTGCTGCCGTAACGGCCGTACTTTCGGGCAAGCAGTTGGGATACGGTATCACCTCTCCGGACCGTATATCGATTCGAATGCTGTTTGATGACTTCGGTCACCTCTGTCAAGGTCACAAAAGGAATGGTCACAACGCCGGTGGCCTGCCCGGGCAGAGTTCCGTGTTCGAGTTTACGCAATGGAATGTCGATGCTTTGGCCGGGGCGGATCATATCAATATTTTTGATGTGAGGATTCAACCTTTTGAAAATCCCCAAAAAATCCCTAAAATCTTTGTGAGCAATTTCTCCTTTTTGCCGGAAGATTTTCAATACCCAATCATTTTTTTGAACCACATACGGTTCGCATAGAATATCCCAGCCCCGATCATAGCGTACGATATAGTTTTTGTAGACCAAGCTGCTGCCCAACACTGACGTCGCAGGTCCCAGAAAAAAAACCAGCAAGGCGATCCATTGCCATCTAAATTTTATTTTTCGATTGGGCCGTCGCATAAATGAGTACCTGATTCGTCGAAATATGATTATGATGCGAGGCAATTTCAAAACGTCCCCTCGAACTCAATATCCGCGTTGGGCCGAAGCGTCCAATCCTCGAAATACTCAATGTATGTCTGCGGTTGGCCGCATCGCCCCGCCTTGATCTTGAGCCCGATTGAACATTTTGAAATCGCCTCATGCGGTATTCTTTTTAAGATTCAATTTGTTCGCAATGGACTCGGTAACCAATTGCACAAAACGGTCAAACGCCTCACCAGCTAAAGGTCTGCCGGGTGCCGGCACCTCGTCCAATCCCCTGGGGTGAATAAAAATAGGCGCATTCATCAATTTAGGGTCAGGCGACACTTCAAACTCTGAAGGCAGGTTGTCCGCAAAATAGAGATCCTGAAAACCGGCGAATTTTAATGCATGGGCCGTTGAATCAATCACCGCCGTTTCACCACTTTCAACATAATTTTGGCGTATGGCCATAATTAAACCGGCCAGGCATTCGCCACCATGGGTACAGGCAATATGACCGTTTTGATTGGCTGTGAGCTGCCAATCCATAATCTGTTGTTCGGTCACCTGGACAAAATAGACCCGCTGGCGGCCGGCCAATTCATTGTACTGCTGTTCCAGTTGAATCACCCGCGGCATGGAAACGGGATTTCCGATCATCGCCGCTTGGGCCACCGACGGCCTCACCGTTTGGGCTACAAAACGGCGCTTTTTTTTGTCCCTTTCCTTGTAGTATTGATAAACCGGATCTGCATGGGCGGATTGCACACCGACGATTTTCGGCAGGTGCTCGATGATACCGGCTTCATAGAACTTGATGAAACCGTTCATCACCGCCGTAATATTCCCCGCATTGCCGATGGGTACCACCACCACTTTGTCGCTGAGCTCATACTCAAATTCCTGAGCGATCTCATAGGAGTATGATTCCTGACCCAGGATGCGCCAAGCGTTTTTTGAATTCAACAGCGCCACTTGGTATTGTTCGGATAAGGCCTCCACAACTTTCATGCAGTCATCAAATACACCAGGGATTTCAAATACCCGGGCCCCGCTGCCAAGGGGTTGAGACAGTTGCTGGGGTGTCACTTTCTTGTGTGGCAAAAGCACGGCCGACTTGATACGGGGTTGCAGATAAGCGGCATACAGGGCTGCTGCAGCGGATGTGTCGCCGGTGGAAGCACATACGGCCAACACTTGGTCAACATGGCCTGATTGGATTAAAAAATTGATGTAGCTCAACGCACTGGCCATGCCGCGGTCCTTAAAGGAAGCCGATGGATTTTGCCCGTCATTTTTATAGTAAAAACGAACGCCCACTTGTTTTTGCAGGTGATGGTTGGCCTCGACGATGGGGGTGTCTCCTTCTCCCAGATAGACCACGGCATCCAATGGAATCACCGGCCCGATAAATTCATGGAACCGGTAGATACCCTTTAATGCGGGGAGCGTCACCATGCGACGGTAGTCAAATATCCGGTGCCACAGGGATCCTGGAATATTCTTGAGTTTGTCAAAGTGCGGATCGTAAAGCAGCAGCACTTGTCCGCAGTCCGGGCAGGTATAAACCAATTCCTGTATACCGAACTGTGATCCGCACCCCAGGCATCTGTAGATCAATTGGCCCGTAGGCTTTGGAATCAAGTAGGGCTGAATCTCTTTGGGGAAATTTTCAGGCTTCATACCGTATCGCGTCCTTTCCGCCCATGAACGGTCTTAAAGCCTTCGGTATGACAACCGAACCATCGGCCTGCTGGAAATTTTCCAATATGGCCGCCAATGTGCGTCCCACGGCCAGTCCCGAGCCGTTCAGGGTGTGAACCAGCTGCGTGCCTTTCTGCCCCTTGCGTTTAAAACGAATATTGGCCCGGCGCGCCTGAAAATCTTCAAAGTTGCTGCAGGACGAGATTTCACGATAAACGCCTTGAGACGGCATCCAGACTTCGATGTCGTAGGTTTTTGCGGCTGAAAAACCCAAATCGCCGGTGCACAGGGTGACCACCCGGTAGGGTAACTCCAACCGCTGTAAAATGGTCTCGGCATTTTCGAGCAGGGTTTCAAGTTCATCATAAGAGGTCTCCGGCTGAGTAAACTTGACCAGTTCGACCTTGTTAAACTGATGCTGCCGGATGAGCCCTCTTGTATCCTTGCCGTATGAACCCGCTTCGGACCTGAAGCAAGGCGTAAAAGCCGTATAATAGATCGGCAATTGCGCTTCGGAGAGCGTTTCACCTTGATGAATATTGGTTACAGGGACTTCTGCCGTTGGTATGAGAAAGTAGTCCCAGTTTTCCAATTTGAAAAGATCCTCTTCAAATTTTGGCAACTGACCGGTATTGGTCATGGTTTGACGGTTAACGATGAATGGCGGCAGCACTTCGGTATAACCATGCTCTAGCGTATGGATGTTGAGCATAAAATTGATCAGGGCGCGTTCCATCAAAGCGCCGTCACCTGTGATAAGCGGAAATCGGGCACCGGTGATTTTAGAGGCGCGTCCTAAATCAAGAATGGCCAGCTGTTCTCCAATATCCCAGTGCGGTTTGGGTTCAAAATCAAATTTTGTCGGTGTACCATGGGTTTTGATCAGGGTATTGTCATTTTCATCTTTTCCCATGGGAACTGAATTGTGCGGAATATTGGGTATTCCCATGATAATGGATGAGATGGTGTCCTCATGAAGGGCCAATTCCGTTTCAAGCAATTTGACGCGTTCGCCAACCTTGCGCATCTCCAATACCATGTTATTGGCATCCTGACCGCTTTTTTTCAAGGCAGCGATTTCGTCTGAGACCACGTTGCGCCGGTGTCTCAGTTGCTCTATTTCTCCCAGAACCACTTTCCTCTGTTTATCGGCATTCGTAAACGCATCCCAGTCGGCTGTTCCACCTCTATTTTCAAGGGCTTTTCGCACCAATTCTAAATTTTGTCTGACAAACTTGATTTCTAACATTTAAATCCCTATATTTGTGAAGTTTTGCCTTCTGAAAATGGCAAAGTTGATGGCACGGTTCAAATTCTCGGTTCATGGCATGTTGAACGGAGACTGATACTTGCCGCAACTTTACTGAAAACGCCTGATTTGGTCAATGATTATTGTACGTTGACATATATAGATGCTGACGCTAGCACGCATTTAAATGGAGGTTTTGGAGATACAGCATGGAGGAAATTAGAGAAAAGAAGCAAGAGATTCGGGATGAGATGATTCATATGATTACCGGCCTTGGGGAGGAGCCTTTGGCCGCAAAAACCAAAGCCATCGAGGAGCGTTTGTTCGAATTTGCCAATTTTCTTGAATCACGCATTGCTTTGCTTTACACGCCGGCTACGGCGGAAGTGGATACTCGTGAGATTATTCAGAGAAGTTTTATGTATAACAAAATCATTGTGTTACCCGCTTTTAACCCGGATTCAAAAAAAATAACGCTGATGAAAGTTGATGATCCTTCAAGGGATTTGATAGAAGGGCCGCGTGGCAACATGGAACCCAATCCTGAACGATGCAAGACCGTGCCCCTCGATTGTTTGGATATTGCCATCATTCCCGGCTTGGCCATGGATGAAAAGGGTGGCCGTATCGGTTTGGGAAACGGGTACTATGATCGTTTGATCCCTGATTTGCCGATCACAACTCGCAAAGTCGGCTTAATATTTGAAGACCAAATCATTTCCATGATTCCAATGGAATCCCACGATAAACATGTTGATATCGTTGTCACCAATGAACGGATAATCTACAAAATATAGACGGCTTGCCCGGTATTTATCCGATTGTTGGATTAAGTTCTAATTGTAGTTTGTTCAGATTGGCCGGTTCTCCCACGGCAATGACCGTGTCACCGACATGCAGCTTGGTTTCAAACGATGGGTTGAATATCATGCTGTCGTCAGCTGTTTTAATCGCAATAATGATGAGGTTGTATTTCTGACGAATGCCCGAATCCTTCAAAATGATACCATTGAGCGGGGATGATGCTGCTACGGGTATCTCTTCCATTTGAATATCGGTGTGCTGACCGGCAAAAGCCAGATCAAAAAAACTCGTCACAGTGGGGCGAAGGATGCGTTGTGCCATGGAAGCGGCCCCGGTCTCATAAGGTGCTTCCACGATATTGGCACCGGCCGCCGATAGTTTGGCTTTGGCTGCCTCTGTACCGGTTCTGGCGATGATGTGAAGATCCGGCGCCAACTGGCGGCCCGTCAGGACGAGAAATACGTTGTCTGTATCCGTGCCCAAAGCGGCAATCAATGCTTTAGACTTTCTTAGGCCGGCTTTAAGCAAAACGATTTCGTCGGTGGCATCGCCGCAGATATAGACAAATCCCAATCCATCTAACGTTTCAGCCAGATCGGGGTTCTTGTCGATGACCACCACATCGAAATTTTCATGCAGGAGTCGGTGGCAGATGACTTTGCCGATACGGCCATAGCCGCAAACAATGTAGTGGTTCTTGAGTCGGGATATTTTTCGGTCCAATCTTCTTCTCCCCATCAAAATGCGCATGCGCCCTTCTACCATGAATTGGATCACCGCTCCGGCAACATAGAGAAAGAATCCCACGCCGGTGACAATCAGAAAGATCGTATAGATATGGCCAATATCACTGATTTTATGTACCTCACTGTAACCGACGGTAGCGAGCGTGATGACGGTCATGTAAAGGGCATCGAGAAAATTCCATCCTTCGATGATCATATATCCGGCCGTTCCGCCCATGATCAAAAGGATGGCCCATAAAATGGAGATAATAAAATGTTTGGTTTTCTCCATATAGGGCTTTCAGCCTTGAATTGAGGTTGTGGATCGATTTACAACCGTATCATAATAATGGGGGATTGACTTAAATAGCAAGAGGTTTGCGCAATATACCGTTTCCACATGACCGATAGCATGCTATTATATTGCCCTTGAGTTTTCCATATGTTGCATTGGACGCCAGCGTGCTCAGGGCATCCGGGATGCCCTTGACCGGTTTCGCGGCCTTTGGTAGATGAGGTCCGGGAGTATGACTTAAATGAAATATGATCGTCTTCGCCAGGAAATGGTGGAAAAACAAATTGAAGCCAGAGGTATTACCGATGTGAGGGTTCTCACGGCCATGGGGACGGTACCCCGGCATCTCTTTGTCAGTGAAGCGTTGATGGATCAGGCCTATAACGATTTTCCGCTTCCCATCGGCGAACAACAAACCATTTCTCAACCCTATATTGTTGCTGAAATGACACAAGCACTGCAACTGTCGCCGGAAGACCGAGTGCTTGAGATCGGCACCGGGTCAGGATACCAGGCCGCCATTTTATCCCAAATTGTCTACCGTGTTTATACCATTGAACGCATTCATTCGTTATATGTAAAAACCCGAAAGCTGTTTGATCAATTGGGGTATCACAATATCGTTACCCGTTACTCCGACGGCACCACCGGCTGGAAAGATGAAAGTCCCTTTGATGCGATTATCGTCACTGCGGGATCGCCTGAAATTCCTGCTGTCTTGGTCAACCAACTGGCCATTGGCGGACGAATGGTGATTCCCGTGGGAAGCCAGCATTCCCAGGATTTGATAAAGCTGGTCAGGGATCAGAAAGGCATCCACCAGACCAATTTGGGCGGGTGTCGCTTTGTTAAGTTGGTGGGGGAGCACGGGTGGAGACCCAATTGATTGACTTTCTAATTCCGTTTCTTGAGAGCGTGGCCGTTTTCGGGGCTACCTGGGGGCCGTTTCTGGTGCTGTTGTTTATGACAGTGGAGAGTTCTTTTATTCCGTTTCCAAGCGAAATCGTGATGATACCCGCTGGATTCATGGCGGCGAGAGGAGAATTTTATCCGGCGGGTCATGTATGGCCGGCCATTTCTTTGGCGATTGCTTGCGGCATAGCCGGCTCGCTGGCAGGCGCCTGGATTAACTACTTCCTTTCCCTGAGATTGGGGCGTCCCTTTCTGCATAAATATGGGAAGTATTTTTTTATCGCCCCGGACAAGCTTGAACGGGCTGAAAAACTCTTTCGTGAATACGGCGAAGTCACCACCTTTGTTTGCCGTCTCATACCGGTGGTGCGGCAATTAATTTCCATTCCGGCGGGTATATCCCGCATGAATGTCCTGCGCTTTTCTCTCTTCACCGGCGCCGGTGCCGGTATTTGGGTCATTATTTTAACCCTTTTAGGCTATTGGTTCGGCACAACCACTGAAGGGATGAGTTACGGGCAGCTTGTTCATGCGGGCAAGGATATGATCAAAGATCAGCTGGTATGGATTCTGCTGGGAGGCGGATTGCTGATTGCCGTCTATGCCTGGATTCATCGAATGGCCGCAGGCAAAGGTGCTGACTAGATATCTTTAACCAACCGGTTGGCTGAACTCTTTCCCATCTCTTTACGAACATCTTCCACGGCTCGAGATACCACGGCAAATTCGGTATCGTTCTCCGCCGGTAGGTCACTGTCCCCCCGTTTGTCCAAGGCGTCAATGACTGATGCAATTGTGATGGTGTGAATATCTCTGGCAGGCTGGTAAGCACAGGGTCCGCTGTTTTTTTCGTTTTCCACGGCTGCAATCAATCGACTTTGGCGGAGCTGTTCAATCAACTGTTCTACGAGCAGGAAAGGGGCTTTCAGGGTTTTTGACATTTGATTAACCGTTAGTGGCGGCTCCCCGTTTTGAAAGCGCCGAATGGCCAGTCTCAGAATCAACAGGGCGTATCGTCTTCGAAAATCAGGGCTTGTCTTTTGGTAATTTGTCGCCATGGTGTAGTGGCTTACGTGCTGATGGGCGAAGGCGATCTCTGCACCCAGCAGGACAATCATCCAACTCAGTTGCAGCCAAATGAGGAAAAGCGGCAGGGCCGCGAAACTGCCGTAGATCGCATTGTATTTGGATACCAGCACCTGGGCGCTGATATAGAAACCTTGGGTAATTTGATAGATGGTACCGCCAATGACGCCTGCGATAATGCCTGATGAAAATCGAACCTGAGTGTTGGGCATGATCATATAGATCATAATGAAAAGCAACCAGATCAATCCAAAGGGCAGGAGTTTCAAAAGCATGTAGATCAGGGGGCTGGCGGCCTGCAGCAACGCCAGTTTACCCGTAATCGCCTTGACTTGGGTGGTGATGTAGACATTGACGCTGCTGGATACGATCACCAGCAGGGGGCTGATGATCATAATGGTCAGGTAGTCGGTAAATTTTCGTACAAAGGTTCGGGGCCGGACCTTCCAGATGTGATTGAGGGTGTTCTCAATGTGGTTCAAGACCTTGATCGCCGACCAGAATAGCACAACCACACCGATACCGGCAATCAGACCACCTTTGGTATTCTCAAGCAGTGAGCGGGAAAAATCGATGACTTTCGACAGGACCTCTTCCTGTCCCGCAAAGCGCAGGTAAAGCTGGCTTTCCAAACGCTGCTCCAAGCCGAATCCTTTGGCGATGCCAAAGGCCATTGCCACTACCGGAACGATTGAAAGCAGCGAATAGAATGTCAATGCCGAAGCTCGTAAGGCACAGTTGTCACGAACATATCCCCTGATGGTCAGCAATACAATCCGCAGGGGACGGAGCAAAAATGCCATGGGTTTTGAAAGTTCGTCTTTATTAAGCTTCCAGATTTCTTTGGAAAAAAAATGTGTGACTTTCTCAACGGCAGATTGATGCATTGCAGATCCTCCTGCAATCGATTTCCTTCGGTAAATATGGAATTACTTCCTCCGATAGAGAACCATTAACCCCAATGTTGCAAAAGTCGGAGGGCTTCAGAGTCAAGGCGCCAAGGGCGCAGCCGTAGTAAACCTACTGCAAGCCCTTGGCAACGCTGGATCTGGAGTCCTCCGGCTTTCCCGTAGGGTAAAAAAGATGGCATAAAATCGGTCCGATCCTCAAGTTCACCATTGGTTTATTCCTCGCAAGGTGCTTTAACGCGGTGTGATTTCAATACGCTCAACGTTTTTCTAACCTTTTGCCATCTTTTTTATGCAACATTGGGGTTAAGTTGGCGCCACTTTGAGCTTGTCCGGCAGTTGAACGGCCACAACCTGTCCTTTGGCGCAGATCTCTCCTTTGGAAGTCAATGTGACGGCGACAACTACTTTTCGCCCTTTGATCTCTTCCACTTTGCCCCGCAATTCCATGGGGGCGTCAATAGGCGTCGGGCGCAAATAATCGACATGCAAAGAGGCCGTGACAAATCGAAAGTCCGGTTCGGTTCCCATGGGGCGTCCCGCCGCTCGGAATGCCGCCGCAGCGGCTGTGCCGGTGCCGTGGCAATCGATGACCGAGGCGATCAACCCACCATACACATAACCTGCAACAGCGGTGTGATGGGGTTTGGGCGTAAATCGACAGACCGATTCTTCACCGTCCCAAAAGCTTTTAATTTGATGCCCATGCGGGTTCAGGCGCCCGCAACCATAGCAGACGCTGTATTCATCTTTGTAATGATCTTGAAAGGCTTTTTCAGTCATGAATATCACTCCTTGGTAATGGGGATACTCAACCATAAATGGGCATCGATCATTAGTCAACAAGGCATACCCATATTGTCCTTCTTGGTAAAGGTAAGGATTTGCTAAGATTCTAAAGTTTTTCCATGGGCAGAACAATATTGAAAGTGGTTCCCTTGCCCAGTTCACTTTGGACGGATATCGAGCCGGCATGGAATTCCACGATTCGTTGGGTAATGGCCAGTCCCAACCCTGTTCCCTGCGGGCGGCCCCGGCCGGATGGTGATACCTGGCGAAACTGTTCAAAAATAATGCTCTGGTCTTCTTCCTTGATTCCGATTCCATTGTCTTGGACGTTGAGGTAAAGTTTATTGTAATGTTGGAACAAGCTTACTTGGATATGGCCAGATTTGGGTTCACAAAACTTAACCGCATTGGAGATTAGATTGACCATGGCCTGAATCAATTGGTCCCGATCTCCGGTAATGGTGGGGATCTCTTCGGGCATTTTGACGGTCATGAGCATTTCTTTATCCGTGACCAACTGCCGCGTGGCGTCTATGGCATCCTGGATGACCTTAATCATATTCAACGGTGCGATGTTCCACTGCATTTTCCCGGCTTCGATTTTCTGGAAGTCGAGGACCTGATTGATGAGTCGGGACAATCGGCGAATTTCATTAATCATGATGTCCAGAAAATTGCCTTGCTCCTCTTTATTGGTATCTGGATAATCCCTCAATATTTCAGCAATGGATTGGATGGCCGTCAGGGGAGTGCGCAACTCATGGGTTACGGTGGAGATAAACTCATCTTTTAATCGATCCAACTCCTGCAGCCTCTCGTTGGCCGCCTGAAGCTCTGCCGTGGCTTTTTCCAATTTTCGGCTGTATATAATCACCTGACGGGTTTCATCCACGATGTCCATAACTTCTTGGATACCCAGCAACTCTTCTTTAACCACCGATGCCACCATAACACGGGCAGAGGCCGAACCGATGGCACCGGCCAAGAGTTTTTCAACATGGGTAACAAAGCTTGGGTCGGCACTGTGAGAAAGGTCCCAGTCGATTTGGTGGCTTTGGGCATATTGTTCAAGGGCCTCCTCAGTGCGTTCTTTTCCCAGGAAGCGTTCAAGCAGGGATTTTAGATCTGGAATAAAAGCCGTGCCCCGCCATACTAAAGATTCCTGGGTTTCTTGTGATAAGTGATATACATCTACAAACATGGTGGCCTGGGTTTGCTCCAGCGGCGACTGCTTGCTGAACAGTGAGACGCTCACATAAGCCCCCGTGTTGAATAGTAAACTCCAAAAGACACCATGGGATATGGAATCGAATCCCGTCAGGCCGAAAAGATGGAACGGCCTTAACCATGACAAGCCGAAGGGACCCGGCTGGATAAACGTGTGTGGGATGAGCCCCGTCTCCGTCATAGTGGGCAGAACCAGGGTGTAAAGCCAGACAACAAATCCGGCAATCAGACCGCTCAGAGCCCCGGCCTTTGTGCCGCCTTTCCAAAAGATACCCCCCAAAAGCGCCGGCGCAAATTGGGCCACTGCAGCAAAGGAGACCAACCCGATGGCCACCAGGGGATAGTATTCGGCTGTTTGGCGAAAATAAATATATCCCAGCAATATGGTGACAACGATGGCGGCATGGCGTATGGCAATCAGCCATGTGCTCAGATCACTGCGTTCATTGAGTTTCAAGGCTGGAATGTGAAGCAAAATGGGCATTACCAGGTTGTTGCTGATCATGGTGGAAAGCGCAATGGTTTCAACAATGACCATTCCGGTGGCCGCCGACATACCGCCAAGAAAGACCAATAGCGCTATTTTTGAGTAGTTGTGGACCAGGGGCAATTGAAGGACAAATGTGTCTGCATCGACAGATTGGTCCGAGAACTCAATCATACCGGCCAGGGCCACCGGCAGGACGAAAATATTAATGGCCAACATATACAAGGGAAAAAGCCATATGGCCTTCTTTAAGTGCTCCTCATTGACATTTTCAATGACCGACACCTGAAATTGACGCGGCAGCAACAGGATCGAGAGCATGCTCAAGACGATATAGACGGTCCAATTCGTGTAGGGGCCGGTCCGCGGCTCGATGGTAAAGAGTTGGCTGGTTTCAGGCAAATTTAGGGCGCGACTGAAAATATCACCAAAACCATTGTATATTCCGTATGTTATAAATCCGCCGGCGACTAAGAAGGCAATCAGTTTTACCACAGACTCCAGCGCGATAGCGGCCACCAAACCTTCATGGCGTTCCGTGGCTTCGGGTTTGCGGGTACCGAACAACACGGCAAAAGCAGCGAGAATAAATGACACATAGAAAGCGGTATCCTTAAAAATCGACAACTGGCCAAAGTGAACGGTGACCGGACTACCGCCATAATTGTGCAGCAGCAAGAAACTGGTGGAGATGGCTTTCAGCTGGATGGATATGTATGGAACGATACCCAGTACCGCTATGACCGCCACAACACCACCCAAGGTCATGCTTTTTCCATAACGGGATGCGATGAAGTCGGCAATGGAGGTAATGCGGTGGATTCGGCTGATTCTCAGGATTTTTCTGAGCACCAGCCAGCCCAGAGCGGCCATTAAAGTGGGGCCGATGTAAATGGACAGGAATCCGGGTCCGTCCCTTACGGCCCGACCGACGCTGCCGTAAAACGTCCACGCTGTGCAGTAGACCGCCATGGAGAGTGCATAGACATAAGGGGAGTTGATGATGCTGCGGCCCATGTCGGCACGTTTGTCACCATAGTAGGCCACCCCAAAGAGAATGCCGATATAGCACAAAGAGACGAAAAGGATGGTCTCAGTTGCCAGCATGACGAATCCCGAGCATGATAGATGGATCGATATCGGTTCGTATCACAATCATCGCTGCTTGCCGATGGAATGGTCAGGAATTGCCCTTGGCGATAAGGGCCATTAAAATGATGATCAGCGTCCAAGCACCAAAAAGATAGACATAAAGCAACGGAATTCCCCATACCAGGGAGGGGTGGTTAAACAGGGAAATCAGGGGGTGGTTAAACAGCAAATACCCTAACAAAAACAGTCCAATGAGCCGTGTGGTGCGGTTGCTCTCGATAGACATAAGGGCCTCCTTTATCCCGATTTAACGATTGACGGCATGTCCATTACTTAAGGCCGCTTCATTTTGCAATTGTGCCGTAGCCCATTTTCTGTTATTTTTCAGAAGGATAACAATTAATGCCACAAGCATAGTGCAGATAGCGAATTGAGTCAATGAGGGAAACGGTCCACGGTGTTTCGGGTCCCCACTGTGTGCTGCAATCCAAATAGACCGCTTTTGCGGAGTTAGGGTCATGGGTCAGAAAAAAGTCCTAATTGTCGATGATGAGTTAAGCATTCTGGTACCACTGAAATTTTTATTGGAGAAAAACAACTACCGTGTTGATTTGGCTCAAAGCGGTAAAGATGCCTTGGAAAAAATATCCGCATCAAAACCTGATTTGATTTTGCTCGATATCATGCTCCCTGATCTGGATGGCTATGAAATATTTCAAATGATACGCGAAAATCCGGAATGGGATGACATTAAAGTCATTTATTTAAGCGCCAAGAACAGGGATGTGGACATTGCCAAAGGTTTGAATCTCGGTGTGGATGCTTATGTCACCAAACCCTTTTCCAATTCCGAACTCCTGGAAAAGATACGCGTACTTATTTCTGCAAATTAAGAAAAGACCGTTTCGGCGGCCAAGGCCCTTGTGGGACCCCGGCCGCCGTGGGCGTGAGGCTGGTGTGTGAGTGTTTGTCATCAACAGATGAACCGTTTGAGGTGGTGATATCGTACCTGCTTTCTACTGGTAGGGAACCCAAACCTTCCTCTTGGACCAGTGTCCCGGCTCAACTTCAATTTCCATATAATGCCCCGCTATCCAGCGTCCACGTCGGTCATAGTGGCCCGGATTCCAGACCCTATCGTATTTTGGGGGCACCCACGCTTTCTCGATTTCCCAATAGCCGGCCGGCCTGTGCCGGGGCCTATGGGGCTTACGGTAATACCTAGCCGGGGTAACACTCGCCATGTCGTGACGATGATGATCAATGATTGCTTTCGTTAGAATGAGAGCCCCGATACCGATGGCGACGCCTTCTAAGCGGTGTTGGGCCGGGGACCCGGCCCATGAGGCCGGAGCAGAAAATACAATGGTGACGATTCCGATCAGGATGATGTAAAAAACACGTTTTCGATTCATAATGGCCTCCTTATTAGCCCTTTTTGACATCTTAGACGCATGGGCTTGGGTTTTTGTTTACAAAAAAGGAGAATATCAATGAAATCCATGAGATCAGAACCAAATGGCCATGATGCTGTGGATCAAGATCTGGTCCAGGCGGTGTTGCCCTTTGCAGATAAAATGGTCTGCAAGCAGGGAGAGGAGCTCATTGTGACCGGAGAGCAGGCAGAATGCTTCTATTATGTTGAAAAGGGTACCTTTGAAGTCTCTTATACCAGTCAGAAAACAGCTATAGTTGTGGCCCTGATCGGACCACAGAGCATCTTTGGAGAGATTGGCTTTTTTGATCAAATGACCCGCACACGTAATATTCATGCAATAGAAGATGCCCAGGTGCGAATTTTCAACCAGCAGGTCATGGCTGCCATTCGTGAGCACGATCCAGAAATCTATTCAAGCTTTATGGAGTTTCTGCTTCGATCTGTTTGTACGCGTTTTCGGCAAATCTTGGCAGACAGGGGGCCATTGACGGCTTATGCGGCTTCTCTATCCACGGGAAGGGAGCAGTTCCAGGGACTTCAACCCCTTCCGGCAGATCTACTTGGCTCTGCCGGGTGGCAGAAAGTGAACCGGCAAATCGAAGATTTTAAAGCGGCGGTTTTTGACCTCTCCTACCGTCTTCAAAAGGATACATCTGAAAAAATTTCCGGTGATCTTCTCTCAGAAGGGATGGAAGTGCTGGATACTTTCAATCAACGGTTGGATGTGTATGAAGACGGGATTCCGTCTGATTATATGCCGCTGATGTGGGGGTATGCGTTCAAAGAGCTTTTTCCCTATTTTATGCGCAGCCGGCTTGCCGAGCGGGCCTATTACAAACCCAAAGGATATGCCGGCGACTTTGAATTGATAGAATTGATTTACCGCAATAAACCAGAGGGTGATGGCAAACTCGGCCGCTTGATAGATGGATGGTTGCTTAACCGGATACCTTGCCAAGCGGTGCGCAACCGTCGCCGGTTGTTAAAAGAGCTTTTGGATCAGTTTTGTCGTGAACGGCTTGATCAAGATAAAGAACGGGGCATCAACATCATGAATCTGGCTTGCGGGCCATGCCGGGAGTTGTTCGATTTGTTGAGCCAATGCGATTACAGTGCACAGATTAATGCGCTGTGCATCGATATCGATGCCGATGCACTGCAATATGCGGATCAGCATGTGAACACGGCACGCCATCATGCATCGGTTCGCTTTATGCGTGAAAATGTGATCAAATGGGCGTTGGGCCGTGCCAGACAAGACCTTCCGCACCAGGATATCATCTATTCTTCAGGCTTATGTGACTATTTGGATCACCGAATAATGCTAAGATTGCTTGAACGCTGTTATGATCAATTGGTGCCGGGGGGTGCCTTAATTATCGGGAATTTTGCACCCTCCAATCCCGATCGCGATTTTATGGACAATATCGTATACTGGCGACTGATCCATCGGGATGAACGGGCCATGAGGGAGTTGATCGCAGAATCCTCATTTGGCGATAATGTCCAGTTGATTTCTGAGAAGCATGGGGTGAATCTATTCGCCATCGCCACCAAACCCTGATGCTGAGAGGGCCGGAGGGCCCCAGATCCCGCGTTGCCAGGGGATCGCAGTAGTTGGACTACGGCTTCACCCCTGGACGCCTTGACTCTGTGGCCCTCCGACCCTCTCAGCATCAGGGTTGTTTGATTTTGGATTCCTCCGCATTTGGGATCGCAGTGGTTGGACTACGGCTTCACCTCCGGTCGCCTTGGCTCTGGGGTCCTCCGGCCTCTGTAGTTTATTTTTATTAATCTGGTTGTTTGACTCCGGATTTCCCCCTTCCAATGGCAAGTAAGGTATTTGGCAATATCACTCGTATCATTAATATTTACAGATGATTGAAGTTCCTTAATCAAATCCTTTTTCAAAATTGCAAGTTGATGGGCGGATGGCATGCAATTTTCCGATCCCCGAGGATCACTTATAAATAGTTGTTTTTTTGATTTGAGTTGTTAAATATTAATAATGTACACAACCCTTTTATTTTTATGTTTAACATCGGGGCTAAAACCATGAGATCCGTCAAGGGATTAAAAATATTAACATTATTAACAATGTTAATGTACATCCTTTGTGGATCAAGCCTGTTTTTTCTTTCTCAAAACCCTTCTTTCGCCTACGCTGCTATCGCATCAGACATACATTATTTATCTAAGTGTAACGTGATAAGCAGTGAGGAGGAAGAATCGAATGATGGGAAATTCAAATTAGCGGCTCCCGCCAGTCATATTTCCCAATATCTTTATCCCAACAATAAAAAAGATCGCTTCCACGCCCTTGTCGCTGTCTTCTTGAAACAAATCACCCTGCTCCATTTTAGCTCGAGGTCTCCTCCTGTTTTCAGTTCCTGATTGCTATCCGCCAAATCTAAACAACGAAAAAATAGGTTTCCGTTTTCCGCTCTGTCGATGGTGATCTATCGTCAAATAGGGCGTTGGGCTTGTTAACGCTAAATGATGGGGATTTTATTTATGAATTATCGTTTTTTACATATCTATAGGCATACACCCCTGGGGAGAGAGACGCTGCTCCAGTCAATTCATTTTTGTAAAATGCTAAATCTTTCTTTAAGTATTTATATTCCTGAATCGAAGCGGTTTTTAATGTGTTGTGGAAATGAAAGCAGTGGGCTCCAGATAGAACTTGATAAGTCTTATTTTGTTACACCGGAAAGTGCACTGACCCATGCAAAAGAACTCACTGAAAATGAAGGGACAAAACCCCATTGGATAATCCCGCAGAACGATACCGTAAAAAACTATCCGAAAATCCCGGGTCCCTTCGAATTCATGTGTTGTCCGCGTTGTATAAAAGAACCCTTGTCCAAATTAAGCGTTGGTTATATCGACTCAATGGTGAGAAAAATAATCCGTACCGCGCAATTTCCCGTGCTGATCCCCAGCCTTGCATATCGACCATGGAAAAGGATCGCCGTCTTTTATAGAGGTTCATATAGTGCCTTGAATGCGCTGAAGTTGGGATTGCAGATCTGCCGGGTTTCCGGCTTGCCGCTGGATATTTTTACCCCACTTGAAAGCGGGAGAAATAAAAACGTACAGAACTCAATTAAGAACCAAGCGCTGAAAAATGAAATAGATAACGCAATTAATAAGTGGCATCAATTTCCCAGCAGGGATTTCATGAGCAATATTTTAAATGTTTCTCACGACGCCTTGGTTCTTTTAGGTGGCTTTCATTCTCAAAAGCATAGGAATTTTTCCGGCAAAATGGAAAAGATTCAATCCGTACTCCCCAATAACCTGCTAGTTGTCGGCCCGAATTGCTCAGAGCTCGTACTTGAAGGTCCGGAGGCTGGGATTGGACCGGATAGTATGGCCCATGCACTGTGAGGCACCGTGATACAGGGCCTACAATTAATGATCAGCAGCCACGATATAATCAACCCATAAGATTAAGGGAGGAGAGATGATGACATCAGAAGATAAGCCATTTCCCATCACTCGAAGAGGATTTCCGATCCTGGGGATGATTCTATATCACAGATTGTTGTCGGTGGGTTTGGGATTGTCAGAGATGGGCTGGCCGTCAAGGACCTGCCGAATACCCTGAGCCAGATGATAGATGGTGATGGGTTTGTACAAAACGCCGTTGATACCGGCTTCCATAAGCCGGTCCTCATTCAACCTTTCGCTGAAGCCGGTACAGGCAATTATCGGCATCCGTGGCCGCACACGAAGGATTTCTTTGGCCAGCGCCTCACCCGAAAGCCCCGGCATGATCAAGTCCGTGATGATCAACTCAAAATAATGGGGATTCTCCATAAATCTTTCCAGCGCGACATGGGGATCCGTTTCGGTGACCACCTGGTAACCCAGTGTGGTCAGCAGTTTGCCCCCCAATTCAGCCAATTCCGGATCGTCGTCCACAAACAGAATATGTTCATTACCGTCTGGAAGGGTTTTCAAGGTTTTAATTTCATCTTTAATTTCGCTCTTTATCCGCGGCAGATAGATGAAAAATGTGGTGCCTTGCCCGGGGATGCTTTCCACATCGATACTGCCGCCATGGTTTTGCACGATACCTTGTACCACCGCCAATCCCAGGCCGGTGCCCACATCTTTTTCTTTGGTGGTAAAATACGGATCAAAAATGCGGTTAACCAGATGGGGGGCTATGCCGTGACCGGTATCGGCCACCGTCAGACAAACATATCTTCCCGGACCCAGGCTGGGCGGCAGCTGTCCTTGGGATGTGATGTTCATGTCATCAAAGCTGATATCGCTGGCCTTCAAAGATACGGTCAAGGTGCCGTCTCCGCCTTTCATGGCATGGGCCGCGTTGGTGCAAAGGTTCATCAGGATTTGGTGAATCTGTGTGGCGTTGCCCACAACGATGCTTTCCTGGTCTTCAATGGATTTATTGATGCGGATGGTGGTGGGCAAGGTTGAGCGGATCAAACGCAGCGCTTCTTTGATAATGGTGCTGATTTGCAGCGGCTTTAACTGGCTGTCGCCCTGCCGGCTGAAGGACAGTATCTGGTGAACGAGATCCTTTGCCCGGTCACTGGCGCGCAGCACCTCAGATAGATAGCGCTCCGCATTCTGTGTCTCATTGATCTGCATCAGGGCCAATTCGGTGTGCCCCATGATGGCTGCCAAAATGTTATTGAAGTCATGGGCAATGCCGCCGGCCAGGGTTCCGATGGCCTCCATTTTCTGGGCTTGGCGCAATTGATCCTCCAATTGCTTCTTTTCTTTACCCAGCTGTTGATGGGCGTTGATTTTTTGGCGCAGTTCCTCGTTGGCCCGGGCCAGCATGGCGGTGCGTTTTTCGACTGTTTGCTCTAGCCTTTGGTTCGCTAATTCAACTTTTTGGCGTTCTTTTTCCAGCAAATAGGACATGAAGAAGTCGCGGCGGGCGTAAAACTCTAAAGTGTTGCTTGCCAGCATACCCAGCAGATTTGCTGATAAGCAAAAGAAATTATTTATAAAAACAACATTTTGGGGAATATTTTCGCTCATGAGTGTGGCGGTAAGATAGATTAGGACCAACAAACTGTTTGCGGCTGTTACCCATAAAAATCTTGCCCGCATAATTGTAATATTGATCATCATTACAAGCATCAGGCCTGCGAAATAGGTTCGTTGGACTATCGGCGGGCCGATGATGGCCATATAGATGATCCCGCCGCCGCCAATTATGACCAATATGGCAACGACCGGCTGCATAATTTTTTTAAAGCTAGCAGATAGTGTCAAAAACAAGCCAATGAGAAGGCAAGGGCAGACAATGGCAAAGCGGATAAACCAAAAAAGGCGCGTTACCTCCGGCACGACCACATAGTCTAGAGCGCCGAAGGCAGCATATAACAATAGTGCCAATCCTATTGTAATTCGTAGCCGTCTTAGGGATGTTTCACTATGTTGCTCGAGAAAAGGTTTTTCCAACTCTGCATAAGGGCCGGAAAATGCCAATGAAACCGGGTTCAGGCTCATGGCCATGGAACTTTTATCCCGGTTTGAATAGCTTGTCGGTTCAATCATAGAGGACACGCGAACCTTTTAAAGACTACAATAACTTGTATGCGCAATAATATTGGCTCGATTTGTAAGGTAGGCAAGCACAAATAATGCCAAAATATCGAATCATTAAGGATTGAGTCCTGCGCGAAAGCGTTGAGCAAGGATGGATACGGGCTGACGGGCAAAGCAAGGCCACAGGGCGTATGTGGGATTTTTCCATGACAGGGCTAAATCACTTACCTCAATTACGTATATTGCACCATAAGGTGCCAACTTTGCAAGGGAAAAGTCTTCATCCGGTGTCAGTCGCGATTTTTCTGATTGTTTTCAAACCGGGTTCTGTGTCCCGCCTGAGGCGCGATTACAACCCAAGACTTTGTAACGGGGTCTATCTCTGAAGGTACTCCCCGGGATGGCAGGTTCGGGATGTAACCGCCTCCGGCGTGAGCTGTGGTAAGATTTGGGAAGGCGGACTGTCGGAAAAATGCCGGTTTCCCTCCCGGTCCTGGCATCGGGTCCTGGCATCGATAGATTGCGCCCATCCCCCGGTGAGACCCAGCTCAGAAGTGATAACGACCAAGCCGAATTTCACCAGGGCATTGCGATATCCTTTGCAGTGGTTATCCCTATGTGTAAAAAAGCATGCTGACAGCTCCTTTTATCGATTCATCTATCAATTTTAGTGAGGTGACCAATGAGACTAAAATCAATCCCTTGGAGGCCATTCACGCTGATATGTGCTTTAGCGCCTCTGCTGTTAGGGGCGTGCGCTTTCGGTCCTTCTCATTTTCGACGCAGCTATAACGTATCGGAAAAATTTGAAAATTATGAACTCATGCCTGGCTATGACTATTATCTCTGCGGCCTTCCTTATGGTCCGGAAGCCATAGTGGCCATAAAGAAAGGATATCGCCTGAATTCTCCCCACTGGCAGGCAGTGGAAATGGACGAGAAAAAACTGCGCCGGATGGTTGATGAGATACTCAATAATCCGGGTTCAGAATACAATACGGACCCCAACGGCGCATACATTTTCGACGACCGGGGTAAACATATTGGCGTTTGGTATTCAGTATGGATGTTGCCCCTGTTGACGTTTTCATCAGATACGGAGTTTGCCATTTCCCGGCCGATGACTGTTTTTCCGCATACCAACCGAGATCCTGAAGATTGGGGGATCGTACGCATACTTAGATAATATTTAAGTTATCCCTGCGGGGAATACAAAACATCGCAAGATTAAAATGGTCGAGTCGACATTTTAAGCAAATTGTGATAAGAAATCACGTAGGTCCGAACTCAGGAAAAGCCCCCGTATTCTCCTGGGTAAAGCTGTACATATCCATGATGAAGGTAGCGGCGGTCTATAGATTTACGTGTATTTACCGACCGCCTGGTACCGAGGGCCAATTGGCTCAATGGAGAAAGTGAGCTGCAAACCTGCTGAATGGGTTTGCGATACATCCGTTCCGCCGGCAAAGAGGTAGATATAAATGACCGTTGGTGGCGAAGTTCTGAACTTGCCCATATTGAGCCCGGTTCGTTCGCCGTATCCGGAGTACTCCCCCAAACGGGGAAGGTTCCGTGATCCGCAGGAGGCTTGGCAAACACCTGTTCATCGTTTGCGGCGACAGAGTCAGTCAAGGCTTGAATATGGGCCAAAAGGGTATGTGGTGCCCACCCAGCCGGCCACCGGGCATATTATCGATATTTATGTCTGACCTTCGGTTTATTCATCTTGGCACGAATTCGGTCTGTTCGATACCCGGTTTTTACACTGGCATACATGTATTTGACTGCAAGCGTTGTTGGGTGGCTTGGATGAGGCCCTTTTTTCTTTAAGCCACATCGCTAAAAAGAACCCACTGAATACAACAATACCAACCCCTATCAATATCAGATATTCCATTAGATAAAGTAGAATCCCAAGGTGATATCATAACTGTCGGTGCCTTCAAACCGGCATCCCACCTCATTGTCGGTTACCGATACCACCCTGGCGGCCTTGTGAATTAAGGCTTTGTTGGAGTTGTCGAGATTAAATCGCACCATTAAAAGATCGTTGGGGTGGACAA